>NZ_RAPV01000001.1:5766483-6069982 GCF_003610295.1 Paraburkholderia sp. BL23I1N1
GGATTCTGTGTAGGCACCGTGTAAGCATTTCCGCGACACTGACTCCCTGCGGTCAACGTCCCGGTCGAGCGAAATCGCTACAAGCGCCACAACCTGTCCATCGCCTGGAGCATGGCGGTCCCGCCTGGTGCCTCAACACCAGATCGACTGCTCGGCACCACATGAAGTGCATAGGGTATTGACAAGCGCGAAACATCACAGTGACTGCGTCCCCGGTCCGTGGACTGTGGACAGCCTGCCGGCACCAACTAATGTTCCACCCAAGGGTTGACAGGCTGAGAAAAGAACGAAAAAATCCGTCCATTGTCCATGGACTGTGGACGGCAATCTTGGGCCCATGATGAAAAGTCAAGATGTAGTGCTTCTGCTCAAGCTCGCGGCGCTGGAGCGGCAAGCCCATGCCTCGGCCGGCGAGGTCCCCGGGGAACCGCCTGACGACCTCGACGCGGCAATCGCCGACATACACGAGGCACTCGAAGAAGAAGCTGGCAACGCGCGTCCGCTTAAACTGAACCTCGAATTCGATCCCTATAGCGTGCGAGGCCTGTCGAGTGCCATCGGCATCAGCAAATCCGAAGTGAGTAACGCATTGGGGCGTTGCTACGCCAACGGCCTCGCGAAACCGAACCGGCATGGTAGCGGTCCAGCCGTCAATCGGCGAGGACTCGAAGAATTCCTGTCGTATGGCATAAGGTTCGTATTCCCCGCGCAGACACTTGGTCTGGCACGAGGCATCCCGACAGGACTCACAGCGCCCATTTTTCAGGGCATACTTCGCAGCGCCGGAGAACACTTCCCGGTCTGGCCCGACCCGCATGGCGATACACTCGGGCTCGCGGTGGAACCGCTATACAAAACTGTCACCACTGCAATCCGTGACGACGAAACGCTCTATAAACTGCTTGCGGTGGTGGATTCGATTCGCCTCGGCCAGCCCCGCGAACGCAAGCTCGCCATAACGCAGCTACATAAGCTCTTGAATTACTGAAAATGGCTACCGTCGACGATCACATCACGATGATTCGGGCTGTCGCGAAAGCAATTGGACCGGAAATCTGCCAGGACGTCGCATTCGTCGGCGGCTGCACGACAGCTCTTTTGCTAACCGACCTCTACACGAGGCAACAGGTCAGGCACACGGATGACGTTGACCTCATTGTGCATGTATTGAGCTATCCACACTGGGAAAAACTGAAAGAGCAGCTGCGCGAAAAAGGCTTCCGCGAACAACTGGACAATGACGCGCCGATCTGCGCGATGTTCCTGAATAGCCTGCGGGTCGATTTCATGCCCGATGACGCAGAAATCCTGAAGTTCGGAAACAGTTGGTACCGGGACGCGCTTGAAAGCGCCGAACCCCATGATATCGGCGAAGGCGTGACGGTCAAGATTGTCCGCCCTGCACACTTCCTCGCCACGAAGCTCGCGGCCTATCTCTCGCGTGGAAATAACGACCCGCTGGACAGCCATGATGTTGAAGACATTTTGACTCTAATCGATGGTCGTTCCGAAATTGCCGACGAAATACTGCATGCGGATCCCGCAATGCGCACGTACATCAGTTCGCAGTTCGACGCACTGCAGAAGCACCGGGACTTCGAATATGCAATCGCGGCGGCAAGCAACGGGGACGCAGCCCGGGAAAAAATGATCAGCGAGCGCGTCGATCTCATCGTCTCCTTCGCGACACTCGAATGAACGACCGAAGCCCTGCCACGTGGCAGTGGTACAGCAGGCAAGGGACGACCTGCACCGAAAATCGGGACGCCTGCGGCATCTTTCAATCCGCGGCCTACACCTTCTCTGTGGTCGTGGATGCCTCGCCTCGCGGCGAACGCGGGATCCAGTTCAATACCTGCTGGATCACAACGGTCCTCGATCGCATGAGCCCAGAACTGCCTTCCGTAGCATCTGTACTTTCTGCGCTGCACGAGGGGCAAAAGCATCTGCGTACTGAGCGATTCTTCGCGGAGAAAGCCTCGTATGCCGCCTTCCTGTTTCCGCGCGAAGCGAAAGACGGTTACAGGCTCAGTACGGCAAGCGCCACAACGATCAGCGCAAACGCCACGTAGGCATTGGTAACGGTCCTGAGCGCGGAGACTGGCCTTCTGTGCGCTGGCTGGGAGCGTGATGTCAGTTCGAAAGCCGCTTAATCAGACAGCAGCAGGCGAAGCGTCACGCAGTTCGATGCCGGTCCATACGCCGCGCGAACAAAGCTCCGCGATCAGTTCGCAGATGCACTGACGTACCGCAAGCGATGCGGAACTGACAGGAAGCGCATTCGGCCAGCAAATGCTCGCCGGCCGACGGATCACCGGGTCGACGAGGCGACGCATCCTGGGCCGATCTGCCGGCGCACGCAGCGCAAGCGCCGACGCAGGCAGAATCGTGCAGGCCGCCCCGGACTGTGCGATCGACAGCAACATGGGAAGCGAATCGACGTCCGCGATGATATTCAGCGGCACCTGCTCGCGAGCGAAGGTGCGTTCGAGCAGCAGTCGCAATCCGTTCGACACGCCAGGCGCCACGAGCGGTACGTCGGTCAGCGCCGACAGCGCGCAGGTGCGCGAGCGTCCCGTCACCGCGCCACCAGGCTCGCCCATCACATACAGCTCTTCGTCGAGCACCGGCAAGGCACTGATGCCCGGTGTATTCGTATCACGGAACAGTATCGCAAGATCGAGCCGGCCATTGGCGAGCAACTCGTTCAGGTAGCCGCTCATGCTCTCGAAGAACTGCAACCGGATGCCCGGATAACGCTGCCTGACACGCTCAAATACCGGCATCGCCAGGATTGACGCCATCGTGGTGGGCAGCCCGACAGCAACCGTTCCCGATTCCGCCCCGACACCTTCCCGAACCTCCTGACGCAACTGCTCCATCTGATGCAGGACGAGACGCGCATGCCGATACATGGCCTGCCCGGCGGCGGTCGGTTTCACGCCCTGCGAACTGCGGATGAGCAGCGGAACACCAACGTCGTCCTCCAGTTTCGCGATCTGCTGGCTGAGCGACGGCTGCGCGACGTACAGCTTTTCCGCGGCCTTGCCGAGGCTCCCGTAATCGACGATGTTCACGAAATAACGGAGCTGGCGTATGTCCATGATCGAAGCCTGCGGAAAGCGAAGCGCCATAGGATACGCTTATGCCCGGCACATTCAACCGATATTTCCAGAGTACGGATCATTCACATAGAGTCGTCTAATTCCAATTCGAAAGTGCTGGCCACCCAGCACTGGAGACGACCCCAATGATTACGCCAGCGCCCGCCCCGGATCCACAGTCGGTTCAGACCGTCACTGACATCATTGCCCCTGCGCCGGCTGCCGCGCTCAGCGCCACACTCGACTGTCGTGAAGCGCCCCGTAGCGGCGATCCACTGCCTCCAATCTGGCACTGGCTCTATTTTTGGACACCCTCACCGCAAGCGGAACTGGGAAGCGACGGCCATCCGCGGAAAGGCGGGTTCCTCCCCGACCTCGGGCTGCCGCGGCGCATGGCCGCGGGCGGCCGGATCACCTTCAACGCCGCGCTCACCATCGGTTCAAGCGCCGAGCGCGTCTCGCGTGTCATGTCCGTCGAGCACAAGGAAGGCCGCAGCGGCCGGCTCGCATTCGTGACCCTCGAGCACGAAATCAGGACGAACGGCGTCACGGCAATCCGCGAAGAGCAGGACATCGTCTATCGCGAACCCGCGCAACCCGGCCAGCCGCAGCCGCAGCTGAAATCCGCGCCCACACCCGCGCCGGCCGGCCCCGATTGGGAACGCATCATTGCGCCGACCGAGGTGCTGCTGTTTCGCTTTTCCGCGCTGACCTTGAACGGTCACCGTATCCATTACGACCGCGATTACGCGCGCGAAATCGAAGGTTATCCCGACCTCGTCGTCCACGGACCACTTATCGCCACCCTGTTGCTCGACACCGTCGCGCGCTTCGCGCCTGAAGCGGTCGTGCGGGAATACACGTTCAAGGCAGTGAGGCCGACCTTCCTTGGCAACACATTCGCCATTTGCGGCCGGCGCGCGGCCGACGGCCAATCCACCGATCTGTGGGCAAAAGACCACGAGGGCTACCTGACGATGTCGGCTCGCGCCGTGCTCGCCTGACCCAACCCTTCACCCGGAATTCACACCATGAATGCTGCAGCCGACCCGTTCCAGGACATCCGCGAAGCCATCCGCGACCTGTGTAGCAAGTTTCCAGCCGGGTACTTTCGTCAGGTCGACGAAGAGCGCGGCTATCCCGAAGTCTTCGTCGACGCGCTCACCAAGGCGGGCTGGCTAGCCGCGCTGATCCCGCAGGAATACGGCGGCTCCGGTCTCGGCCTCACCGAGGCATCGGTGATCATGGAGGAAATCAACCGCAACGGCGGCAATTCGGGCGCCTGCCACGGCCAGATGTACAACATGGGCACGCTGCTGCGTCATGGCTCAGCCGAACAGAAAGCGCTCTATCTGCCGAAGATCGCCTCGGGCGAGTTGCGGCTGCAGTCGATGGGCGTAACGGAGCCGACGACCGGCACCGATACGACGAAGATCAAGACAACCGCTGTGCGCAAAGGCGATCGTTACATGATCAACGGTCAGAAGGTCTGGATCTCGCGCATCCAGCACTCCGACCTGATGATCCTGCTGGCACGGACCACACCGCTGTCCGACGTGGCGAAGAAGAGCGAAGGCATGTCCATTTTTATCGTGGATCTGGCGGATGCGATCGGCAACGGCATGACCGTGCGCCCGATCCCTAACATGGTCAACCACGAGACCAACGAACTCTTCTTCGACAATCTCGAGATTCCCGCCGAGAACCTGATTGGCGAGGAAGGCAAAGGCTTCAAGTACATTCTCGACGGCCTGAATGCCGAACGCACGCTGATTGCGGCCGAATGTATCGGTGATGGTTACTGGTTTGTCGACAAGGTCTCGCGGTACGTGAAGGATCGAGTCGTGTTCGGACGTCCGATCGGACAGAACCAGGGTGTCCAGTTCCCGATCGCGCGCTCGTTCATCAATGTCGAAGCGGCCAGCCTGATGCGCTTCGAGGCTGCGCGCCGCTTCGATGCGCATGAGCCGTGCGGCGCACAGGCGAACATGGCGAAGCTGCTCGCCGCTGACGCATCGTGGGAAGCCGCGAACGCCTGTTTGCAATTCCATGGCGGCTTCGGCTTCGCCTGCGAGTACGACGTCGAACGCAAGTTCCGCGAGACGCGGCTCTATCAGGTTGCGCCGATCTCGACGAACCTGATTCTCTCCTATGTCGCCGAGCATATCCTCGGTCTGCCCCGTTCGTTCTGACGAGGACTTTCCGATCATGCGCCCTCTCGAAGGAATCAAGGTCATTACGTTCGAGCATGCGATTGCGGCGCCGTTCTGCACGCGACAACTCGCAGACCTCGGAGCCCGCGTCATCAAGATCGAACGCCCCGGCACCGGCGACTTCGCGCGCCACTACGACGAGCGCGTTCACGGTCTCGCGTCGCACTTCGTGTGGACGAACCGCTCGAAGGAAAGCATCACGCTCGACGTAAAGCGGCCGGACGCTATCGAAGTCGTCCATGGGCTGCTGGCCGATGCGGACGTGTTCGTGCAGAATCTCGCGCCCGGCGCCACGCAGCGACTCGGGCTCGATGACGACGCCCTGCAGGCACGCTACCCGAAACTGATTGTCTGCGACATCTCCGGCTATGGGCTCGACGGCCCCTACCGCGACAAGAAGGCCTATGACCTGCTTATTCAGAGTGAGTCGGGCTTTCTCAGCATCACAGGATCAGAAGGCGAGCCGGCGAAAGCAGGCTGCTCAATCGCCGACATCGCGGCAGGCATGTACGCCTACACCAACATTCTCGCGGCGCTCATCGAACGCGGAAAGACCGGACGCGGCCGACGCATCGATGTATCGATGCTGGAAAGCATGGTCGAATGGATGAGCTACCCGTTGTACTACGCGATCGACGGAAAGGCGCCTCCCAACCGCGCCGGCGCCTCGCATGCGACGATCTATCCGTACGGTCCGTTCAAGGCCGGCGACGGCCAGACCGTCATGCTCGGCCTCCAGAACGAGCGGGAATGGAAAAGGTTCTGTGAAACGGTGATCCAGAAGCCGGACCTCGCGGTCGACGCGCGTTTCTGTTCAAACAGCCGCCGCGTCAAGAACCGCGCCGAACTCGGCCATCTCATCGAAGAAGCGTTCACTGCCCTGACAGCGCGGCAGGTCATTGAACGTCTCGAAGAGGCCAGGATTGCAAACGCGCATATGAACGACATGCAGGCGGTCTGGGCGCACGAGCAACTCGTCGCGAGAAAGCGCTGGACCCGGGTCGCCACGCCAGCCGGTGAAATCCCCGCCCTGTATCCCCCAGGCATCACGCAGGAGGACACCCCTCGCATGGACCCGGTGCCCGCGCTTGACCAACACACGGACATGATTTTGCAGGAGCTTGGCTACGCCGACGACTGCATCCAGGAGTTGCACCGAACCGGCACAGTCTGAGTCGGTCCCCGTCCCTCGACGTTCCAGCAAAAGCAAACGCCTCGGCATCACTTCAGATGCCAAGGCGTCGTGACGTCGGAAACAACCATGGCGGTTTTTTTGTCAACGCTACCGGCCGGCTCGATCGGCTACCCATTTCCGCGGTTCACGGCATTGTCGAGCGCGAGCAGTTGCTGCGCGCGCAGCAGCACGGGCCGGTCGATCATCTTGCCGTCCAGCGTGATCGCTCCAGCTTGTGACGCGGCCGCCGCCTCGACGACGCGCGCGGCCCACTGTAGTTCCTGCTCACTCGGACGATAGCAGCGATGCACGGCTTCAATCTGCTTCGGATGAATGCAGAGCTTCGCCCCGAAGCCCTGGCGCTTGCCGTTCAACGCGTCGCGCTCGAGCCGGCCGCTATCGTGGATGTCGGGCGTGACGCCGTCGATCGGCGTCTCGATGCCCGCTACACGCGAGATTAGCGCGAGTTGCGCGCGATATTGATTCAAGGGCTCGCCGTCGTCGTCCATTCCCATCTCGGCAATGAAGTCCAGCGTGCCGAACATCAGCCGCTTGACGAACGGCGCCTTCGCGATCTCCAGCGCGCTCCACATCCCGAGTGCGCTCTCGACGAGCGGAAAAACCGGCACGCGGCGACGCGCGATAGAAACCGTCGCCGCAATATCGGCGGCCTGCTCGGCCTTCGGCAGCACGATGCCCGCCACGCCGTCCAGCGCGCCGAGCTTCGCATCCTGCTCGAACCACGGCGTGGCGCGCCCGTTGATCCGCACCAGCACAGGATGCCTGCGCGACACCCAGTTGGCAATGTGCTCGCGCGCCGCCTCCTTGGCGGCGGGCTCGACGGCGTCTTCGAGATCGATGATGACAGTGTCCGCACCGCTCAATAGCGCACGATCGAAGCGATCGGGTCGGCTCCCCGGCACGAACAGGAAAGACTGCGGCGAAAAGCTGGCGTTGCCGATTTCGTCGCGGAGTACCTGGGCCGCCTTCGAGCTGCTCCGGTCAAAGTACACTGGGTCTCCTCGCTAAACTAATGGGCATGCGTTTGCATAAGCCGTTTCGTTTATTACACGCGAATTCGCCCGATCCGGCTACTATCGATGGGCTCTACCCGTCATAGCCCGTGCCTATCGCGCCGTGCCGCACTCCCCCGATGCCAAACGGCCCGGAAGACCCTGGCGAACACTTGCAATTCCCCTTCACCGCTGCATCTGCTCGAAGGCACAGAGCGCCGCGATCTCCGTCACACCGCCGTCAACCGGCACGCATACGCCTGAAATGAAACGTGCTTCATCGCTTGCGAGAAACAGGGCTGCGGCCGCCACGTCCCATGCGTCACCTTCGATGGCGAGCGGCGCGATTTTTCGTCGCCGTTCTTTCGCCTCTTCGTCCAGCATGCTCTCCACCATCGGCGTGAAGATGTGCCCCGGCGCAATGACATTGGCGCGCACGCCATCGCGTCCGTACATCACGGCCAGCTCGCGCGTCAACGCGATCAGGGCCGCCTTTGACGAGCCGTACGCCGCCGCCCCATGACTTCGGATGCCCGCGGTCGAACTGACGTTGACCACGGCGCCGGCTCTCGCTGCAACCAGATGCGGTGCCGCGCTTCGGCTCATGAGAAAAGCACTCTTCAGATTCACGTCGATAGTGCGGTCCCACATGGCTTCATCGAGATTCTCGAGGCGGCTGCCGGCACCCGCCACGCCGACGTTGTTAACCAGCACGTGCAACGCGCCATAGTGCTCGACGGTGGCGGCCGCGACACGCCCGCATGCGTCGCCGTCGGTAACGTCGGCTTCGCAGACAAAGGCCTTGCCGCCCGCTTCGAGAATCATTGCCAGCGTCTCGCCGGCCCGTTCCCTGCTCTGATCGACGAGGCAAACCGACGCGCCTTCGCGCGCGAAGAGGCAGGCGATCGCCTTGCCCGTCCCTACGCCGCTACCTTGCGAACCGGCACCGGTCACGATTGCAACCTTGCCCGCAAGACGCTGATGAAATGTCTTTGGATAAGGCATGTTTATCCCGATGTGAGTGTTGACGGCGCGGGCTCAGTGCGGAGGACGCAACACCGTTACGCGCCCACCACGTGACGCCAGAATCACCTCGTCGCCCGTGTGAAAGTGCAATGGAATCTCGTCGACCGGGACCTTCCTGCCGTCGAGTCCGCGGCTATACGTGCTGTCATCGAGCGCGAACGTGCCACTGCGGCCATCTTCGCCTTGCACGGCCACCGCATCTTGCGAAACCGTGGTAATCCTGCCGATGATCGGTGTATCGCCGGAAGCCGCCATTACGCGGATGTCCATCGAAAGCCGGAATCGATCCGAGTAGTTCGCCACGCCGGTATGCGGCGTATTCAGATGCATGATGACGACATCGCCCGGACGATACGTCGTGCGGCGCCACGCATGCGCCGGCACTGCGCCATCCGGAATCGGAAACAGCGGCGGTTGCGAAAGATCGTGCAGATACGGTCCCTTATGCAGTCCTTCTGCAAGAACGAGGCCACCGACGTCCGAATCGATTTCCGCAAGCGGAATCCAGCAGATAGCGAATGGGATGCCCGCGTTGTAGAAACCGTCCTGATGGACGTAATCGAACCGCGCGCGAGAGCGGTCCTGCACCGGCGGCGTGGCACGATACTCGACCGTTGGAATCCAGAACGGATCGTCGGCAAGCAGGCGACTGAAAAATTGATGGATCGCCGGCTCTGTAACGAATGGCTTCCATATCTTGCGCTCGGCAAGCGGCTCCATTCGGAACGGGAACTCCTCCAGACTCCTGCCGTTGTATCGGGCAAGCGGATCATCCGGATCGATCACACCGAATTGCGAGAGTTCGTTCAGAAAGACACTACGCAGCCGTCCTACCGCGCTCTTGTCCAGCACATCGCGAAAGAACCAGTAGCCGTCGCGTTCCCACGCGGCTTCGAGCGCAGCGCGGTCGTCAAGAATATCGTTCGATACGTGTAGTTCCGCCATGGCGGGCAATACGCCAGCTTCCAGCTCTGTGAGCATTCCGTCTCCTTGCTGTTCGCCGTATTTCATCGATACGGTCAATGGCTCCGCACGGCGGGAACCTGAAATCAGTGTAGGCTCCAGCACGCTTTAATGCAACTATCAGTTGCATTTCTGAGCGAACATCGTTCGGACTCACGCATAAATCCCAGGGAAAACCAGACGGCGAAATACGTTGCAAATATCGAATGACGTACATATATTTGCCTTCAATCGACGTTACTTTTTTAGCAGATATCTTGTGGACCATTCGTCGAAACTGAACACCTGCTGCACTCCGCCGCATCCTGCCGTTCGACAGCGGCGCGATGACTCGCCAACTCGATTTCCTTGAAACGCGTGGGTTTATTCGTCGCATGATCGCCAACCTCTCCTGACAAACGCCACGTCGAACTCGCAGATCGCGCCACTGTCGTCGCGCGCGAATTTCATTGCATCGATTCGAGAAGGAACACCAGATGAATCACCTCGATACCCCTACTCAGGAAACCGGACCGGCGCTCGACAATGGCGCCGGCGCACCGTTGCCTGTGCCACACGTCTATCGCGGTCGTACGGTTTCCGGCGACGCTGTCATGCACGTATCGCGCGATCTCGGCAAAAGGTTCTGCACTCCGGCGGTTGAACTGGACAATCTCGTCTGGTCACGCACGCAGGCAGGTCCGGCCTTCGATTTGCCGATCGCGCAAGTGATCGATTTTCTCGTCGAACTCGGCCCGCGCCTGCATCTGGATGCGAATCCGTTGATGCAGCAAGCGCTCGAATCAATGATCGAAGTCAGCCCGCTCGGTCGCCGGATTCTGGAGAACTGCTATCGCGACATTCCGAACCTGTTCGCGCGCGGCGTCATTGAAGACGAATTGCGCGTGAGTCTTGGCGACTCCAGCGTGATCGACGGCTGGATGCCGCGCACGTTGCGCGGCCGCCCAAGCCGTCTACGCGCATTTCCGCCGCGTCTCGTGCACATCCTCGCGGGCAATTCGCCGATGGTGGCCGCGATGACCGTAATGCGCGCCGCGCTGACCAAAGGCGTGCATCTGCTGAAACTGCCGTCCAACGATCTGTTTACGGCGACCGCGATCCTGCGCACGATGGCGGAAATCGACGCGGCGCATCCGCTGACACAATCGTTTTCCGCGGCGTATTGGCGTGGCGGTGACGAGAACGTCGAGTCGACCCTGTATCGCGCGCAATACTTCGACAAGCTCGTGGTGTGGGGCGGCGAAAGCGCCGTGCGCCACGCGATGCGTTATGCAGGCCCGGGCCTCGAACTGGTCGCATTCGATCCCAAGGTATCGATCTCGCTGATCGGCCGCGAGGCGTTTGCCTCGGAGGAACTGCTGCGGCAGGTTGCGCGCGCCGGCGCGGCCGACGTGCAATCGTTCAATCAGGACGCGTGCAACGCGAGCCGCTACCAGTTCATCGAAGGCAATGAAGACGGCGCCGACCGCTACTGCGAATACCTGGCCGCCGCACTCGGGGAAGACTTCCGCTACGGCGACGGCCAGGGTCCGGTGGTGCCGAACGATATCCGCGAAGCCGTCGACGTATTGCGTGAAATGGAACCTTTCTATCGCGTGTTCGGCGGCTATGACGGAAAAGGTCTCGTGGTGCGCTCGGACGAACGGGTCGATTTCCATCCAATCTGCAAGACCGTGAACGTCGTGCCGGTGCAGAGCCTGCGCGACGCGACCCGCTTTGCCACAGTGGCGACGCAGACTGTCGGTATCTATCCGCCGCAACGCGCCGCCGAAGTTCGCGATGCGCTTGCATGCGCGGGCGTACAGCGCATCGTGACGCTGGGCGAATCGATTTCGGACGGCGTCGGCGGCTATCCGCACGACGGCATGTTTCCCGTCCATCGCTTCGTGAAGTGGGTCTCTGAAGAAGCCGGCGATAACAGCCCCTCGGTGTCAACCCGATGAAGCATTCGCTTTTATTCGAGAGAAACTTTAGATGACTGCTCTATCGACATCCGCCACTGTCTGGCTAATCACGGGCGTGTCGTCCGGCTTTGGACGATGTCTCGCCGAAGCCGTGCTCGCACGTGGCGACCAGGTGGTGGGCACGGTGCGCAACACATCGCAGATCGCGGCGTTCGAAGCGTTGTCCTCTCATGGCCACGCGCACGGCCTGCAACTCGACGTCACCGACGCGGCGGTCGTGCCCCACGCGATCGAGCAGGCACTCTCCCGCGCGGGCCGCATCGACGTGCTCGTCAACAATGCCGGGTACGGTTTGTTCGGCGCACTCGAAGAAGTGTCGGATACCGAAGCGAGGCGCCTGTTCGACACGAATTTCTTCGGCACCGTGAACACGATCCGCGCTGTGCTGCCGCACTTCCGGCAACGAGGCTCCGGGCATATCGTGAACCTGTCGTCAGTCGCGGGTTTGATCGGCATCGCCGGATGCAGTTTCTATTGCGCTTCCAAGCATGCTGTAGAAGGCTTATCCGAGTCGCTCGCGCTGGAACTGCAGCCGTTTGGCGTGCGCGTCATGCTGGTCGAGCCGGGCGGATTTCGTACGAATTTCGCCGGCGATTCGCTGCGTTGGAGCGAAGCCGTTCTACCGGCTTACGCGGAAACGGTCGGCAGGATACGCGAGCAGATGACTCACTATCACGGCACGCAGTCCGGCGATCCGGCCAAGGCCGCCGCGGCAATCGTCCGGGCCGTCTGTGCCGACGAACCGCCCCTGAGGTTGCCTCTCGGCCCCGATGCAGTCAGCATCCTGCGCAAGAAACTGTTGTCCGTGGAGGACAACCTCGACGCATGGGCCGAAGTCTCGACTGCCACCGATTTCGATCAATAACGCAGCCACGTCACGCTGGAGACGCCATGTCGAGCCTCAACCGCTTTTACGATCTGCTCGAACAGGACGGCGATCCGTTTCGCCATCCTGACGATCTGCGCACACTTCAACTGGAGGCAATCCGCGAACGTTTCGCGCAGCGCCGTGAGCAGATCAAGCTGCTGAGCCGGCGCGCCGCCCACATGGGCATCGATGAAGTCCGCAGCGAGGCCGATATGGTCCCGTTGCTGTTCGCGCATCAAATCTACAAGAGCTATCCAGAGCAGTTCCTGGAAAACGGCCGGTGGAAGCATCTGAATACCTGGCTGCAAACGCTGACAAGCAGACCCGTGACTAACGTCGACGTCGATGGCGTGGACAACGTCGATGCATGGATAGAGCGCCTGCGCGGCGCCGGACACCATGTGTTCAGTTCGAGCGGCACGTCCGGCAAATGCAGTTTCATCAGCCAGACACGCGCCGACCTGGACCGTGTGACGGCATCGTGCGTTAAGCTTGGCGTGTACGGCAACAAGCTCATCAAGCGCGATTTCGGCAAGCGTCCGGTATTCCTCATGATGCCGCCCGCCGGCGCCCATCGGCATATCGAACCGGTCCTGAGCGCCGCCGTGCAGCTCGGCGGCGAAAGCACACTGATGTTCGACGAGCCGTCGCTGGCATCGTCGACGATCGCGATGGGCCGCATGCGCCGCGCGATCGCGGACGGCAGCGCAAAACCTAGCGCCATCGCCGCATTCCAGGAACAGGCGACAGCGCGGCAGCGGCATACCGGCGCGATGATCGACCGCTTTCTGGACAATCTGCTCGCGCGTCGCGATGTGCCTGTGCTCGTGCAAGGAAACTGGTCGCTGCATTGGACGCTGGCCGAGCACGCGCGCCGGCGCGGGGTCGCGAACGGCATCTGTCATCGTGAAACCGTCATCACGACGGGCGGCGGATTGAAGGGCACCAACGCGCCCGCGGATTTCCGCGAGCAGATCATCCGCTTCTACGGCATCGAGCCCGAGAACGTTCAGAACAGTTACGGCATGTCCGAGATGATCGGCACCGGCCCGTGGTCGGACCTTGCGCAAGGCTACGCGATCTGCCCGTGGATCGTTCCGTTCGTGCTCGACAAAACAGGCGAAAAGCTGCTGAATCCCGTCGACGGGAAAGGACGTGTCGAAGGCCGCTTCGCGTTCTTCGACCTGCTTGCCGAAGGCTACTGGGGCGGTTTCATTACCGGAGACAAGGTGACCATCGACTTCTCGCCCGAGGAGCCAACCGACGGTCTTCAGGGGCCGCTCATCAGGCAGGTCGGCCGCTATGCGGATCTCGAAGAAGGCGAGGACAAGCTTTCGTGCGCGGGAACGATGGAGTCATATGTTCGCGGCATGATCGACGTGTGACGCGCCCACCTGTTCCACTTCGAGACCGGCCGTTGCGCGATGGATGCGCGCCAGGCAGCCATCGCGCATAACACCGCGTCCGTCCTACTGGCGGACCGCCAGGCGGGTGAGTACACTGCCAGTTTCTCCCTGGTCGTCACCTGCCCATGGCCAAATCTCCGGCACTTCCCGCTTCGCCCGCACCTTCCGCCGACACGATGGCGAGCGCCGCTCCGCGTGCGGCAGGACGGCCCACGCAGGATGTCGCCGCCGAATTGCGCGAAAGACTGCTGAGCGCCGCGACACAGACCTTTCGCGCGGAAGGATTCGGTGCAGCCAGGGTCGAAGAGATCGCTGCACGCGCGGGCATCAGCAAGACCACTGTCTACCGGCAGTTCGGCACCAAGGAAGAACTGTTTCGCGCCGCGATATGGCACGGCATGCAGGACCTGCGCGGCAGGATCGAGAAACTGCTCAAGCAGCGCCGCGACTTCACGAAAACACTGTCGCTCCTTTTGCGCATACTCACTGATCATATGGCGACCACGGGCACGATCGAAATCACGCGTGTCGTAGTCGGGGAATCGAATCGCTTTCCGGATGTGGCGAACGGCTTTCTTCAATACGTGAACGAGATGCTGGAGCCGGTCGCGGACTTCATCGCCTGCGCTGATCGCGACGGCACGATCAGCGCGTCCGACGCGCCTGGTGCCGCACGCGATCTGCTGACGCTGGTGGCCGGCAGCACGGAAGTGCTGATGGGCATTCCGACAACGCCCGCGCAACGCGAGCAGCGTGCCGCACACATCGAGCAACTGCTGCTCGCCGCGTGGCGCTACAAGGTGCCTCGCAAGACCATTGCGCCGCATGCGTAGCGCTTTTTATCCTCGCCCTACGCATCCGTCTGCCCCATCACCTGAAATTGTGCCGACGCCTGAGCGATGCGTCGGCCGTTCGCCCAGATCAGACAATCGGAAAACACCACGCGCTGACCGGCTTTGAGCACGTTGACGTGTGCCTCGACCCAGTCGCCCGGCTGAGCGTTGCCCATGAAATTGACCGTCAGACTGGTGGTCAACACCTTGAGCGCGGGCTCGCGCGAATACTTGCTCGCCCACGTGATAGCGGTGTCCGCGAGCATGCAGATCATCCCGCCATGCATCATCTGCCCGCGATTGCGATGTTGCTCCCGTACACGCATGCCGATCACCTGCCCCCGCTCGCTTTTCCTGTGCCAGAGCGCGCCGACGAGTTCATGAAACGGCCCGAACGCCGGCATTAATTCGAATCCTTCCGGGGCGACATCGTCATCGTCTGGCGCAAGGCGGGCAGCAGCAGTAATCTGAGGGTGCATTGACGTAGTCCTTCATGCGCGCCTTTGTGCCTTGCGGCAGAACAAGACGCTTTTTCACGGCAAAAATGTAGCGTATCATTATCTGTACGTAAGTCAACTATATGTACGGAGACAAGGGTGATCACTGCGCCGCTTTTCACGCCATTGCAAGTTCGCGGAGTCACGCTGGCGAACCGTATCGTCATGTCACCCATGACGCGCGGCTTCTCTCCCGACGGCCTGCCCGGGCCCGATGTCGCTGCGTACTACCAGCGTCGCGCGCAAGGCGAGACGGGACTCATTATTACCGAGGGTGTGGGGATCGATCATCCATCGGCACTGGGTGAAGCCGGGCTCGGTGAAAATTCGATTCCGACGCTGTCATGCGCGGCGTCGGTCGGAGCCTGGCGGCACGTGACGGATGCGGTTCACTCGAGCGGCGGGGTGATTTTTCCGCAGCTGTGGCACATGGGCCCGATGAAGGAAGCCAATACCGGACCGGTCCCCGCTGCGCCGCCGATCCGGCCGTCCGGGCTGTGGGGTCCGGCGGGCCGTCAAACATCGCTGGACGCCGGCTATCTGGCCCGCGTGAGTGCCGCAACCCGTCCAATGAGCGATGAAGAAATCGCCGATGTGATCGCCGCTTATCGCCGGAGTGCATCGTATGCAAAGGCTGCCGGATTCGACGGAATCGCCGTTCACGGCGGCCACGGCTACCTGATCGATTCATTTCTGTGGAGCGAGACCAATCAACGCGTTGACGTGTGGGGCAAAGACCGCACGGCCAGAAGTCGTTTCGCCGCTGAAGTGGTCCGCGAAATCCGCGCGGAGATCGGCAATGCAATGCCCATCAGTTTCCGTTTCTCGCAGTGGAAGCAGCAGGATTTCAAGGCGCGTCTCGCGACGACGCCCGGCGAACTCGAGCAGATTCTCGCGCCGCTCGCCGAAGCGGGCGTCGATATCTTCGAGGCAAGCACACGGTACTTCAACCGCGCGGAGTTCGAAGGCTCGGAAATGAACCTCGCCGGCTGGGCAAAAAAGCTGACGGGAAAATTGTCGATGGCCGTCGGCGGAATCGGAATCAACAAGGGCTTCTATGATTCGATGGCGGGTGAGCAGACGCTCGCGCAACCCGACCTGACGCCCTTGCTCGCCCGCTTCGCGCGCGGTGAATTCGATCTGGTCGGCGTGGGGCGATCATTGCTGCACGATGCGCAGTGGGCTCGACGCGCACGCACGGGCGAGCCCTTCCTCGGTTTCAGCACGGATTCCTTGACGCGCCTGACCTGAACGCCGGAGTCGGATTTGCCGCGGCAGGACTCGGCTCGACGCCGGCTTATCTACAACCGGCCAGTGACCGGAATCGACGCCCCCGTCACCGCGGAGGCAGCACGCGAAGCGAGAAAGAGAATCACCGCCGCGATGTCGGCAGGCTGCACCCAGCGCGAAAAATCGGCATCCGGCATGTCCTTGCGATTTTGCGGCGTATCGATGATGCCCGGCACGACCGCGTTGACGGTGATCCCACGATCCTTCAGTTCGTCGGCGAGCGCCTCGGTAAGACGCAGCACACCGGCCTTCGAGGCCGCATACGCGCCGGTCCCGGCCCCGGCCCGCAGCGCCGCGCCTGCCCCGATGTTGACGATACGCCCGCCGCCTTCGGGCCCCGCCGCGAAACGATCCAGCGCCGCCCTCGATGCGGTCGCCGCGGTCCGCACGTTCATCTGATACATCAGGTCCCACGTTTGCAGATCGCTGTCCGCCAGGGTTTCCCAGCGAAAGCCGCCGGCCACGTTGATCAGCGCATTCAAAGGGCCGAAACGTTCGGCCACCGACGACAGCGCCGTTCGCGCGCTGCCCAGATCGGTCAGATCGACACCGCCGAGCCGCCATTGCCCGTCCCGCCCCTCGGTGTTCGAAGCATCCGGCGCCGGAGCGCGGTCGAGCAAGGCCACCGTCCAGCCATCCGCGAAAAATGCGTTGCCGACTGCCCGGCCGAGTGTGCCGAACCCTCCCGTAATCGCGACTACACGTTCCATCTGAAAGACTCCTGTTTCCACGGCTGCGCCGAACACGCAGCCAGACAGGCGACTAGCGGCCCTTGAACACCGGGTCACGCTTCTCGCGAAACGCGTTCACCGCTTCCTGATGATCCTCGGTCTGATTCGACAGCGCTTCATACGCTATGGACGCGTCGAGTATCGAGTGCGCGAGCTGTTTCAGACCGATGTTGATCGATGCCTTGGTCCACTGGATAGCCTGTGAAGCGCCAGTCGCCAGGCGCTTCGCCATCGCGGCGACAACCGCATCGAGCTCGTCGGCGGGAACCGCATGATTGATGAGCCCGAGGCGCGCCGCCTCCTCCGCGCCGAGCAGATCGCCGGTCAGCAGATATTCCTTGGCCTTCGCGTAGCCGATCAGTTGCGGCCAGATCACCGCCCCTCCGTCTCCCGCGACGAAACCGATCTTCACGTGCGGGTCGCCGATCTTCGCGTGGTTCGCCGCGTAGCTCAGGTCGGCGAAAAGCGCGATCGTCGCCCCGAGACCCACTGCATGACCGTTGATCTTCGCGATGACGGGCTTCGGGCAGTCGAGCATCGAGAAGATGATTTTCTTCGCTCGCTGCATGCCGGCGAGGAACAGCGCCGGATTGTCGATCACCTGTTGCATGTGTTCGATATCGCCGCCGGCGCTAAATGCGCGGCCCGCTCCCGTGAGCACGACGACCCGCGTTTCGGGATCCTCGGTGACATCGATGAAAAGCCGCGACATCTCGATGTCCATCTGCTCGTCAAATGCGTTCAAGGTATCGGGCCGGTTGAGCGTGACAGTGAGAATGCCGCCCTCGCGCTCCAGCAATAACGCCTGATAGTCCGGAAAATTCATGACGTGCCTCTCCATTGTTCGCGACATCCGGCCGCTTACACGCTGACCGGCATGAAGCGGCGTCCGTTGTCGTACATGATTTTCTGGGTGTCCTGCGCGGACAACGGTTCGCACGCCTCACGCGCGAAATCTTTCGGTTCCGGTACGCCTTCCGCGTGCGGATAGTCGGAGCCCATCAGCAGAAAGTCCGCCGAGCCGGTTTGCGAGACGATCTGCACGAGGTCGTCTTCGGGATACGCTACCACGAAGACATTCTCCTTGAATATCTGGCTGGGCCGGCTCTTCAACTGACCGCAGGGCCAGTAGCCGTTTTTCGACATGCCCCGGCACTTGTCCATCTTGACCAGCATCGACGGCACCCACTCGGCGCCATTTTCCGCGCTGCACAGTTTGACGTTCGGAAAGCGCTCGAAGAAATTGTAGAAGATGAACGACGAGAGCGTTTCGATTACCGGACGCTCACCGTAACCATGCATCCACACAAAAGCCGTCTGGCGCTGACGCGACCGCTGCACAGGCTCGCCCCACACGGCCATGTGGTCCTTCATGTAAATCGCCTCGGAAACGTGGAACGTGACGCGCACGCCGGCTTCGTTGAGAATCGCCCAGTACGGATCGAAATACGGGTCGGCGGGCGCGCGTCCGTTGAACGGCCCCATCGGCATCAGGATCACGCGCACGCCGTTCGCCACCAGCCATTTCGCCTCGGCCACAGCGGCGTCGAGATCGTCGAGCGCGACGATCGGCGTGCTGTAGATGCGATCCTTGTAGTTGAAGGTCCAGTCGTCGAGCATCCAGCGGTTGTACGCGTGCAGCACGGCGCTTGCCGCGACCGGTTCGTTCAGATAGGAAATGCAGGCGACCATTTCGCCGACATACATCGTGCACGCTTCGACACCGAACTCATCCATCTTGGCGAGACGCGCGTCGCGGTTGAACATGTCCGGCGTGGGCGGAACCCGCATTTCGACGTTGTCCTTGCCGTCTTTCATCGCCCGCAGCCATTCGTGCAGTTTTCCCGGCGGCGGCACGAGTCCTTCGGCTGACGTGTAGCCTTCGCTGATCTCGACCTTGCGATCGCCGACGTACATGCAGCGGTTGCCTTCCGGCGTGACCCGGCTCGTAAACCCCCATTCTTTCCGGAATTTTTCGGGCAGATAGCGGCTGAACGCATCTTCCACTTCGTAGAAGTGCGTGTCGGCGTCGTAGATCTTTCCTTGATAAGCCTGCATGAAGAAGTCTCCCTTTATGGAACGTGAGATAGGTGCCGTGCCCTTGAACGAAAGTATCGGCGCACGTCCACGACAGACAAACCGCTATATCGAAACGAAAAGCCGCCATATCGAATTGATATCGACAAAGACTACCGCTCCCGCGCCACGCGATCATCTCTAACCACCCCTAAAATACAACTATACGCACACCATTCAACTATGAGATGATACGCAAAAATCCAGTCGAACGGAGACATTCCATGCACGCCGACGCACCGCCGCACTCGTCCTCGCGCGAACCGCTCACGGGCGGTCCACGGCGCTGGTTTCTCTTTGCGGTGCTGATGTCGGCAGTGGCGGCGTCGTCCGGAATCACCGTGATCTACACGATGCTTGTGACGCTCTACCGGGTTTTCCCCGGGTCTGCGGCAACGGGCTGGACCGTCACCGCGTACTGGCTCGGCGCGGCGGCTTTCGCGGCCATCTGCGGGCGCCTGGGCGACCTGCTCGGCTACCGGCGCGTCCTGCTCATCGTGCTGGCGATTGCCGCCGTCGGAGGCGTGGTGGCGGCTTGTGCGCCAGGCATTGCCGTGCTGATCGCCGGATGCGCCATGCAGTCGATCGCTTCGGGCATCACTCCGCTTTCGATGGGGCTCGTCCGCGAAAACCTGCCTGACCGGCAGATACCTTTAGCGGTCGGACTCATCGGCGCGGCGGGTATGGTGTCGGCCGGGTTGATCTACATCTGCGCCGGTGTCGTGATCGATCACTACTCGTGGCAAGGCGGGTTCTGGTTCAAGGTGGCGTTGTGTGTCGCAACCATCCTGGCGGTGCGTTTCTGCGTGCCGCAATCGCGCCGCGGATCTGCCAGGCGAATCGATTTCGTGCGCGGCCTCGCCTTCGCGCCGGCATTGTGCGCGATCCTGTTTGCCGTGCAGCAGATTCATGCGTGGGGACTGCGCGATCCGCGGATAGCGGGCTTGCTGGCCGGCGGCCTGGTGGTGCTGTGGCTCTGGGCGAAACACCAGCGCGACGCGGCCAATCCGCTTATCAATATCCGCCTTCTGAAGCAACGTCAGGTGATCCTCGCCAACGTGTGCATGATGTGCGTCGCGATCGGCGCGATGCAACTCGGACAAGTGTTTTCGCTGCTCTTACAGCAGCCTGCATGGACTCATGCAGGTTTCGGACTGAGCGCCACCGTGGCGGGCTTGCTGATGTTCATCATCAACATCGTCGCGATGATTGCGAGCCCGTGGAGCGGGCGCATCGCCGCACGCTCCGAAGCGCGCCGGGCTGCGCTGATCGGCATGACCATGCTGGTCTTCGTATGGGCATTGCTGATCGTGCTGCACCGCAGTCTCCTGCTGTTCGTTCCCGGCGCGATGCTCTGCTCGTTCGGCCTCGCTTTCGCGCACACGGCGGTCTACAACCTGATTATCGAAGCGACGCCTGCCGAACAGACTGGCGAAGCGACCGGCCTGCTCTACGTGTTTTTCTCGTGCTTCTTCGCGGTCGGGGCGCAAGCGGTATTCACGTTGCTGCAAGGCGCGTCCGTGAGCGATGGCGGTGTGTCGTTTCCGGCGGCGCAAAGCTACGAAACCGTGTTCGGATTTGTCGCCGGCAGTGCGCTGGCCGGACTCGTTGTCGCGTACGCGCTGCCGAGGCATCGCGTATCGGACAACCGTCCGCGTGTTCTGGAAGGCTCTGGATTGAGCGGCGAGGCAAGCACGCGCTAATGTTCGGGCAGCGCGTCGGCTGACGACGCACCAAGGTGCCCAACGGGTTTCGTCCCGTGGGCACGCTGGCAGATTTATTCTTCTTCGTCCGCGTTGCACAATGCCGACGCACGCTGCGCGACAGCAAGCATGTGTTGCTCCAGGCGCTCGCGTTCGCGATCGAAGCGCTCCAGCGGTGCACCGACCGCCATGGCCGCAATCACATCGCCATTGGGTCCAAAAATCGGCGACGACAGACCCGCTGAGTCCGGCAACAATTCGCCGCGGCTGACCGACAACCCTGTCTCGACGATGTTCTGCAGCTCTTCGCGCAGCGCTTTCTTGTTGACCGTAGTTTGTTCGGTGTGGCGCTCGAGTTTGACGGTGCGCAGGTACTCGGCAAGAAACTCTTCCGATTGGTGAGCCAGCAAAACGCGCCCGGCGGCAGTGCAATACAGCGGACGGCGCATGCCGACAAGCATCGAATATCGAACGGACTGTGCACTTTCGATCACGTCGACGTACGTGATGACCTTATGCTCCGCGTCGAGCACGCCGATGTAGACCGTTTCGTGAGTCAGCTCGGAGAGTTCGAGCAGAAACGGACGCAGCACCTTCGAGAAATTCCATACCGCCATCACGTTCGCGGCGAGACGGAAAATGGACGGTCCCAGCCGGTAACGGCCGCCGTCGTGCATCAGAAACCCTTCTGCCACAAGCGGCCGCAACAGGTTGAGCAAGCTGCTTTTGGGCGACTCCAGTGCGACATTCAGCTCTGCAAGCGACATTCCGTCCGGCGCTTTTGCCAGCACATCGAACAGCCCGAGCAGGCGAGTCAGCGAACGCGGTCCGGTGACATCCTTGTCCGCAGAAGCCAGA
This sequence comes from Paraburkholderia sp. BL23I1N1, assembly GCF_003610295.1. Taxonomy (NCBI): domain Bacteria; kingdom Pseudomonadati; phylum Pseudomonadota; class Betaproteobacteria; order Burkholderiales; family Burkholderiaceae; genus Paraburkholderia; species Paraburkholderia sp. BL23I1N1. Next base: position 5,788,203 of record NZ_RAPV01000001.1, read on the forward strand.
ATTTCTTTCGACATATCACTCCCCTTCCTATTAATTCGCTCATTATAAATGAACCATTCACATAGTCTCACGTCGGACGCGGGTTTAGCACACTTATTCCTGACGGCTCCGGGATAACGCCAAGGCGATCTAACGGTCACTCTGCGATATAATTGAACGACGTTCACGAATATGCTTTCGATGGCGCGACGCGGCGGCACTAGCCTCTTTGACATGCACCGAGCGCGCGTCTTCAATCGTCTTGTTATGGAGGAGTTCAAGTCATGAGCGAATTACAGGACCGGGTGGCCATCGTGACCGGCGGCGGGCAAGGACTGGGGCTCGGCATAGCGCATGCGCTGGCCAGCGAGGGCGTCAACCTCGTTCTCACGGGCCGCACCGAGGCGAAGCTACGGCAGGCGGAAACGGCATTGAAAGCGCATGGCGTGCAGGTGCTCGTGGTGCCTGGCGACACGCGCAGGCGCGCTGACGCCGACCAGGCCGTCGCCGCCGCAATCGAGCAATTCGGGCGTATCGACGCGCTTGTCAACAACGCGCAGAGCAGCACACCGGGCGTGCCTCTGGAAGCCGTCACCGATGAAAACTGGCGCGAAACGCTGGAATCCGGCCTCTACGGCACGCTGTATTTCATGCAGGCCGTGCTGCCGCATATGAGGCAGCGAGGGAGTGGCCGGATCGTCAATTTCGCGTCGCGCACCGGCATTGAAGGCACACGCGGATTCGCTCCGTATGCCGCGGCCAAGGAAGGCATCCGCGGCCTGTCACGGGTCGCCGCGCGCGAATGGGGCGCTTACGGCATCACGGTCAACGTGGTATGCCCGGCGGCGCTCACCCCTGCCGCACAAACGTATCTGGAAGCGCATCCGAGCGAACTCACACGTTATCTATCCGAGATCGCGCTGGGTCGTTTGGGCGACCCGGAGAAAGATATTGGACGCGTAGTTGCATTCTTATGCAGCGACAGCGCGGCCTACGTGACGGGCCAGACCATCAATGCCGATGGCGGGCAGTCGATGCTCTAGATGTGCGCAAGGCATGACGAAAGTGCGATGGAATGGGTGGAGTTGATGAAATTGGCCCTGACTCCTTAACCGAAGTCAGGGCTGTTTCTTGCGCTGAACCTGTGTGTGGCGACTAGATGACCTTGCGCGCGCGCAGCGCGTCGATATCCGCGCGCGACATGTCGAGCAGATCGTGCAAAACCGTCTCCGTATGCTGCCCGAGCATGGGAGGCGGCGTGTAAGTGTCGATCGGCGTGCCGGACATCTTCACCGGATTAGCGACCATTCTCACCGCTTCGTCCGAGAGCGGATGCGAGACTTCCACGCACATGCCCCGCGTCTGAACGTGCGGATCGGCGAACACTTGCTGCAAATCGTTGATCGGACCCGCCGGCACACCGGCGGCGTCGAGCGCGAGCAGCAACTCGTCGCTCCGCCATTGTGCGATCAGCGGCTCGAACACCTCGCCGAGCGCCCGGCGATTCCTGACACGCAGCGCGATTTCGCTGAAACGCGGATCCGTTGCGAATTCCGGATGGTTCAACACCTGGCACAGCCGCGCGTACTGCTCATTGTTGCCGGCCACGATCATGATGTCGCGATCCGCACACCGGAACATGCGCGACGGCATGCCGCCATTGCCCTCGGTGCCGCGTCGCACCGGCACCTCGCCGGAGACCAGATACTGGCTCGCATAGTGCGAGGTCGCGGCGATCATCGAATCGAGTAGCGAGAGGTCGATGTATTGCCCTTCGCCGCCTGGTTCGCCCCCGGCGTCGCGATGATAAAGCGCCGCCACGATAGCGGAGACCGCATACTGACCGCAGAGAATATCGGCGAGGCTCGGCCCCGTTTTCATCGGGCCGCCGCCGGGCATGTCGTCGCCATTGCCCGTAATGCTCATCAGGCCGCCCATCGCCTGGAAAATCGAATCGTAGCCGGGGCGGGAACTGTAAGGCCCGGTCTGGCCGAACCCCGTGATCGAGCAATAGATGAGGCGCGGATTCACGAGCTTCAGGCTCGCGTAGTCGAGACCATATCGTTTCAGGTCACCCACCTTGTAGTTTTCCAGCAGCACGTCGCATTTCGCCGCGAGCGAGCGGATCAACGCCTGGCCTTCGGCAGTCGCGATATCGCAGGTGATCGACTTCTTGCCGCGGTTCGCGCTAATGAAGAAAGTCGATTCGCGCGTGTCGTTGCCATCGCGGTCCTTCAGGAACGGCGGACCGAACTGGCGCGAGTCGTCGCCCTTGCCCGGCCGCTCGACCTTGATCACTTCCGCCCCCAGGTCCGCCAGCATCTGCGCACCCCATGGCCCCGCGAGGATGCGGCTCAGATCGAGCACGCGAACCCCGGACAAAGCAGCTTTTGTCATATCGAACCGTTTCCGTTGACCTCATGCCGGGCGCCGCGTCCGGGCTCTTCGCCTGATAGCGCGAGTGGCGCCCGCCAGCGCCCCTGTGCGTACATTGGCGCCTCGCCTGTTGCCGGGCTAGCGTCCGATGAATCTCGCCGTGCGCTTTTCGACGAACGACTGGACGCCCTCTTTTGCATCCTCGGTGTTATAGAGAATCTTCTGGGCCGACTGGATCCCGGCATAGGCATTCTGCCAGCCCGATCCGAGCGACACGCGCGCATTTGCCATGGTAGCCTGCACGGCCAGCGGAGCCTGCGCGGCGATGCGCTCCGCGATCTCCAGCGCCCGCTGAAACTCTTCGCCGGCCGGCACGACTTCCTGCACGAAATTCAGGCGATACGCGTCTTGCGCGGTGAACTCGTCACCCGTGAGCAGGATCTTCATCGCGTTGCCCCACCCGGCGCGCTGCACCATCCGTATCGTAGCGCCGCAACCCGCCATGATGCCGCGCTTGACCTCCATCTGCGAGAAGCGGCAGTTGTCGGCGGCGACCGCCACCTCGGAAGCCAGCATCAGTTCGACCGCCACCGTAAAGCTGATGCCCTTCAGCGCGATCACGACCGGCTTGGTGCGCAGCGGTTCGCGTAAATTGAACGGATCGACTTCGCCGACGGGAAGCAGCGGCTTACCCTCGCGGCGCAACGGTACGATCTTGGGCATGTCGAGGCCCGCGGTGAAATGGTCGCCCTCCGCGTAAAGCAGCCCGCAGAAAATTTCGGGGCTCGCTTCAAGACGCGTGTACGCCTTGGCCAACTCATCGAACATCTTGGGGGTGAAGCCGTTGCGCTTTTCTGGACGGTCAACGCCGATCAACAGAATACGGCCGCGCTCTTCCACGCGAATCTGTCCGTCCTCATGGCGTGTCGTCATGCTGTGCCTCCTCGCGTCTCTGGATGATGCGCCGACTCGAAGCTCGATTGACAAAGCCTCATTGCGCATTCAGAATTATAAACATCGTTCATATTACAGGCAACCGTGAGCAATGTCGGCCAGGCGAAGATACTTGCTGCGATGCAGCGCCACTGCGCGAACGCGCAGGTCGAGATCTTTGTCGCAGCGGCGCCAGGCTGACGCTCCTGTTCGTTTGGATTCATGCAAGGAAAACTCATGGCCTACGAAACTATCATCGTCGAAACGCGCGGCAAAACGGGCCTCATCAAGCTCAACCGGCCGCAAGCGTATAACGCGCTGAACAATGCCTTGATGGACGAGTTGACCGTTGCGCTCGACGGTTTCGAAGCCGACGAAGCGATCGGCGCGATCGTGCTGACAGGCAACGACAAGGCATTTGCCGCCGGTGCCGACATCAAGATGATGAACGAATGGACGTACATGGACGTGTTCAAACAACAGTTCATCACGTCCAACTGGGAACGCACGGCGCGCTGCCGCAAGCCGGTGATCGCCGCGGTAGCCGGCCTCGCGTTGGGCGGCGGTTGCGAACTGGCGATGATGTGCGACTTCATTCTCGCTGCCGACAACGCCCGTTTCGCGCTGCCTGAAATCACACTGGCGACCATTCCCGGCGCTGGCGGAACGCAACGTCTGACACGCGCGCTCGGCAAATCGAAGGCGATGGAGATGATCCTCACGGGCCGCAAGATGGATGCGACCGAAGCCGAACGTTGCGGCCTCGTCAGCCGGATCGTGCCGCTCGGCGAATTGCTCGATGAGGCGTTGAAAACGGCGAACGCCATCAGTGGATTCTCGCAACCCGTCGTGGCAATCGCGAAGGAATGCGTGAATCGCGCATACGAGTCCAGTCTCGCCGAAGGCGTCCTGTTCGAACGACGCATGGCCTACGCGACCTTCGCGACCGAAGACCGCAAGGAAGGCATGGCCGCATTCGCGGAAAAGCGCCAGCCCGTGTTTCGCAACTGTTGAGCGCCATGCGCATGCATCAATCCGCATTCGACTGATTCTTTCTCAACCCGTCATTCGCTCCTACTGCTAAACGACCGGCCATGAACTCTCACAAGAATCGCATTACAGACTTGCTCGGCATCGACTATCCGATCATCCAGGGCGGCATGCGCTGGGTCGCGCGCGCGGAACTCGCGGCAGCGGTCGGCAATGCCGGCGGACTCGGATTCATTTCCGCGCACACGCATGCGAGCGCCGATGCGCTGGCGCGAGAGATCGACCGGGTGCGGGCATTGAGCGACAAACCGTTCGGCGTGAATCTGACGCTGCTCGGCAGCAACGCCGGGCTCGATTACGACGGCTACGTGCGCACGATCATCGAGCGGGGCGTGCCGGTCGTCGAAACCGCGGGAAGCAATCCCGCGAAGTACATCGCGGCGTTCAAGGCAAGCGGCGTCAAGGTGATCCACAAGTGCGTCGCGGTGCGTCACGCACTAAAAGCCGAAGCACTCGGCGCGGACGCGGTGAGTATCGACGGCTTCGAATGCGCCGGACATCCGGGTGAAGACGATATTCCGGGGCTGATCCTGATCCCCGCCGCCGCCGACCGTCTGAAGATTCCATTGCTCGCGTCGGGCGGCTTCGCCGATGGACGTGGCTTGATGGCCGCGCTCGCGCTCGGTGCTCAAGGCATCAATATGGGCACGCGCTTCATGCTCACCCAGGAATCGCGTGTTCATCCCGCGATCAAACAACGCATGCTGGAAGCCACCGAACGCGATACGTTGCTGGTCGGACGCACGCTCGGCGACTCGAGCCGCGTGATCAAAAACAGCGTCAGTCTCGCGGCGGTCGAACTGGAACGCGTGGGAGGCGTCACGTTGGCCGATCTGTATGCGCTGACCGGCGCGAGCCACTGGATGGACGCATTTGCGAGCGGCGATGTCGAGGGCGGCGCATTTCCGGCCGGCATGGTGACGGGCCTGATTCACGATTTGCCAACCTGTGCCGAACTTATCGCGAGAATTATGCGCGAGGCCGCCGCCATTGCGCAGCGCGCGTTTCCGTTCGAGGTGCCGGCCGCATGAAGCTGTCGGGCGTTCGCGTCGTCGATTTCTCGCAGTTCATGCCGGGGCCGATGCTCGCGTCGAATCTTGCCGATCATGGCGCCGACGTCATCAAGGTCGAACCGCTGACGGGCGACGCGGCACGCGGCCCGCTCGAATCGGACAGCGAGTTTTTCGTGGGGCTCAATCGCGGCAAGCGCAGTATCGCGCTCGACCTGAAGCGTCCCGAGGGCCTTGCCATCGCGTTGCGATTGATCGGCGAGGCCGATGTCGTGATCGAGTCGTCGCGCCCGGGTGTCGCGGCGCGTCTGGGCATCAATTACGACACGGTGAGCCGCGCCCATCCCCGCCTCGTCTACTGCTCGCTGACGGCCTTCGGCCAGACCGGCCCGCTTTCGCAATTGCCCGCGCATGATTCCGTGATTCAGTCACTGGCGGGAACCTTGCCGCGCGACGAGCGCGGCGCGCCCGTGACCTCGGGCGTCTCTGTCGCCGCTCTCGCGGGTTCGTTGACCGCATTGTCCGCGGTGTTGATGGCATTGCTGCACGCGCGCGAAACGGGTCGCGGCGACTTCGTCGACATTTCGCTCCACGACGCGGCGCTGAACGCGCAACCGCATCTGACAGGCCACGCACTCAGCGCTCGCCAGGAGGACTTCGTCGATACCGGCGCAACCGCGCACGGCGGCAATGCGATTGCGCTGCTCGCCGCGTATCGAACAGCCGATTCGCAATGGCTTTGCCTCGGCGGCCGCGAACTCGACTTCGCGACCCATCTGCTGACGCCGCTCGGCCGGCCGGATCTGATTGCAGTCGCCATCGGGCCCGGCGGCGAAGCACAGGCCGAACTGCGTGCGTTCCTCACCGAGGTTTTCCTGACGCGCACATTGAGCGATTGGCTCTCGTGGTTCGAGGGCCGCCGCATCAGTGTTGCGCCCGTTTTGTCGCTCAGTGAAGCGCTCGTGCATCCTCACACGCAGGCTCGCCAGATGGTCAGCGTCGATGCGGCTGGCCGAGGGCACGTCGGCAATGCGATCCGGTTCCTGCGCGATCCGGCACAACCGGTCCTGTCAATCCCCGGCATCGGCGAGCACACGGTGGAGATTCTCGAGGCGCTCGGTTATGCCGATGAACACATCTCCGCACTCGATTCCGCCGGCGTGATCCGCACGCAGAACACCACCGAGAAGGCGTAGCCTCATGCCCACGCTGCTGCAACCCAGCTCCATCGAATTCGCTTCCATCGTTCGTCCCGGCGACCTGGTGATGTGGGGCCAGGCAAACGCGGAGCCGTTGCCGTTGACCCAACAGCTCGTCGCGCAACGGCACAGCATTGGCCGGTTCCGCGTGTTTCTCGGCGCAAGCGCCACCGACACGTGCCGGCCCGAGCACGCGGACTGCATCGACTTCGTCGCCTACTGCGGCACCGGCGCGAATCGCGCGCTGGCGCGCGCGGGCGTACTCGATGTGCTGCCATGCCACTACTCGCAGTTTCCGCAGATGATCAGGAACGGCGCGCTCAAGGTGGACGTGCTGATGCTGCAACTCGCGCCGCCGGATACCGAAGGCCGCTACAGTTTGTCGATCGCGCACGAGTATCTGATTGCGGCACTCGACACGGCCCGCGTGATCGTCGCGGAGATCAATGAAGAGGCGCCATGGACGTATGGCGAGCGTTATCTGCGCGACGACGATCTCGACTTCATCCTGCCGACGTCGCGCGCGCCACTCGAAAATGCGCGTGGCAAAACGGGCGCCATTGAACTGGCGATAGCCGGTCACGTCGCCGATTGGATCGAAGACGGTTCGACGCTTCAGTTCGGTATGGGCGTGATTCCCGAAGCCGTACTCGCACGCCTGTCGGACCGGCGGGACCTGGGCATTCATTCGGGCACGATTGGCGACAGGGTCGCCGATCTGATGGAGGCCGGCGTGATCAACAATGCGCGAAAAAGCGTGGACCGAGGGATCACGGTTGCAGGCGTCATGATGGGTAGCCGCCGCATTCACGACTTCGCGCATCGCAACCGCGCCGTGCAGTTTCGCTCGACGAGCTACACGCACGATCCGGATGTGCTGGCGCGCCTTGACCGTTTCATCGCGCTCAATTCGGCGCTCGAGGTCGATCTCGGCGGGCAGATCAACGCTGAAGTGGCCGGCGGCGGCTACGTCGGCGCGGTGGGCGGCGCACTCGACTTCCTGCGCGGCGCACGGAGCGCCAAAGGCGGCTTGCCGGTGGTCGCGTTGCCTTCGACCGCGAGCAACGGTGCGAGCCGCATCGTGGCGACGCTCAGCGGCCCGGTTAGCACGCCGCGCAGCGACGCGGGCATCATCGTGACCGAATATGGCGTAGCGGATCTGCGCGGACTCACGCTCAAACAGCGGCGCGAGCGTCTGCTGGCGATCGCTCACCCGGACCACCGAGCCCTGCTCGAACACTCAACCCGCGCAGCCGGCTGATGCAATCGGATCATGGCAAGACACGTAACGTCGGCCCGCGCTTTACGCGTTATTTGAAGGAATCCGTATGAAACGAGCCGCGATCGTCTCTCCTGTGCGCACACCCGTAGGCGTTTTTGGCGGCAGTCTGCGCAACGTGCCGGTCGAAGAACTCGGCGCGCTCGTGACCCGGGAGGTTTTGAAGCGCACCGGGCTCGATCCCGCCCGCATCGACGATGTGGTTTTCGCGCAGTCGTACGCGAATAGTGAGACGCCATGTGTCGGGCGCTGGATCGCGCTGCAGGCAGGACTCCCCGTCGATGTGCCGGGCATGCAGCTCGACCGGCGTTGCGGTGGCGGCCTGCAGGCGCTCGCGACCGCGGCGATGATGGTCCAGACCGGCGCAGCCGATGTCGTGCTGGCGGGCGGTGTCGAGAGCATGAGCAACATCGAGTACTACAGCACGGACATGCGCTGGGGCGCCCGCTCGGGTTCCGTGCAGTTTCATGACCGGCTCGCACGCGGCCGCGAGCGTTCGCAGCCCGAGGAACGCTTCGGCTACATTTCGGGCATGATCGAAACCGCGGAAAATCTCGCGAGCGATTATCACATCAGCCGCGAAGAGGCGGATGAATGCGCTGTGCGCAGCCATCGGCGCGCGGCCGATGCCTGGGCGTCGGGCCGCATGGCCGATGAAGTCGTGACGGTGACCGTGCCGCAGAAAAAAGGGCCGCCCTTGCTCATTGCTCAAGACGAAGGCTTTCGCGAGGACACCAGCCTCGCGAGCCTCGGCAAGCTGCGTGCGCTGATCGCGGGCGGCACCGTCACCGCCGGCAATTCCAGCCAGCAAAACGATGCGGCAGCCGCGTGCCTCGTGGTCGCGGAGGACAAGCTGGAAGCCTTGGGCCTCGCGCCGATGGCGTATTTCAATGGCTGGGCCGCGGCGGGCTGCGAGCCGTCACGCATGGGCATCGGCCCCGTGCCCGCCGTGCAGAAACTGATGTCGCGCACCGGACTGTCGATCGATCAGATGGATCTCGTCGAACTGAACGAAGCATTCGCGTGCCAGGTGCTGGCCGTGCTCAAGGGATGGGGATGGAACGATCCGGACCGCTTGAACGTCAACGGTTCCGGCATCTCGCTGGGTCATCCTATCGGCGCTACCGGTGTGCGAATGATGACCACGCTGCTCTTCGAACTGCAGCGCCGCAAGGGGCGCTATGGTCTGGAGGCGATGTGCATCGGAGGCGGCCAGGGTCTGGCCGCGCTATTCGAGCGTGCTTGAGCGGCGCTGTTCTTCAACCAGTCAAATGGCCATGTTTCATTTTCGATTGAAAAACCGCTCGCGCTGAAGACGCACTTCATCCGAGGCCATCAACATGTTGTAAATGACCTGCATGGCGGCAACGACAGGCTTGTTCATCGACTCGATGAGCAAGTGAATATGCAGCGATAGTCCAGGCGGCGCGGCGGCCGCAGGTGTTCCGAATTCGCCGATATCTCCGCCGGCGCAAAAGCCCTTGCCGTCCCCCGTCAGAATGACTGCTCTCGCGTGCTCGTCTGCTTTTTCCCACTCGAAGGCTCGCAACATTTCCGATCGCACCGCGAGGCTCAATGCATTGACCGGCGGGGAGTCGAGGGTGATCGTTGCAACACCGTCGACGCAAACGTAGTGCACGCGCCGCATCAAACTTCGATCATCACGAAGTCCACCTTCGCTGCGCCGCACTCGGGGCAGGCCCAGTCGTCGGGAATGTCTGCCCAGCGCGTACCGGGCGGAAAACCTTCAGTCGGAAGTCCGGCCGCTTCGTCGTAGAAAAAACCGCAGAAAATGCATTGCCATTGTTTCATCGCCGTCGTTCTGTCATGGTTTGAGGGAGAAGATTCAGGACGCGACGTTCCACGTCAGCGGCAAATACAGCATGCCGTTCACGGCGCCTGAACTGCAACGCGGCTTGTCGCCTTCGCGAATGCCGAAATCGGGAATGCGCTTCAGCCATTCCTGCAAGAACACCTTGATTTCAGTGCGCGCGAGGAACGATCCAGGGCAGCGGTGCGGCCCATTTCCGAAGGCCGCATGCAGCACCGGCTTGCGGGTCAGGTCGACTTCGAGCGGATTGGCAAACTTGCGCTCATCCAGACCGAACAACGCGTTGGGCAACTGAATCTGATCGCCCTTCTTCAGCGTCACTCCCTTATAGTCCAGGTCTTCGGCGACGAGCCGCGCCGTGTTCGCGACGCCGAATCTGCGGATCAGTTCGTCGACGGAAGAAACCATCAGTTCAGGGTGGTCGATGAGCTGACGCCGATGGCGAGGGTTCTCAGCAAGAAAACGGGCGATAAAACCCATTAGCGACGCGACCGTGTCGAGGCCGCCGAACAGCACGACGATAAACATGCCAAACATGCGGTCGGCCCGCATCGGTTCGCCGTCGATGCGCGCATTCGCAATCAGGCTGACGAGGTCGCCGCCCGCGTTGGCCTGGCGTTGCGCCACCCAGGTGGAGATGTAGGCGCCCAGCAGATTCTGCGATTCGATACGCTCCTCGACCTTGCCGCGCACCGCCATTTCGGCCCATTCGAGCAGCCGTTCGCGGTCGCTCAGCGGCAGATCGGCGAGGCGCAGAAAGATCACGATAGGCAGGAGCTTGGCGAACTCGGAAACGAATTCGCATTCGCCACGCGGCGTGAGTTTTTCGATCAACTCCACAGCGAGAACGCGGGCATCCTCTTCGAGCGAAGCGATTGCCTTCGGCAAAAAAGACGGCGTGATCAGATTCCGGTACGCGGTATGCTCGGGCGGATCGAGTTCGAGCGGTACGAGCTGCACCGCGCTCAAAGACGGAATGTTGACGCTGCGATGCGAGAAATGCGTATGATCTTTCTGCATCGTTTCAATATCGTCTCCGCGCGTTGCGATCCAGTGTCCGCCATAGTAGGGAGACCAGACAATGTCCGGCCCATTGTGCAACGCCTTCCACGCGAGATGGACATCTTCGGCGGCGCCGGGTGGGTTCATGTAGTCGAAATCCACCACCCGGTCATGCGGCACGTGGCTGGGCACGCTCCAGTTCTCCGGATACCTCATCGATTGGTCTCCTTGCAGGTTAGAACCCACATCGCTATTCGTTCATAATGTGCAACGTCGTTCAGTTTTGCTATTATAGATCCGCGAACTTTCTACATCAACGCCCGTAACGAATTGGAGACGACAGTGAGCGATATCGTGAAAGACAAGGTTGTGGTGGTAACGGGAGCGGGGGCCGGCATCGGCCGCGATTTCGCGCTGCAGTTCGCTGCGGCTGGCGCGAAGGTGGTGGTCAACGATCTGGGACGCCATGTGGAAAGCGGCGAGTTCGCGGCGCATCGCGTCGTCGCGGAAATCAGGGAAGCAGGCGGCGAAACGGTTGCCAGTACCGACAGCGTCGCCGAATGGGACTCGGCGCAAAAGATCGTGCAGGCTGCTTTAGATACGTTCGGGCGGATCGACTGCGTGGTCAACAACGCCGGTATCGTGCGCGACAGGATGTTCTTCAACATGAGCCCGGAAGAATGGAAGGCCGTCGTCGACGTGCATCTGAATGGTTCGTTTTTTGTGGCGCGCGCTGCCGCGCCGCACTTCAAGGCGCAGAACGGCGGCAGCTATGTGCACATGACCTCGACGTCCGGCCTGATCGGCAATATCGGCCAGGCCAACTACTCGGCCGCGAAAATGGGCGTCGTGGGTTTGTCGAAGTCGATCGCACTCGACATGGCGAAGTTCAACGTGCGCTCGAACTGTATTGCACCGTGGGCATGGACTGCGATGACCGCGTCGATTCCGTCCGACACGCCGGAGCAAAAGGCCCGCGTCGAGATCATGAAGAAAATGGAATCGCGCAAGGTGGCGCCGCTCGCGGTTTACCTCGCATCGGATCGTGCCGCGAAGGTGTCGGGGCAAATCTTCGGCGTGCGCGCGAATGAAATCTATTTTTTCAACCAGATCCGCATGGTGCGTTCGCTGCACCGCGACGCTGGCTGGACGCCGGAATCGATCGCCGATCAGGTCATGCCCGCCTTCGAATCCAGCTTCTTCCCGAACGTGCCTTCGCTCACGCTGACGCCTTGGGATCCGGTTTAACGCGCGTTTTTCACGCGCTGGGCTCGTTGTCTTTGCGGCAACCTCGAACGAGGCAGCCGCAGAGCCGCCAGCAAAAGCGAACAACTGCCGGTCACGCCAGCGACGTCGGCTAGCTCAGGTTCAACGCCTGGCGGATCGCCTTCGCGATGGGCAGCAACGGATCTTCTTCCGGCGAGGCAGGATTGAACAGCTTGTTGTGGCAAATCGCAACGGCGAGGCCGGTGTCGGGATCGGCCCAGCCGATCGAGTTGCCCTGCCCCGGATGACACAACGCACGCGGCGAATGAACCGCCGTCACTGGCGGATGCGCGCCCCCGAACCAGAATCCGCCGATGGTGATCGGAATCGGGAAGCCGAACATGACCGGATCGGGTTCTTCACTGTTCGCTCGCGGCGTATTCAGCGTCGCGACAAGCTCTTTTGACAGCAGCCGCACGCCGTCGATTTCGCCGCCGCCAGCCAGCATCGCCCAGAAGCACGCTTCGCTGCGCGCGTTGAAAATGCCGCCGACGCCGGCCACTTCCGCACGACGCACATCGGCCCGCTCAAAGACAGTTGGATTGAGCGCCACCTCCTCGGGCATCGACGCGAGGAAAAGCGGCGGCAAATATTCCGCCGGCACCGGCACCATTGCGTCGATGAGCCCTGGCGATGCGCGACTCGGCCGCGTCCGGGATGCCGATCCAGAGGTCGGAAATGCCAAGCGGCTCCGCGATTTCCTCACGCACGAAGCGCCCCAGCGAACGCCGTTGCGGATCGGCCCGCCTCACCAGTTCGCCGACGATCCAGCCAAAGGTCATCGACAGATAAAGCGTCTTCGTGCCCGGTTCCGCCAGCGGTTCCAGATCGGCGATCGCAGCCGTCATCCAGTTCCAGTCGCACATTCTCGCGGGCGTCACGCCCTCCGGCATCTGCGGGACGCACGCTCGATGCGTCAGCACATCGCGAACCGTCGTGCGTGCCTTGCCGCGCACACCATATTCCGGCCAGTAGCGCGCAACAGGCGCGTCATAATCGATGTGGCCGCGATCGGCCAGGATGTGCAGCGCCGTGGCCGCAACGGCCTTGGTCACGGAGTAGACATTGAACAGCGTCTCGCCGTCCACGAGGCGTCCCGTCGCAGGATCGGCCACTCCGCTCCATGCGTCGACCACCAGTTTGCCGTTCAGATAAGCCGCGACCTGCACACCGGTTTCACCGCCTTCGCGGGTCGCATAGTCCAGCGCCTGCTGGACGATTTTCGTGTCATGCAACGTGTGGCTCGATACGTCCATGGGGTGATGTCTCCCGGAAAATGAATTTGCGTGGACGCACGAGCCGCATGAATCGCGTGAGGCCGGGTCATCGTGCGTCCTCCAGAATCAGGTCGGCGGCCCGCCAGGCCATGGCCATCATCGGGCCGTTCGTGTTGCCGGAAATCATCGTCGGCGTGACGGACAGATCCATCACGCGCAGTCCGTCGACATCCCGCACGCGTAGCCGCGAATCGAGCACGGCAAGGCGATCGCCACCCATCTTGCAGGTGCCGCAGGCGTGATAGCCCGATTGGCCTTCGCGCCGGTACAGGTCGAGGATTTCGTCGTCGGATTGAATCTCGAAACCGGGTCGCGTTTCCCCGTCCAGCAGATCAGCCAACGGCTTCGCTGCGAACACCTGGCGCATCAGCCGGAATGCGTTGATCGCGAGTCGCCGGTCGTAGGGATCGGCGAGATAATTGGCTGCCACTTCCGGCGGCGTGTTGTGCTCACCCGATACGATCCGCACGTGCCCCTGGCTCTCGGGCCGCAGCGGATAGCTGAATAGCTGCATGCCGGGGAACGGTTCGAAGCCATACCCGCCTGCGCTGAAATCGAGTGAATGCGGCGCCATCATCAATTGCACGTCGGGCCGGGTGGCGCCGGGCCCGGTTTTAACAAAGCCGCCCACCGGATACGAACCGAGCGCAAGGACGCCACTATGGAACAGAAAATAGCGCATTGCATTGCGCCATAGACGAACTCCGGCAAACTCCCGGTTCTGCGAATCGCGCCATTGTCCGAGGCGCGCCTGCATCATGTACAGCAAATGTTCGCGCATGTTCTGCCCAACCCCAGGGCTCGCGGCAATCACGTGGATACCCAGCGGCTGCAGATGCTCGGGATCGCCCACGCCGGAGAGTTGCAATAGCCTTGGCGTCTCCAGCGCGCCCGCTGACAGCACAACCTCGCGTTTGGCCTTGTAGGTGGCCTCGACGCCGCCGCGCTTGCATTGCACGCCCACGGCGCGAGTGCTCTCGAAGAGAACTCGACTGACTTCCGTGCCCGTGATGACAGTCAGGTTTTTGCGCTTCCTCGCGGGTTTGAGAAAGGCTTCCGCGGAACTCTGCCGTCGCCCGTTGCGGATCGTGTAGGTTAAATACGCGACACCCTCGTGATCGAGCCGGTTGATGTCTTCGAGACGCCGCACACCAAGCGACTGACAGGCCTCGAGCACTGCCTCATCGAGACGGCTACGCTGTGCATGAAGCGAAACTTTCAGCGGGCCGCCCGCGCCGCGTAGTTCATCGGCGCCCAGCGCGTGGTCTTCGATGCGCCTGAAGCATGGCGCCACGTCCTGCCATCCCCAGCCCTCCACACCGAGCGCCGCCCACCCGTCATAATCTTCGGGGTGACCGCGCATGTACACCATGCCGTTGATGCTGCTCGATCCGCCGAGCATCTTGCCGCGCAACCAGACTTCGTTGCGATGGCCATTGCCGCCCTCCGGCTGCACCGGAATGAACCACGCGTGAGCGGGATCACCGAGCAGCTTGCCAAATCCTTTCGGCATTCGAATGAGTTGGCTCGCGTCCTCAGGGCCCGCCTCGATCAACAGCACCTGATGGCGCCCATTCTCGGACAGACGATAGGCCAGCACGCATCCAGCGCTCCCCGCACCCACGACGATATAGTCGAATCCGGTCATCGGTTCAATCTCCGGCGGAGGTTCAAACCGGATCGAACACGACCGGAATCGAATGCGGCACGCGCATCATGATTCCGTTGATCAGCGGCGCGGGCGCCTCGGGATCGAGCTGCAAGGTCGGCAAGCGATTGAGGATAGCGTTGAGTGCGCGGGTCATCTCGACGCGCGCTAGATGCTGGCCTATGCAGACGTGCGGCCCGTACGCGAATGCGAAATGCCGATGTGTGCCGGTGCGAAAAATATCGAAGCGATCGGGGTCCGGGAAACGGCTGGGATCGCGATTGGCGCTACCGGCGAGCACGTCGAGGAATGCGCCCGCAGGAATCTCGACGCCGCCCAATGTCACATCGCGCGCCGCCATGCGGGATTGCATCAATACCGGTCCGTCCCAGCGCAACGCCTCCTCGATGGCTCGCGGCACGAGCGTGCGGTCGAGACGCACCGCGTTCAGCTGATCCGGATTGCGCAACAAGCCAAGCAGCAAGACGCTGGTCGCACGATAGGTCGTATCGCCGCCCGCATTCACCAGTTGCCTGAGGAATGAGATGACGACCTCTTCGGGCAAGCGCTCGCCTTCGACTTCAGCGGTGGCCAGCATGCTGACGAGATCGTCGCCTGGACTTTCCCGGCGTTGCGCGACGAGTTGTGCGAAGTAGCGGCCCAGCTTGGTCGACGCTTCGACGCCGTGCTCGATATCGACCGAGACGAGCGTCTGCGCGATGGCGAGCTTGTGAAACACCCCAACGTCTTCCGGCGGCAGCGCCAACTGACGGTAAATGATGTTGAACGGATAGTGCAGCGTGAATTCCTGCACGAGGTCGGCATGACCGCGGCCGGTGAACCTTTCCATCAGGTCGCTCACTACCGGATCGACCAGCGTATCGCCCCATGCAGCCACGGTATTGGGCAGAAAGGCTTTCTGAAAAATGCGGCGATAGCGTGGATGCTCGGGCGCGTCCATGGTCGAAATGCTGCGGCCGAAACTGATACCGATATTGCGTTCGTAAGAGCGGTTCGAAAACGTCGCCGGATCGCCCAGCACCTGCGCCACCTCGTCATAGCCGAACACACAGTAATGCTCGACGTCGGACATGGTCAGGTCGGCATGCGTGCCCATGAGTACACGGTAATCCCCCTTCTGCACCGAGCCTTGCTCGCGCAACGCGGCAATGCGCGGATAAGGATCGCTATGCGCGCCGTAGGCCAGGGAATCTTCGAAAAAGGGATTGAACGCAGGATCGTCGAAATCCTGAAGTCTCAGGCGCTCGCCCATGATGCCGTCTCCTGTCATTGAATTGATGAAGTCAAAAAGGCTCGCACGCAGAGTCGCCGCACGGTGCTAATATATGAACTATGTTCGACTTTGCACGGTTGTGCAAGAAAATTTGTTGTCGAAAGATCGTGTCAAAATCAGCGACCGGGGACATCGTCGCTGCCGACTACAAGGAATCAAACCATGCCGTCTCGCGGCAACATCTCCGCGCGCGCTGCAAGCGCAAACGCAACTGCCACCACGACCGAACCCGTCGCGCTCGCCCGGCGAACGACCGCCGAGCGCATTCTCGATACCGCCGAAGAACTCTTTGCGCTGCATGGTTACTTCGGCACGTCGATCCGCGACATCATGCGGGCCTGCGGTCTGGAATTCAGCCTTGCGCGCTATCACTTCGGCAACAAGGACGCGCTGTTTCGCGAAGCGATCGCTCGGCGCGCGGGGGCAATCAGCCAGCAGGTGATCGCTTCGCTCGATCCGTTGCTGGGTGCCACGGGCGACGTGCCACCCGGCATCGAGGCGATTGTTACCGCACTGTCTACGCCCGCGTTCGAACATTTGAAGAACGGCGAGCGCGGTTGGCACAACTATCTCCGGTTGCTGACGCAAACCGGTTGCCTGCTCGAACGGCCCGACCTGACGGCGCCCTTCTACGATCAGTATTCGCCAGCCGCTGCGCGCTATCGCGAAGCCTTTGCGCTTGCGCTACCCACGGCGGATTCCGGCGCGATCAGGCTGGTGCAGGGTTTTGTCGAATCGGTATTTCATCTCGTGCTGAATGAGTTGTATGCGCGTGCCGCAAAGGCGAGTTCGAACGCAGGTGCTGCGCCACTGTCGTTGGCTGAGATCGAACGGATGCATACGTACCTCGTTCGCTTCGCTGTTGGCGGAATCGATGCACTTACACCGCCATCTCGTCCTCCCCGGATTCACGAGCATTGACAGCTGCCCACGGAAACGTTCACAATTAAGAACAGTATTCACAAATTACAAGAGCTATTCATGCGTCACGAAACACACAACGGTGACGTGAGACAGGAGTTCGCCTTCATGACCACTGCAGCCCCAGAAGACACTGCGCTGATCGTCGGTGCCGGCCATGCTGCCGGCGAATGCGCAACCAGCATTCGCGATCAGGGATGGGCGGGCCGCATCGTGCTGGTCGGCGAGGAGCCGCATCTGCCGTATCAACGGCCGCCGTTGTCGAAGGCATTCCTCTCGGGCGAACTGAACGCCGAACAGCTTTATCTGAAGCCACAAGCCACTTACGACAAGGCGCAAATCGAGTTCATTCCGGGTACGCGGGCCGAGCGCATCGACCGCGCGGCGCATACGGTTTCCTTGTCGGACGGCCGTGAAATCGGCTATACGAAACTCGTGATCGCGACCGGTGGACACGCGAGGAGGCTTGCGTTGCCGGGTATCGAAGCAATCGAAAAGCAAGCCAATTTTCATTATCTGCGCACGCTCGATCATGTCGCGCGCATCCGTATGCAGTTTCATGCCGGCGCGCGCCTCGTTATCGTCGGTGGCGGATATATCGGTCTGGAAGTCGCGGCGATCGCGGTGAAGCGCGGCCTGCATGTCACCGTTCTGGAAGCATTGCCGCGTGTACTCGCACGCGTCACCGCGCCTGAGCTCTCGACGTTCTACGAACAGGTGCACCGCGAAGCCGGCGTCGACGTGCGCACCAGTACGGCGGTCAGCGGTTTCGAACTGGATGCGTCGGGCGATGCCGTATCAGCGGTTGCCTGCGCCGACGGCTCACGCATCCCCGCGGATCTCGTCATCGTGGGTGTCGGCCTGCAACCCGCCACGGAACTTGCAGAGGCAGCGGGTCTTATCGTCGACAACGGCATCGTCGTGGATGAGCACACCCGTACGTCCGATCCCGACATCTTCGCCATCGGCGACTGCACCAACCATCCCAACGGACTGCTCGGCCGGCGCTTGCGGCTCGAGTCCGTTCCCAACGCAATGGAGCAGGCGCGCACGGCGGCGGCCACGCTTTGCGGCAAGACGCGCGTGTACAACAGCGTGCCATGGTTCTGGTCCGACCAATACGATCTGAAGCTGAAGATGGTCGGCCTCTCCCAAGGCTATGACGAACTCGTGCTGCGCGGCGAGCCGCAAGACCGTTCTTTCTCGGCGTTCTACCTGAAGGAAGGCGTGATGCTCGCCGCCGATACCGTCAGCCGTCCGCAGGAATTCATGCTGGCCAAACGTTTTGTCGGCGAGAAGATTCCGGTGCGAGCCGCCGAACTCGCCGACGATTCGATCCCGCTCAAAAGCCTGCTTCCCGCAGTCTGACCGACCTTCCTCTATCCAACCACATCATGCCCATCATTAGATTCATTCAACCGGACGGCAGCGAGGCCGCCGCATCTGCGAACGTCGGCGAATCCGTCATGCAGACCGCGGTCAATCATCAGGTGCCTGGCATTCTCGGCGATTGTGGCGGAAGTTGCAGTTGCGCGACCTGTCACGCCTACGTCGATGAAGCGTGGGTGAGCCACATGCCGGCCGCCGAACCGTATGAAATCGACATGCTGACCTGCGCGATGGACGTGAGGGACAACAGCCGCCTCACGTGTCAGATCAATATCACACCGGAGCTCGACGGGCTGGTGGTTCGCCTGCCCAACACCGCCTGAGCGAGCGCGCCAGCAGCGCGCTCTGCTTCGCCGACCGTCAAGGGGACTGTGTGAGCGCGCCGATCGTGGCCGGCTCGCTCGCCTCCCAGAACGACGCCCACGTTGGGAACGACTGAGGCAGGCGCGGCTGGTACTTATCGCTTTCGTACTTGCCAGGCCAGTTCTGAAAGCGCGGCGTGCCCGGCCGTTCGAGCCAGTCGGTCGAATACCAGTGGCGTTCGTCGCGGCGTTCGAAAAACCACTTGCCGTCGCGACGCACGTAGTGATCGAAGTAGCAGATCGCCATGACCACCCATTTGCCGTTGTCCTCGTGCTCCGCGCGGCAATACACGTGGCCGCTCGCATGATCGGGATCGAGCAGATCGATTGCGTGTCCGCAGATCTGGTGAATGCTCCGGTAGAAGCCGCGAAGAATATGCTCGGACCCGTAAAACGTTTTCAGCGCGGCGCGGCCGCTACCCCAGCGGCCGCAATTCACGTCGTCGGTGAAGAGCGCAACCAGGCTGTCGAGGTCGCGCGAATCGACAGCCAGCGCATAGCGCATGGGCAACTGCTGGATCGTCAGTTGCGCTTCGATACGGTCGATGCGCGCCAGAAGGTCCGGCTCCGTCGTCATGTCGTTCTCCGCGCGCCGATCGTCACGCCGCTTGCGGCGCGGGCACGGATTTCGTCCGCATAGTACGGCTGATGAGACAGCAGGCCACCGTCCACGTTGATGATTTGCCCCGTGACGAAGGCAGCCTCGTCGGAAGCCAGATATACCACGGCATGCGCGATGTCTTCAGGCTGCCCGAGCCGCGGCGTGAGGTGATGGCTGAGCATCATCTCGCCCACCGGCCCCGCGTAGTGGCCCACTGTGGCGGGCGTCACGATCAGGCCCGGTGCGATGGCGTTGCAGCGAATCCCCTCCTTGCCGTGCTGCGCGGCGACATAGCGCGTCAACGCTTCGATGCCGGCCTTGCACACGCCATACGCGCTATAGCCGAGCGCGCCCGCCTGCGCGGCGCCCGATGACGTGTTGATGATCGACCCGCCCCCGCGCGCGCGCATGAGCGGGATCGCGTAGCGCGACGCCAGCATGGTACCGCGCAAGTTGATACGCATCGTATCGTCCCAGACGGAGACGTCGACGGCTTCAACGGCTGCATCGACGGTGCTCGACAGCGATGTTGCGGCCGCGTTGTTATGCAGCACGTCGAGGCCTCCCCATGTTTCGCGGGTCAGCGCGAACATCGCGGCGATCGAAGCCTCGTCGCCGATATCGACCTGCGCGGCAAGCGCCTCGCCCCCGCTCTCCTGGATGCGCCGGGCCTGCGCGCCGGCCCCGTCGAAATTGCGGTCCGCCACCACCACCTTTACGCCTTCGGCGGCGAGCCGCGCGGCACACGCCGCACCGATACCCGACGCGGCCCCCGTGACGATGGCAATCTTTCCATTGAGTCGCGACATATGCCAGTTTCCTCGTGATTTAAAACGTGCCCGGTTCAATGCGCCGCAGCGAAACGCGCGAGATGAAAGTCGATGTCACCGAACATTTTCTCCGTCATCGTCATCTTGCGGAAGTAGTGGCCGACCTGATATTCGTCGGTCATTCCCATACCGCCATGCAACTGGATGCCTTGCGCACAGACGAAGCGGCTCGCACGCCCCGCGACAGCCTTGGCAGCCGATATCGCGCGGTTGCGCTCCACGGCCGGCCGGTCGAGATGTGCGATGCCGCAATAGAGCATCGAGCGGGTCTCCTGCACGGCAACGAACATTTCGGCCATGCGGTGTTGCAGCGCCTGGAATTTGCCGATTGGTTGGCCGAATTGCACGCGCGCCTTGATATAGTCGGCGGTGATTTCCATCACGGCTTCCATGACGCCGAGTATCTCGGCCACGCTCGCAAGCGTCGCCAGACTCGCCGCGGCCTCGAGCGATTCGCACGCGCGATCCGGAGCGCACAACAACGCCGCTTCATCCAGTTCGACATTGCGAAACTCGATGTCTGCGGCGCGTGCCCCATCGAGCAGACGATACGTACGGCAGTTCACGCCAGCCGCGCGGCGGTCCATGATGAAAATCGCGGGTCCTTGCGCCGAATCGCCGAGCCGTGCGGTCACGAGCAACTTGTCCGCTGATCCGCCCGCGATCACAAGGGTCTTGGCGCCGCTCAGCGTATAGCCGCCTGGCGTCTTGCGGGCGCAGGTATGCGCATCGCAGCCCAGCTCGAATCGCGAGCCCGCCTCGCTGTCGGCCAGTGAGAGCAGCAGCCGCCCTTCGATCACGGCGGGCAACAGAGTCTCCCGCGCCGCTTGCGAGCCACTGCGATCGACGATCGTCGCGCACAGCAGCGCAGTGTGTACGAAGGGTTCGAGTACCATGCCACGGCCGAACGCTTCCATCAGAATGGCCGTCTCGATGAACGAGCAGGCAAGCCCGCCTACGTCTTCGGGCAGTGTCAGGCCGAGCCAGCCCAGTTCCGCGTAATCCCGCCAGCGTTCGCGGCTAAAACCCTCTTCGCTTGCGGCAATCTCGCGGCGCGTTTCAAATCCGTACTCCTGCTGGATGAATCGCTCCACGCCGTCCTTCAGCATCAATTGTTCTTCGGAGAGATTGAAGTCCATGGTCAAAGTCCAAAGGCGAGGCGGGCGATAATGTTCTTCTGCACTTCCCGCGTACCGCCGTAAATGGTCGATGCACGGGCAATGAGATAACCCGTCGTGCGGCCCGCCACGTAGCCTGGCCAGGCATCGTCGGATGACGGATCGTCGAAGGGCCAGTCCGCGTGCTGCTGGAAGCGCATGCTGCGCGGACCCAGTGCGTCGATCTGCAACTCGGTGACGCGCTGCTGCATTTCGGAGCCGCTGATCTTCAGCGCAGACACGACCGCATCGAGATTGCGGGTGTGCTTTTCGTCGGCGAGGATTCGCAATACCGACCATTCGAGCGCCAGCAGATCGACTTCGACCGACGCGAGCTTGCGGGCAAATTCCGGAGTATCGATCAGACGAACACCATTCACTCTCTCCTGCGCGGCGATGTCTTTCGCGCGTTGCAGTTCGCGCTTGTTGAAATACAGAAACGCGCTCGTCGTGCGTTCCTTTTCGAGCAGATATTTCGCGTAGGTCCAGCCCATGCCCGCTTCGCCCACCAGATGCGCGCGCGGCACGCGCACGTTCTCCAGAAAGACCTCATTCAGGCCCGTTCCGCCTTCGATTGAAACGATCGGGCGTACCGTGATGCCCGGCGTGTCCATCTTCACAAGCAGAAACGAGATGCCGCGCTGCGGCTTGACCGTCGTGTCCGTCTTGACGAGAAAGAATCCCCACTCGGCAATCGTGGCGTCGCTGGTCCAGATCTTCTGGCCGTTGATCACATATTCGTCGCCGTCGAGTGCGGCGGTGGTCCGCAGACCTGCCAGGTCCGAGCCCGCATTCGGCTCGGAGAAACCCTGGCACCAGAATTCGTCCCCGGAGAGAATGCCCGGCAGAAAGCGCTTCTTCTGCCAGTCCGAACCGAACGCAATGATGACGGGCGCGACCATGTGCGTGCCCTGCCAGCCGTAATCCATCGCGTCCGCGTTGTACAGCTCCTCCATGAAGATATGCTTGCGGAAGCCCGACCAGCCGGTTCCGCCGTGTTCCAGCGGCCAATGCGGCGCGCCCCATCCGCGCGCGTGCAGAATGCGCTGCCACGTGCGGATGTCTTCCTTCAATGGCGGATGCGCACCGTTCCTCCAGCGATGCGCGATCGCAGGGGGCAACTGCTCCTGCAAGAACTGCCTGACTTCCTGACGAAATACTTCGTCTTCCGGGCTGTACTCGAAATGCATGCCTGACTCCTCCTGCTATGCCCTGCTCCGCTCCCAAGCCGGGCTTCACGGTTCGCCGTGTGCCCGCACTCAAGGCCGCTTGCGTCGGACTATGTAATCGGCCTAGCGCCCTTTGAACGTAGGCGTGCGCTTTTCGCGCGCGGCAAGCCGCCCCTCGGCGGCATCTTCGGAATTCACGGCCAGTGCCACGGAATTCAGCTCCTGAACGAGAAACTCTTCCATGCTGCCGGCGTTCGAACGGAACAACTGCTTGGTCAGCCCGATCGAGAACGTCGGCATCGCGGCCAATTCCGCTGCGAGTTCTTCAGAGGCTTGCATCAGCTTGTCGTCCTCGACCACACGATTCGCGAGGCCGCACGCCAACGCCTCCTGAGCCGTCAGCTTGCGGTTGAGATACATGATTTCCTTCGCGCGAAATTCACCGCAGTGGCGCGCGAGAAGATGCACCATACCGCCTTCCGGCAGTGTCGCTCGCATCAGGAACGCCGGAATGAACTGGGCCGTGTCCGATGCCAGCAGCAGGTCAGCGCAGAGTGCATAGCTCCATGCAATACCCACCGCCACGCCTCGTACCGCCGCAACCACCGGCTTGTCGAGGTTGTAGAGACGCAGCGCGATTTGCTGGAAGACGGCCATCGACTGGTGCGCATGCGACACGCTCATCGGCGGCGGCGCTGCGCCGCTGCCCCTGATATCGGCGCCGGCGCAAAATGCACGGCCCGCGCCCGTCAGGATGACCGCACGGATTTCCGGATCGCGCTCGATGCGATCGAGATGCGCCATCAGCATGGTCAGCATGTCCGGCGTCAACGCGTTGAGCTTCTCGGGCCGGTTCAGACAGACCGTCGCAACCGCGCCTTGCAGTGAAAATTCGACGTCCATGATTTAGCGGTCTTCAGTGGGTCAGTGGGTTGGCGCAAAGGCGCACGCGTGCCGCGCGGGCGCTTCATTCACCGCGCGCATGCAGCTTGATCATGCCGTCGCCGAAAGGCTCGTCGCGACGCCTGAGCGCTTCCTTCAGACCGTCGGCCTCCATGTCGGCCTTGAACTGCGCGCGGCGCGGTCCCTGGCTCTGATGTGCGCGCGCATCGTTTTCTACAGCAAGGCGTTGTAACGCGCGCGCCCCCGCCAGTTCAAGACCGAGGTTCACGATCCGCTTGTTCGCCGATAGCAGGTCGGTGTCGACAAAGGACAGCCGCCGCGCCAGTTCGGACACTTCCGCGTCGAGTTGATCGGCCGGTACGGCGTCCATCACGAGACCGATTCTTGCGGCGTCGCGGCCCGTCAATGAATCGCCCGACAGCAGCAGTCGTTTCGCCCACTGCGGACCGACGTGATAGAACCACATGTGCGCCGGTGGCGAACCGTTGGCACGCGTGGCCGGGAAACCGATCCGCGCGTTGTCCGCCGCCAGCACCATGTCGCACGCAAGCGCGAGGTCCGTGCCGCCCGCGAGGCAATTGCCATGCACCTGCGCGATGATCGGCTTGTGAATCTCCGCCATCAGGTTGACGGTTTCCGCCTGACGCTCCATCGACCAGCAGTCGTCGTCGAAACTGCGTACCGTGCCGCGATACTCACCCGGATCGATCTGCTCCGCCGCGCGGTCCGAGTATGTCGTGACAAGGTCGTAACCGGCGCAGAAATCCTTGCCCGCGCCGCACAAAACGATCACGTTGACCGACTTCAGATCGTCGGCCTCGAGCAGTGCCTCTTTCAACTCGCGCAGCAGGACACCGTTGATCGCATTGCGTTTGTCCGGGCGATCCAGCGTGATTCGAGCGACACGCTCGGCGACGTCGAATTGAACCCATTCTGTGCTTTTGAGCCATTTGCCCATGATTCACTCTCGTTCGAAAAAAACGGCATGGCCGCCACGCGCTTTCAGCGGCTGAAGCGCTGACGCAATACGACCTTGCTGATCTTGCCGGTCGGCAGACGTGGAAGTTCGTCGACAAACTCGATGGACTTCGGACATTTGTAGCCGGCGATCAACTCGCGGCAAAACGCGATCAGATCCGCCTCCTGAACCATTTCGCCCGCGCGCAGCACGACAATCGCCTTCACGCATTCGCCCCATTTTTCGTGCGGCACACCGATCGCCGCCGCATCGATCACCGCGGGATGCTGAAGCAACGCTTCTTCGACTTCGCGGCTGTAGATGTTTTCACCGCCCGAGATGATCATGTCTTTCTTGCGGTCGACCAGAAAGACATAGCCGTGGCTGTCCTGATAGCCCATGTCGCCGCTGCGATACCAGCCGTCCCGCAACGCTTCGACCGTCGCCACGCTGTTGTTCCAGTAACCCGCGAGTTGGGTCGCGGAACGCAGCCAGACTTCGCCGGTCTGTCCTTGCGGAAGGTCGATACCGTTATCGTCGACGATGCGCAATTCGATGCCCGGACAGGGATGGCCGACCGAAGCCAGCCGCCGGATTTCCTCCGGCGTGCCATGCGGCCGCACTTCACGTGCGGGCAGCCAGCAGGCATTGCTTTCGGTCATTCCGTACTGAACCGAAAATACCGGGCCCAGCACTTCGATGCCTCGCTGGAGCAGCGGAACAGGCACCGGCGCGGCGGCCGTCGTGATGTTCTCAATACTCGATACATCGTAGGACAGCAGCTCCGGCACATCGAGCAACGCCTGCAGCATGGCGGAGACGAGGAATGTAAACGTAATACGTTCGGCCTGGATCGTTTCGAGCATCGCCTTCGGCTCGAAGCCGCGATGCAGTACGGTCGCGCCGCCCATCCACGCGACCGCGTTCACATAGCCGATTCCACCTACATGAAACGCCGGCGTGGTTTGCAACACGCGCGAGTGCCCGGAGAATTCGGTGACGAGCGCGCAGCTCTCCGCCGTCGCGCACATTGCGCGATGCGTGCGGACCACGCCCTTCGGGCGGCCCGTCGTGCCGCTGGTGTAGATCAGATACGCAAAATCGTCTGGCTGCGAGCGGATCGGCGGTCCATCGGGCGACCCTGCCTGCATGGTGGAATCGAACGAGAGCGCCCACGACGGCGCATCACCGATGCAGATATACCGTTCGATGTCCGTCATCTGCACGCGAAGACTCTCCACCACTGTGGTGTACTGCGCCTCGAAGACCAGCACTTTCGGCGCCGCATCCTTCAGAATGTGCGAGATTTCCGCAGGCGAAAGCCGGAAATTGATGGTGGTCACCAGAAACCCGGCCCATTCGCAGGCCCGATACGTGTCGTAGTATTCGGCGCAATTCATCGCCAGCACCGCAACCCGGTCCTGGCGACGCAAGCCCTGCTGATACAGCGCGTCCGAGAAACGGCGGGCACGCTCCGCCAGCTCGCCGTGAGTCACACGCCGGTTGCCGAAAACCAGCGCTTCCTTGTCCGTATGGAAACGGGCATTGCGCTCTATCATCTCCCCAAGCGTTTTCATCTCGATCCTGTCCTTCGATGTCTGGTGTCGCGGCCTCACGCGGCAAGCGCACTCGGGTCCGCGAGCATCGTGGCGATAAAGGCCGTAAAGCGAGCCGCGTCCGCGCCGTTGATCACACGGTGGTCGTAGCTCAGCGAAAGCGGCAGCGTCTTGCGCCAGTCCACACCGCCCGCCTCGGCGGGCTGCGGCATCAGACGGGTCTTCGTTACGCCGAGAATCGCCACCTCAGGGGCATTGATGATCGGCGTGAAACCCGTGCCGCCGAGCCCGCCCAATGAACTGATCGAGAAGCAGCCGCCCGACATCTCCGCCATCGAAAGACCCTTCTCGCGCGCCTTCGCCGAGACCGCCGCCAGTTCCGCCGCCAGTTCCACGACGCTCTTCCTGTCGCAGTCTCGGAGCACCGGCACCAGCAGGCCGAAGCGCGTGTCGACCGCCACGCCAATGTGAAAGTACTTCTTCAGCACGAGGTTCTTGCCGTCGCCATCCAGCGAAGCATTGAATTGCGGAAACGCCTGCAACGCACGCACCACGGCCTTGATGAGGAACACCAGCGGCGTCAGCTTCGTCGTCGCTCCGCCTTCGTTATACGCGTTTCGAAACAGCTCGAGTATCGTGATATCGGCATCGTCCTGATGCGTGACATGCGGAATCGTCAGCCAGTTGCGCGACAGGAACGCACCTGTGAGCTTCTGTATGCGTGAAAGCGGCGTGATCTCGACGTCGCCGAACTCGGCGAAGTCGACCTGCGGCCATGGCGGCAGATTCGCGCCGATATCGGCGGGCGGCGAACCGGCGACGACGGCAGGCGCTTTGGCGGGTGGCGGCGCGGAAACGGATTCGACACTCATTGCGGATGCCTCGCTAAACGGATTCGACCAACGTGAATGACGGCCAACGGATCAGACGATTTCGGCGAGCACCGTGCCGACCGGATACACCTCGCCTATCTGGGCGACGATCTTGAGCGTTCCCGAAGCCGGCGACTCTACTTCCTGCACCGACTTGTCGCTCTCCAGCGCGTAAAGCGCCTCGCCTTCAGCGACGGTCGCGCCGTCGGGCAGCAGCCATTCGGTCAGCGTGCCTTCGTTCATCGAAAAACCCAGCTTTGGAAGCAGAACCTGTGTGGACATAAGTGTTCCCTTTAAGCTCATGAAAACTGGGACGAGGTTCGCGAACCCGTGTCGTCGAGTGTCGCGCGGATCGCTGCTTCGATCTCCGCCGCGCCCGGCACGAAGGCATCTTCGAGCGGCTTCGAAAACGGCACCGGGCAGAACTGCGAACCGACGCGCTGTACCGGCGCCTTCAGTTCACGAAACAGCGATTCATAAATACGCGACGCGATTTCCGCGCCCACGCCGAAGGGTTTGACCGCCTCGTGCACGACGACGGCGCGGCCCGTCTTCGCCACCGATGTGAGGATCGTTTCCATATCCAGCGGCGAAATGGTGCGCAAATCGATCACCTCGCACGAGATGCCGCTCTTGCCGAGTTGTTCCGCAACCGTTATCACGTCGTGCACGCGGCGGCTATAAACTGACGACTGTCACATCCGTGCCGCCGCGTACGACATTGGCCTTGCCAAGCGGAATGCGCACGCCACGCTCGGGCGTCTTGCCGGGGTTCCAGTAGGTCGGCATGTTCTCAATGAAGAGGCACGGATCGTCATCTTCGATGCAGGAAAGCATCAGGCCGTAGGCATCGGCGGGCGTGGACGGCGCCACCACCTTGAGGCCCGCGACGTGCGCGAACCACGCTTCCAGATAGTCGGCGTGCTGCCCGCCGGTGCCGAACCCCGCACCGGTCATCGTGCGAATCACGAGCGGCACGTGCGTCTGGCCGCCCGACATGAAGCGCAGCTTCGCAGCGTGATTCACGATCATGTCCATCGCGACGGCGGTGAAGTTCATCAGCATGATCTCGGCCACCGGGCGCATGCCGACGATCGACGCGCCAATCGCCGCACCGATGATCGCCTGCTCGGAAATGGGCGTCGACCTCACGCGCGAGGTGCCGTACTTCGTCGACAGCCCCTTGGTCACGCCGACGATGCCGCCTTCCTGCCCGTCGGCCACGTCCTCGCCGAGCACGATGACGTTGACGTCGGCGGCCATCGCCTCGTCGAGTGCAAGATTGACGGCCTGAATCGTATTGATGTCGGTCGCTGTCGGGCTCATGCAAGCACCTCGTCCTTGAAGATGTCGCGCCGCAGTTCGGCGACGTCCGGATAGTCGCTGGCCAGCGCGAACTCGACGGCTGCGTCGATCTCCGCGTTGTGAGCGGCTTCCATTTCCGCCAGTTGCGCTTCGCTCGCGTGCTTCGCCGCGATCAGCCAGGCGCGAAAGAGCGGCACCGGATCTTTGGCGACCCACGCCGCTTTTTCGTCCTTGTCCATGTAGGCATCCGGGTCGCCGAACACATGACCGTGAAAGCGGAACGTGTTGGCTTCGATCAGCGTCGGGCCGCCGCCGTCACGCGCCCTGTCGATCGCCTCGCGCGCCACGCGATGCATCGCGAGCGGATCGTTGCCGTCGACGGTAATGCCGGGCATCTGATACGCCACGGCGCGCTGCGCGATGTTCGGCACGGAGGTGCCATACGCGTACTTCGTGTGTTCGGCATAGCCGTTGTTCTGGCAGACGAAAACGACGGGCAGCCTCCAGACCGACGCCATGTTCAGCGACTCGTGGAACGCGCCGATGTTGGCCGCGCCGTCGCCGAAATAGGCGACCGCCACGCGCCGCTCGCCTCGAATCTGCGCGGCCAGCGCGAGACCGTTCGCGATGGGCATCGAGCTGCCTACAATCCCCGTCGTGACCATCACGCCGGACGCCGGATGCGTGACGTGCATCGGCCCGCCCTTGCCCTTGCAGGTGCCGGTGACGCGGCCACCCAGTTCGGCCCAGAGATCCTTGAGCGGCACGCCCTTGGCGATCATGTCGTGCACGCCGCGATAGATCGTGCAGATGTAGTCTTCATCGGTGAGACACACCGACACCGCCGACGGAATCGCCTCCTGCCCGCGCGGCGAGTAATACGGCATGACAAGCTTGCCGGACTTGATGACCGCGCGAAACCGCTCGTCGTTCTGCTTGATGAGCGCCATGCGCCGATAGATGTCGACCAGTACTTCGCTGCTGGGCGGTTGATGGACTTTCATGCGAAGGCCTCCTTCGATCACCAGATCGTTTGTGCGCCGCTGGCGTGCAGCGCGGCGATGTAGCCGAATACGAACGACGCGCCGATGCTGCTGCCCGCGCCGGGATAGCAGCGGCCGACTACGGACGCCGTGCAATTGCCTGTCGCGTAGAGTCCCGGAATCACCGTGCCGTCTTCTTTCAGTACGCGGGCATATTCATCCGTGACAAGTCCGCCTGCCGTGCCGACATCGCCGGGATACATGCGGACCGCGTAAAACGGCGCCTGCTCGATCGGACCGAGGTTCGGGTTCGGCTTGATGGTCGGGTCGCCGTGACAGCGGTCGAAGGCACGCGAACCGCGACCGTAATCACTGTCCACGCCGGTCGCGCAGAAGTCGTTGAAGCGCGTCACGGTCTCCTTCAGACCGGCCGCGTCGATGCCGCATTTCGCGGCCAGTTCGTCGATCGATTCCGCCTTGATCATGTAGCCGCTATCCAGCCATTGCTGCGGAATCTGGCCCTGCATCGCCGAGCCCCACGGGTAGTACTTGCGCTGACGGCTGTCCATCACCACCCAGCTCGGCACGGCCTTGCCGGTTTCCTTCTGGCGCTGGTACATGCGCTGACCGATCTCCATATAGGCGCCAGCTTCATCGCAAAAGCGCTGACCGTCCTGATCGACCATGATCGAAAACGGCAGCGACAGATCGAGGTGGTGCATGAAAGGCAGAGGCGATCCATCGGACGCGCGCGCGCCTTCAGGCAGCGTCTCGTTCGGGCCGAGCGAGGTCACGACCCACCACGCCTCTTCCATGCAATCCACCGCCCCGCCGATCGCCACGGCGGCTTCGATAATTTCGCCGGTGTCGCCAGGGTTGGCGTTCGTCCAGTGACTCGACGAAGGCTGCGGCTGATATTTGCGGCGCATCTCCGCGTTATGTGAAAAGCCGCCTGCATTCAACAACACGCCCTCTCTCGCGCGCACACGCATTTCCTGCCCGCCGCGCACCGCGACGACGCCGGTAACCCGCCCGTTCTCGATGATGAGATCGCGCACGGGCGTATCGGTCCAGATAGGAATATCCGCACGCAATGCCATTTGCAGCATGCGCCCCTGGATCGCGGCGCCGTTCGCAACCAGTTGCTTTCCCGTCACCTTCTGATACAGCATGCGGCCCGCGAGCTGCATCGCCTTGCGTTTGCCGCCCCACGTGCGCTTTAACAGGAACAACTCGGGAAACTCATTCGAGTTGGCGGGAATCGACGGCCCCTTGTAGCGCGAGAGCCTCGGCGCCCACTCGCCCAGCTCACTGATGTCGAACAGTTTGGCCAGCAACGAGCGCCCGCGTGGCTCGCCGCCGGGCAGCGTGTCGTAGTAGTCCGACCAGCCGTCGGCATAGACGAACTGCATGCCTTGCTGTTCGAGAAACTCGGCCATCTTCGGGCCCGTGCGCAAATACGCCTCGCGGCGAGCCGCCGATGTTCCGGGCCCCTGATAGCTAACTGCCGCATCGAAGTATTCGCGCGCGCGCTCGTACGAGTCCTGCACACCGTGACGCTTCATCACATGATTGTTGGGCAGCCACCAGACGCCGCCCGAGTAACCCGTCGAGCCGCCTACTTTCGCCTGCTTCTCGATGATGAGCGCCTCCTTGCCTGCCTTACTGCACGCAAGCGCCGCGCACATCGAACCCCCGCCGCTGCCGACCACCACGAAGTCATAGCTTGCATCCCAGGCGGTCATGCTCATTCCCCTTGCGCGATGAATTCCCGCAGCGCGCGGTGGAAGTTAGACACCGACGTCTCCTGCAACGGGTTCGTGCGCGAGCCCTTGAAACCACGCGATTTCATGCCCTGTTGCACGTTCGTCATGTTCTGGAAGTCCTGCCACAGGATGAGACCGAAATTCTCCAGCGCGTTCTGCTTCCAGTCGTCGACACCGTGGTAAAACTCGCGCTTGAGCGGCGGCTCGGCGCCCGGCGCGTAGCGGACCAGCGACCAGATGTCGTAAATGCAGGAGTCGGGGTTATCGCCGTCGGGCCGCGCGCGATAGAACAGCGCACCGTCCGGATACGGCAGGAAAATCAGGTTCGGGAATACATGCCAGTCCGCGCCCGCACGGCCCATCTGCTCGAACGAGATGTCGGGCCATCCCGCACCTTCGGCAACGGCTGCCTCGCGCTGGAACTCCATGGCCTTCGCCAGCACTTCGAACTGGTTGCCGTTCGGCTCCATTTCGGTCAGCAGACGTTTGGACGCTTCATAGTCGCGCGCGGAATTGATCGCCTTCAGCGTGTCTTCCATCACCTTGAAGAAATTGACCAGGCCCTGGCGCACGTCCTCCGGCATCGGCTTGCCGGTCCGCGGAGAAGGCGCGCCGATCATACGCGTGGCTGTCGCGTAGCCGAACATGCCGTGGCGTCCATAGGAAAAACTGCGGGTGACGTCGTCGCCGGCGACGTCGAGCAATTGCGGGTGCGTGGCCGAGACGTGATAGCCCTCGTTGAACGCCTCCAGAGCGACCTTCCAGTTACACGGCAGCCGGATCGACTTGCACCAGCGGTAGCGCATCTTTTCGAACTCGAAGCAGTTCGTGATTTCGGGCACCGGGTCGAGAAACTTCGCGAGCGGCTCCGCGTTCGGGTCCATGTTGATGAACACGAACCCGCCCCACGTATCCACCTGCACTTCCTGCAGGCTCAGATCGCCGTCGGTCATATCCGGGCAGCCTTCCCAGTCGCCGCGATCGAGCACGCGCGCAACGCTTCCGTCGAGGTTCCATTGCCAGCCGTGGTAGTTGCAATGAAACTTCACCGCCTTGCCGCAACCGTTCGCCAGACGCCGGCCGCGATGCTGGCAGACGTTGTAGTAGGCCTTGATCTGGCCGGCCGCGGTGCGCACCACGATGATCGACTCGCCGATCACATCGAACGTGACGTAGTCGCCGACACCAGGAATCTCTTCGAGCCGGCACGCCACCTGCCACACACGCGGCCACAGGTTGCGCGTTTCCGCGTCGAGGAACTGCTTCGACAGATAACTATCCTTGGGAACGAAATCGAGGCGGACGGCATGCCCAGCCGAACTGGAATTCGTGTCACGCATTGATATCTCCTTCATGGTGTCGCCGGCTTGTGCGCCGATTCTGGATTCTTTTTCCCGGTTCGCCGGAGACCGCGATTCGGCGCCCTGCGGGTCGGAATATCTGAACGTCGTTCAAAATACTAGACTTGCTACAAGAACGTTGTCAATCCGGATCAACGTCAGTCCAGCGCCGCCGTGAACGCCGGGACGGCCTCGAAGAGATCGGCTGCGAGACCGTAGTCAGCGACCTGAAAGATCGGCGCCTCGCTGTCCTTGTTGATCGCCACGATGACCTTCGAATCCTTCATGCCGGCCAGATGCTGGATTGCACCGGAAATGCCGACCGCAATATAAAGCTGCGGCGCAACGATCTTGCCAGTTTGCCCCACCTGGTAGTCGTTCGGCACGAAGCCCGCATCCACCGCCGCGCGCGAGGCGCCGACGGCCGCGCCGAGCTTGTCGGCGAGTGCGTCGAGCAGTCTGAAGTTATCGCCGTTCTGCATGCCGCGGCCACCGGAAACGACAATGCTCGCGGCCGCCAGTTCGGGCCGGTCCGATTTCGTCAGCTCCTGGCCGGCGAAGCGCGCCCCTTCAAACGCAGGCACTGCCGGCACGGCTTCGACTGGCGCGTTGCCTTGCGTGGGCGCGGCGTCGAAGGCGGTCGTGCGCACGCTCAGCACCTTGAGCGGATCGTCCGAGCGGACGGTGGCGAGCGCATTGCCGGCGTAAATAGGCCGCACGAACGTGTCCGCTGCCTTGATGGCGACGACTTCGGAAATCTGCGCGCAGTCGAGCAACGCGGCGACGCGCGGCATGAAATTTTTGCCGACGGCAGTCGATGCGGCAATCACATGGCTGTACGGTTGCGCGAGCGACGCCACCAGGGCCGCAAGATTTTCGGGTAGCGCATGCGCATACGCGTGCGCGTCCGCATGCAAAACCTTGCTTACGCCGCTGATTTTTCGCGGCCTCGGCCACCGCTCCCGCAGCTTCGTGGCCCGCAACCAGCAGGTGGATCTCGCCGCCGATCTGCGTCGCGGCCGTGACCGCGTTGAGCGTCGCGTGGTGCAGCGTGGCATTGTCGTGTTCGGCAATAACAAGAATGGACATGGTTAGATCACCTTGGCTTCATTGCGAAGTTTTTCGAGCAGCACCTGAACGTCGGACACCATCATTCCGCTCTTGCGCGGCGGCGGCTCAGTCACTTCCAGCACAACCAGACGCGGCTTGACGTCCACGCCGAGGGTTTCCGGCGTGAGCGTATCGAGCGGCTTCTTCTTCGCCTTCATGATGTTGGGAAGCGTCACATAGCGCGGGCTATTCAACCGCAGATCCGTGGTGACCACGGCGGGCAGATCGAGCGCGACACGTTCGAGCCCGCCGTCGATTTCGCGCGTCACGGTCAGCACGCCGTCCGCGAGTTCGGTTTTCGAGGCGAAGGTGGCTTGCGGCCAACCGAGCAGGCCGGCGAGTTTCTGGCCCGTCTGACCCGCATCGTTGTCGATGGCCTGCTTGCCGAGCAGCACCAGTTGCGGCGCCTCCCGCTCGACAATCGCCGCCACCAGCTTCGGCAACCGCGAGCGGCTGCAACTCGACAGCCGTCTCCACCAGGATCGCTCGATCGGCGCCCATCGCCAGCGCTGTGCGCAAGACCTCCTGCGACGGCGCGGTGCCTGCGGAAATCACGACGATCTCAGTGACGAGCCCGGCTTCTTTCAACTGGACTGCCTGCTCGACCGCGATTTCATCGAACGGATTCATGGCCATCTTGACGTTGGCCAGATCGACGCCGGACCCGTCGGATTTCACACGGGGCTTCACGTTGTAGTCGATCACACGCTTCACCGCGACCAGAATTTTCAATTGACGCTCCGCACAGTTTTGTGAACAATGTTCTGTATTCTGAACCACTTCTTTCTCTGCTGTCAACGACAACGATGGTCCGTCGGGTGAGGATCGCAGCAGCCGATGGACGACCAGGAGGCGACAAATGAAACTCTATCGCTGCACACGGATCGAAGGCCAGGCAAGGCTGACACTGTGCGAGGAACCCGATCCGCCGGCGCCGGGGCCGCATCAGGTCTTGATGAATGTGAATGCCAGTTCGTTGAATTTCCGCGAGTTGCTCTTTATGAGCGGCGCGTTCGGAGACCGGCTTCCGCCCAATTTCATTCCGGTTTCCGATGGGGCGGGCACGGTGATCACGGTCGGTTCAGGCGTGCGGCGCGTGAAACCCGGAGACCGCGTCGTGGCGACGTTCCATGAAAACTGGACAGGCGGCGCGATGCCTCGGCACGCGGACATGCTGGGTCGAGGCGCAGTCGTCGAAGGCATGTTGCGGGACATGGCGCTGCTCGACGAAGAAGATCTGGTTTCGATACCCGAACATCTGTCGGACGAAGAAGCCGCGACGCTGCCGTGCGCCGCCGTTACTGCATGGAATGCGCTGTGTCAGCATGCGCCGCTGGTGCCCGGCCAGACCGTGGTGGTGCAGGGAACGGGCGGCGTGTCGATCTTCGCGCTGCAGCTTGCGAAGCTGTTCGGCGCGCGGGTGATTGCCACCTCCTCGAGCGACGCGAAGCTCGCCCGGCTCGCGGCGCTGGGTGCCGATGCCGTCGTCAATTACCGGGCTACGCCGCAATGGGCGGACGCTGTGCGGGAGCATACCGGCGGCGAAGGCGCCGATCTCGTCGTCGAAGTGGGCGGGGCCGCGACGTTCGAGCAGTCAGCGGCCGCGGCGCGCAAAGGCGGACGTATCAGCGTGGTGGGCATGCTCACCGGTACGCCCGCGCCGGGCGACGGATTTTTCATGCGCGGCCTGTCTATTGCGCCGATCCACGTGGGCTCACGCGAACACTTCGAAGCCATGAATCGCGCGATCGGCTTGCACCGGCTCAAACCCGTGATCGATTCGACCTACGCGTTTGCCGACGTGCCGGGCGCGCTGGGTCACCTCGAAAGCCAGCGGCATTTCGGCAAGATCGTGATCCGGCACGGCTAGCGTTGCGCGTCAACCCCCGCGTCAACCCCATTTCACGGCAAGGAAAACTCGCCCATGAACATGTTTTCTCTCGATGACCGGATTGCGCTCGTCACGGGCGCCTCGCGCGGCCTCGGACTGGCGATGGCAGGCGCGCTGGCGAGCGCAGGCGCGACCGTGGTGCTCGCGGCCCGCTCGCGCGCCAGCCTCGACAGCGCCGCCGCGTCCATTCGCCCGGTGAGCGGCGGCAAGGGCAACAGCAATGGCAGCGGCAACGCGGTCGATGTCGAGCCCTTCGATCTCACGGATCAGGCCGCCATCGAGGCCGCCGTAAGGAATGTTCTCGCGCGTCATGGAAGGATCGACATCGTGCTGAATAACGCCGGAATCTGCGAGTGGAGCGATTTCCTGCAATCGACGCCCCAGATGTGGCGCCGCACCATGGACACCAACGTCACCGCCGCGTACCTTCTCGCGCAGCAGGTGGTCCCGTCGATGATCGAACGCGGACACGGCCGCATCATCAATGTCGGCTCATACGTGTCGGTGCTCGGGCGCGAAAAGCTGCAAGCCTATGTCGCGAGCAAGCACGCGATGGCCGGTCTTACCAAATCTCTCGGCGCGGAACTCGGGCGACATGGAATCCGCTGCAACGGCATTTGCCCGGGTTATTTCATGACCGATATGGCGGAGCCGGTCACATCGAATGCGCAAATGAAAGAGATCGTCCGCTCGCACATTTCCGTCGGGCGCTGGGGGCGTCCGGAGGAACTGGGCGGCGCCGCGGTATTCCTCGCGTCCGAGGCAAGCTCCTATATGAACGGCCAGATGCTGATGGTGGACGGCGGCGTATCGGAGATACTGAGCTTCCCGATGTCGGTGGTCTAGCCATGGTCTAGCGGCAAGCGGCGCCACAATCTGGCCGACGCCCCTCTCTTTTCGCACCGATGCACACCGATTGCACGCCGCCAGGCCATCACACGCCTTTCGAATTTTCCGCGAGAGCAATCGCGCTGCGCACCTCCGCGCGCCCGGTTTTGGACGACACCCTGCGCAGCAAAAAGTGGGACAGCGACGGAATCAGAATCAGCGCGCCGATCATATTCGTGACGAACATGAACGTGAGAAGAATGCCCATATCGGCCTGAAACTTGATTGGCGACCATGCCCACGTGACGACCCCCGCGGCCAGCGTGACGCCCACCAGCGCCACGACCTTGCCCGTGAACTGGACCGCTCGGCGATAGGCGTCGCGCAACGGCAAGCCGGCGCGCTGATAGTTGAGCTGCACGGACAGCAGATAGAGCGCGTAATCGACACCGATTCCCACGCCGAGGGCGATCACAGGCAAGGTCGCCACCTTGACGCCGATGCCCAGCATCACCATCAACGCCTGGCATAAAACCGATGTGACGACGAGCGGCACCAGTGCGACGACTGCGGCACGCCAGCTACGAAACGTAATCAGACACAGCAGCACAACCGCCGCGTAGACCAGCAGCAACATGCGGTCATTCGCTTCCTTGACGACGATGTTGGTCGCGGCATCGATACCGGCCGATCCGGCGGCGAGAAGAAATTGATGGTTCGGGTCCTTGTGCGCGTCCGCGAAACGTTGCGCCGCGTCGAGCACGCGGTTCAGTGTGGCCGCCTTATGATCGGTGAGGTAAGCGATGATCGGCATCGTGTTGCAGGCCGCGCTGATCAGGTCGGGACGATCGAGCAACACCTGGAAGAGCGAACGATTCAGAATGGACGGCGTGCGATTGATCGTGAACCACTTCGGATAACCTTCATACGCGCCGGACGTAACGAGCCGCGTGAGGGACGCGGCCGAACTCGTGGTCTGCACGCCGCTTACGTTTTGCAAGGCGATCTCGAAGCGATCGACATCGGTCAGCATCGCATAATGATCCGCATCGCAATTGGGCAGCGACGATTTGCCGACCACCACGAACATATCGCTCGACAGGCCATAGTGCGCGTTGATAAACGCATTGTCGCGGTTGTAGACCGAGTCCGCCCGCAATTCGGGCGCGCCTGCGTCGAGGTCGCCGATCTGCAGACGCTCGCTGACCGCGAAACCGGCTGCCGCCAACAGCAAGGTGACGACGATCGCCCCCGCCGCCCAGCGCCGTTCGGTAAAACGATCCAGCCAGTTCCACAGGCTCGCGACGCCCGAACGGCCGCCTGACTCGGCGCTCTCCTCGATCAGCGTGCGCTGCGCGGCCTTTGGACTCACGCCGACATACGACAGCAGGACCGGCAACAGCAACAGATTGGTGAAAACCAGCACGCCCACGCCGATGCTGGCTGTCAGCGCCAGGTCCTTGATGACCGGGATGTCGATAATCGTCAGGACAGCGAAGCCCACCATGTCGGCCATGAGCGCGGTGAGACCCGCGAGAAAGAGCCTGCGGAACGTGTAGCGTGCCGCCACGTACTTATGTGTGCCGCGCCCCACGTCCTGCAGGATGCCGTTCATTTTCTGCGCGCCATGCGACACGCCGATAGCGAAGACCAGGAACGGCACCAGCACCGAATAAGGGTCAATCACGAGACCCAGCGCCGTGACAATGCCGAGTTGCCACAGCACCGCGACGAGCGAACAGGCGACCACCAGAAACGTGCTGCGCGGGCAGCGCGTGTAAAAGAAAATCACGCCGAGCGCAATGGCCGCCGCAATGCCGAAATAGGTCATCACCTGCTTCAGGCCGTCGATCAGGTCACCGATCAGTTTTGCAAAACCGACCACATGGATGCGAATGTTGCCGTGCTGCTGCGTGTGCACCATATCGTCGAGCAGATGCGAGAAGTGCGCATAGTTGATCGGCTTGCCCGCCGCATCGCGCTCCAGCAGCGGCACCACGATCATGCTCGACTTCAGATCGTTGGCGACCAGCGAACCGGTGATACCCGCGCGCGCGATGTTGGTCCGCAGCGCGTCGATCGACGCGGGCGTGCCGTTGTACGTCGACGGCATGACCGGCCCGCCCGCGTAGCCTTTTTCAGTGACGATATTCCAGCGTACCGCCGGCATCCAGATCGATTTGACCCACGGCCGGTCGACGCCGGGCATGAGGAACACCGCATCGTTGATCTTTCTCAGCACTTCCAGGTACGCTGGGTCGTAGATGTTGCCCTGCGTGGTCTCGACGACGATCCGCAAGCTGTTGCCGAGCCCCTTCAGGTCGTTCTTGTTCGCCAGGTAGTTGCGGATGTACGCGTTCGACTGCGGAATCATCTTTTCGAAACTGGCGTTGATCTGCAGTCCGGTCGCCACCTTGATGCCGAAAATGACCGACAGCACCGTGCATAGCACAATCAGGACGAGCCGATGATTGAAAACCAGCCGCTCCAGCGCATTGCCGGATTTCGCGTCGAACGCGCTGCGCTCCCGAACCACGGGCATCGAACTAATCTGCTCATTGCTCTTACCGGCCATCTTGTGCTCCCTTTCCCGCAATCACTTGAGTACCGCGATATTCTTTACGCCCCCGGCGCCCACCACCACAATGCCGCCGCGATCGAGGCTCGTACCGTCCCAGAGCGACCAGGATTGACCCGCCGCATTCGCCGCACTGAAGCTCGCGCCGCCGTCCGTGCTGATCAGCACGCGCCCGTCCTGGCTGAACAGCACGAGCCGTCCGTCGGCCAGGCGCGCACCGCCGAGCAGACTGGCTTCGCCGGGAATGCCGACCTTGGCCCAGGTCTGGCCGCCGTCCGCGCTGCGCAACGCATTGCCGCGCAGACCATAGAGAATCAGATTCTCAGGCGAGCCGAAGATACCGAAGAAGCTGCCCTTGTACGGCACCGCAATCCTGACGAACTGCTGGCTGCCCTCGTCGAGGCGCATAACCAGCCCCTGTTCGCCGACCACGTACAGCGCATTGCCGATTCGGCGTATCGCATGCAGGTTCAGTGCGTCCTGTTCGTTTTCGGTGTGGTCGAACCAGGGTGTCCAGGTAGCGCCGCCATCATCCGTTTTGAAGATGATGTTGAATGACCCGATGATGAAGCCAGTGTGCTCGTTATCGAACCAGACCGATAGAAACGGCCGTCCCGGGCCGTCGTTGACGAAGCGTTGCGCTTCCTCGAGTCCGGCTGCGATCTTCGGGTCCGACTGGTCCCGCTTCTGGTAGTAGGCCAACATCGCGGCAGCCGCCGACCGGCCGTCGAGCTGCCTGGTCCACGTTGTCCCGCCGTCCGCGGTGTGCAATACGATGCCGTCCTGACCCGTCACCCAGCCCGCGCGCGGCGAAGCGAAATACACCGCAACGAGGTCAGAACTCACCGGCGCGGGCACCTGGCGCCAGGTCGCGCCGTTATCGTCGGAGAGGACGATCAGTCCGCGCAAGCCGACCGCGACGAGGCGGTTTCCCGCATGCGCCACGGCAAGCAGCGGCGCTGTCTGCGCGCGCGGGTTGGCCGCGGCCGGTGTGTCGATCGGATCGGCAAACGCGGCGAGCGCCGGCTGCGAAACCGTCAGCGCGAAGGTCAGCACGAGTGCCGACACTGCCGCGTTCATACAGGTGCTCAGCATTACGTCTCCTTACGCCCGCTGATAGTCGATGGCCGCAGCGGACGAAACCCGCTGCGGCCCTGCGTTTCCAGACTACGCTGCCGGCAACGCGCGAGGCATCAGCGGATGCCGGTCGATTGCATCCGTTCAGGCGTAAAGAATCCGTTAGGGAAGTCGACATTGAAGAAAATGCCGGCGGTCTCCGCAGGATGACTGCCCAGCAGATACACCCCGCTGTTGAAGTCGAAGAACCAGTTGCCGAGCGAATAGGGGACCTTGGTGTCGTAAGCCGGCACCGTGTCGGCAAAGCCGCCTCGATACAGTTTGCCCGCCTGATCGTAGGCATCCATCATGCCGCCGCCCAGATCCTCGTCGGTATAGATGATCTTCTTGCTGTAGAGGTGCCGTGCACCGGGCTTGAGCGTGAGTTCAAGCACGCGCACGCGGTGCAGTTCCCAGCGGATCAGGTTCGCATTGGGGAAATGCGGTGTCAGCATGTCCCTGTCCGAGGTCGCGTACTGCCACTTGTAGCCGTTGTACGGGATGTACATTTCCTTGGTGCCGAGCATTTTGACCTTCCAGCGATCGAGCTTGCCGTACATCAACTGGATGTCGTCCATGGTGATGACGCCCGAGTAGCCGGGGTTCGGCGTATCGTAGGAAAGGTCGGGGGCGACGCGTGTGCGGCGCTGGCCCGGCGAATATTCCCAGCCCGGCCAGTCACGCGAACTCGCGGTGTAGTCCCAGAACAGGGATGTATCGCCCTTCAGCCGCGCGGGCGCGGCGTAATCGTTCTGCACCTGATACCAGACGCCATCCGTCTTCTTGAATCCGTCCCGGCCGAGCGTGGGATCGTAGTACGGAAAATAGATCGAGCTTTTGAACGAGCCCGTCAGCACCGGGTTGCCCGAACTGTCCATCAGCCACGTATTGACGAAGTTCTTCTGCTTGGTGCCGACGTAGCGCATGATGTAATTCCAGAGCGCTTCCTCGCCGTTCTTCGGAATTGGAAAAGGAATACAGCCGAAGGCGCCTTCGATATCCTGGCCGCCGTTCGTCAGCTTGGCCTGCACCGCATTGATCTTGCAATTTTCGCCGTACCATTCCGGAAACGACGCGCTGCGATGGGTCGGATAGACCATCATCTTGTAGTCGGGAAAGCGCTTGAACAGTTCCTTGGACGACTCGCTCAGCTTGTCCGCGTTTTCCTGCCAGTTCTGCGCGGTGATCGTCAGAACCGGCTTTTCGCCGGCGAACGGGTCCATCCATTTGCCGCTATTAGGCTTGAATTCCGCGGGCGCCTTGGCAATACCGCCCGTGTATGCGGGGATCTGTCCGTCCGCGCTGGCTGCGGCTTCCGCACCGAATAGTGTGAGCGTCGTACCCAGCTTGGCGGCTTCTTCGGTCGATACTGCCGCGTGTGCAGTGGAACCATAGGTGGCGGCGATCAACACGGCCGTCAGCAACTTTGGGATGTTCATTTGCGAATGTCCTCTGAAGTACCAGATAGTCGGCTGCAATTAAAGCGTAGTCTGATAGGTGATCCCGATCCAGCCTTTGTCGGAGTACGGCGCGCCGTTGACGTTGGTCGCCGTTTTCTTCCAGTTCGTGTAACCGGTGTAGGTGAGATTCACGATGTGCTTGTTGTAGATCGTGAATTGCAGCCCCACCTGGTAGATGTTGCTGCCCTGGTTGCCGCCATCGACAGTCGGCGTATTGCCGTGGATGTTCCATTGTATGAACATCGGCAGGTCGAGATCGACGCCGGGAAACACCTGATTCCAGTGCGGTGTGAACGACACGCCGAAGGTATAGTAATTCTTCGTCGCGCAACCCAGCGCGACCGCGTCGGCGGCTTTCGTACAGGCGGCGGAGTAGCCCGGAGCGTTGAAGTTCTGCGCGCCCGACGTCACCTTGAGCAGGTGCGCCGCCGCGATTTCCATCGCGAGTGGCGCCTCGTTCCAGAGGAACGACTTGCCGAGGTATGTCGTCGTGTTGAGCAGTGCGTGTAGCGTATCGCCGCGCGCTCCTTCGAGCGTGCCC
Organism: Paraburkholderia sp. BL23I1N1; assembly: GCF_003610295.1. NCBI lineage: Bacteria > Pseudomonadati > Pseudomonadota > Betaproteobacteria > Burkholderiales > Burkholderiaceae > Paraburkholderia > Paraburkholderia sp. BL23I1N1. Next base: position 5,829,983 of record NZ_RAPV01000001.1, read on the forward strand.
GCCGTGCCGCCGCCGCCCGAAGCCAACGGCGTATTACGCCGATACGACACTTCGGCGCCGACCGCCGTGCCGGCAATCGTGCTGTTCACGCCGAGGCCCAGCAGTTGAACCTTGTTCGCGTAGATATCCTCGGTCGTGAAATTGTTCGCGTTGAACTGAGCAAACCAGGGCGTCTTGTAGCTGAAGCGGCGATACGTCAACTCGACTGTACTCGAGAACTTTTCGAGGCGGTATTTGGTTTCGATACCGAAGTCGCCAATCTTCCCTTGCGGCCCCTTGATGTTGTAGATCGGGAAGTTCGGCCCCGCATACGCGGAGATCGGCGGGCCGTAGTCGATGGAGTCCGAACCACCGAAGTAAGTGCCACCTTCGGGATAGCGGTCGGGCGCCCATTCGAACGAATAGTAGCCGCTCAATTGCATCCGGTCGGTCAGTTGGGCCGACATGGCGACTTGCCCGGTCGGCAGCGACAGTTCCTTCAGCGACGCCCCGGGACTTTGCGTCGCGGCGATCAGGTTTTGCGGAGCCTGAGACACCGCGACCGAGTTGACGCCGCCCACGCTGCCGATCAGCGACTGGCCCCAGATTTGCGCCAGGCGCCCTACCTTGATGTCAATGGGAACGGGCCCCGCATTGACGGTGGTGAATCCGAACGCGTCGCGCACCTCGGCCGACGGTCCGATGTAGTACTTCTTGATGTAGCTCGTGTAGTTATTCCCCGGGTAGTTCGCGACACTTCCGAGGCCCGGACCGCTCTTGTCCTTTCCCGAATAGGCGGCGTCATACCAGCCCGCCATGCTGAAGCGGAAACCGGTCGTCTCCTTGTACTTGAAGTCGAACTCGCTCGTCACATCGAGCCGCGCGAGGATGGTCTGGTAGCGCCTGAAGGTGTTGTCGCCTTCGTCGTAGCTTGGGTTATTACCGATCGCCGAATCGATGCCCTGTAGCCGCAGCCCGTAGTTCGCGCGAACCGTCGTATCCAGATCCATCTGGATGTCTGGATTGGGCGTCGTGAACGTGAACGCATGCGCTCCGCTCGCAAAAGTGCCGCAAACGCCGGCCAGCAGCATCGCTTCAAAACAACGCCGGTATACGGCGCAGTCTTTGAAAATCCGATTCATTTCTGTCTCCTCCGCGAGGACATTCACACGAGTTCTATTCGTTGTATTTTTTTGATCCGACCTGGGTTCCTGCATTTCGAGCACATCTACAAATCTGAATGCTGTTCAAAATGATAAACATCGCACCTTGGGGTGTCAATAGTGTTTTCCAGTAGAAACCAGGACTCCTGCGCACAGGCGAACCCGGGCTTGGACTGGGCCGCGCGGGTTATCAGGAATCCGTCTAAAAGTCTCACGAATAGCAAGCCGATCCGCGCGGTCGGCGAACGGAAATGTCTGGCGAAATAGCGTGACGAGGCCGCCCGCGCTGCACGCGCCTGGCTACGGTGGTCGCCGATCCTGACGATCGGCCGGGCCGCAATCGTCAGCGTGTGTCGTTCACTTCACATCCCATACCAGCGGCAAATGGTAGAGCGTGCCGTTGACGCCGCCATGCACGCCGGCTCTGTCGCCGGGCTTCAGCGAAAAATCAGGAATGCGTTTGAGCCACTCCTGGAGGAACACCTTGATCTCGACGCGGGCGAGGAAGGAGCCCGGACAACGATGCGCCCCATTGCCGAAGGTGGAGTGAATCGGTGTCGGGCGGTTGAAGTCGACGTCGAGCGGATTCTGGAACTTGCGCTCGTCCAGACCGTGCAAGGTGGTCGGTATGACGATCATGTCGCCGGCCTTCATCTGTACACCCTGATATTCGAAGTCATGTGCGACCTGGCGTCCCTGGTTGACCACGGGAAAGCGGCGCAACAACTCGTCTACCGCTTTTTGCGTCAACTCCGGGTGGTCGATCAGTTGCTGGCGATGCGCTGGACTTTTCGCCAGGAAGTTGGCGATGAAACCCATCGCGGAGGCGACCGTATCGAGGCCGCCGATCAGCACGAGCCCGCACAGCCCTTTGAGTTCCTGGTCGGTCAGTTGACGGCCGTCGATCGTCGAATGAACGATACGGCTGATCAGATCGTCTCCCGGGTTGGCACGGCGCTCGGCGATTTTCACGCCGAGGTAGTCGAAAATCGCGCCGAGCGCTTCCAGCTTCTGTCCGCCCGAGGCAGGCCGCACCATCTTGTCGGCAAGGCCCAGCAAATAGTCGCGATCTTCCGCGGGCAGCGCCACCATGTTCATGAAAATGCCGATCGGCAAGTGTTGCGCGAACTCGGAGACGAACTCGCACTCGCCCCGCGGATAAAAGCCTTCGATCAGCTCGACCGCCATTTCGCGTGCCTTTTCTTCAAGCTTGCTGACGGCTTGAGGCATGAAGGCGGGCGCAATCAGCGCGCGGTAAGCCGTGTGTTCAGGCGGGTCGAAAAAGATCGGCGGCAGCGGCGCATGATTCACCAGCGGCACCGTCAACTGGCGTGACGAAAAATGCTCGTAGTCCTTGAAGATGCGGTAGATGTCATCGCCGCGCGTCGCAATCCAGTGGCCGCCGTTGCGCGGCGTCCAGAAGATGTCGGGCACGGCGTCGTCGTGGAGCTTCTTGAGCGCGAGATGGTAGTCGTCGGCGGCGCCGGGCGGATTGTAGATGTCGAAGTCGACCACCAGTTGCGGCGGAACATGCGCGGGAATCGGCGCCATTTCGGGCGTCATGCGTTGAGCGGTCTCTGACATTCAATGTCTCCTTCGGGATTCCGGTCCGGCCGGCGGTTCTCGAAACCGCAGCGCCAACAGTTTTCTGAATGACGTTCACATATGTATCATACTTGGTTTCCAAAGGGCGAATGACGCCCGCCACGCAAAAATTTTCCATCTCCCGGAGCGGAGGGAACCGGCCGCGCTACAGATATGCGCCGTAGCGTTCCAGATGGTGCTCGGCGTCACCCCATGTCATGTCGATGCAGGTCAGCCGCTTGAAGTACCAGCCGATCGGAAGTTCTTCGGTCATGCCCATCCCGCCGTGCAGTTGCACTGCCTGCTGCCCCACGAACCGGCCGGATCGGCCGATCACGTTCTTGGCGGCGGACAACGCCCGGCGCCGCTCGTGCGCATCCGTTCCGGTCAGGCGCGATGCGGCGAAGTACACTACCGAGCGGGCCTGCTCGACCGCTGTAAGGATGTCCGCCACGCGGTGCTGAAGCGCCTGGAACTCGCCAATGCGTCTGCCGAACTGGGTGCGGGTGCGCAGGTAGTCGTAGGTCATTTCGGCGAGCCGGGCCATGGTTCCGACTGCCTCCGCGCAGAGCGCGAAGAGCCCGTGATCGACGGTCCATTCGAGCAGCGGATAGCCTTCGCCGATTGCGCCTAGCACTGCGCCGGAATCGACCGAAACGCCCGAGAAGCAGACTTCGGCGACCCGCTGGCCGTCCAGGGCCGGGAAACCTTTGAGCGTGACGCCCGGTGCTGTCGCGTCGATCGCGAGGAGCGTAATGCCGGCCGTGTCGGTCTGAGCGCCGGACGTGCGCGCCGACACCAGCAACAGGTCGGCGCTATCGCCGTGCAAGACCACGCCTTTGCGCCCATCGACGATGAAACCCTTGTCCGACGGGCTGGCGGTCGTCGTTATGTTCGACAGATCGAAGCGCGCGCCTGGCTCCAGCGCGGCCAACGCCGTCTTCAGGCGGCCGGCCGCGAGCTCGGGCAGCCAGCGCTCCTTTTGCGCTTCGGTGCCGGCCTCACCGATCAAGCATGCGCCGAGCACCGCGGTCGAAAGATACGGCTCCAGCACCAGAGCGCGACCCAACGCTTCCATCACGATCATGGTTTCCGTCACGCTCGTGTTCATTCCGCCGTATGCGTCCGGCACGTTGAGTGCGAGAAGGCCCATCTCGGCCAACGTGCGCCAGTGCTGTTCAGACCAGCCGCGCGGTGTGGCCGACAACTTGCGCCGCGCCTCGAATGAGTACTCCTTCTCCACGAAGCGGCCCACCAGGTCGCCTAGCATCTGCTGCTCTTCAGCGAGCGTGAAATCCATGACGTCTCCTCAAATGCCAAGCGCCAGTTTGGCGATGATATTTTTCTGGATCTCGGTCGAACCGCCGTAGATGGAAATCTTGCGCCAGTCCAGATAGTGCGGCGCCAGCGCGTTGAGCAGTTCGCCGTGCGCCGTGGTCTCCGCGCCCTCGCTCCAATCGGGCTCGAGCGCCTGCGGCACGAACGGCACCGCGTACGGCCCCGCGCAGGCCATGATCAGCTCGGTCAGTTCCTGCTGGATTTCCGACCCGCGGATTTTCAGCACCGACGCTTCGGGCCCGAGCGGACGACCAGCCGACTCGGCGGAAATCGCCCGCAACAACGACCACTCGTGCGCGATCAGATCAATCTCGACTTTCGCGATCCGGTCGCGAAAGCGGATATCGTCGATGAGCGGCTTGCCGTCCTTCTGCTCGGTCCGCGCGATTTCCTTCAGCCGCAGCATGAAGCGTTTGCAGTTGCCGAGCCCGGCGATATTGGTGCGTTCATGGCCAAGCAGATATTTGGCGATCGCCCAGCCGCGATGCTCTTCGCCGACAAGATTGCGAACCGGCACTTCGACGTTCTCGAAGAACACCTCGTTGACGTCATGGCCGCCATCGAGCATTTTGATCGGCCGCACGGTAATGCCGGGCGTCGTCATGTCGATCAGGAGGAACGAAATGCCTTCTTGCGGACGGCCCTCGCTGTGGGTGCGCACGAGGCAGAAGATCCAGTTGGCCCACTGTGCAAACGACGTCCATATCTTCTGGCCGTTGACGATATAGAACGGTTCGCCGTCTCGCGGAATGCGCTCGGCGCGGGTTTTCAGCGAGGCGAGATCGGAACCGGCGCCGGGCTCCGAATAGCCCTGGCACCACCAGTCATCCATCGAAACAATACGAGGCAGAAAATAGTCGCGTTGCGCCTGCGTGCCGAACTTCTGCAGCACTGGCCCGACCATCGACAGACCGAACGGCATCTGACGCGGCGCCCCAGCGGTGAAACATTCCTCGTCGAAGATATTGCGCTGCGCAGCGTTCCACCCTGCCCCGCCGTATTCGACCGGCCATGCAGGCGCACCCCAGCCGTTGGCCGCGAGAATGCGCTGCCAGCGCACGTAATCTTCACGCGGCAGATGCCGGAAATTCAGCACGCGATCGCGGACATCCGCAGGCAACCGTGCCGTCACGAATTCCCGTACCGAAGCGCGAAAGGCCTTGTCTTCGAGACTTTCTCGCAAATCCATACATACGCTCCTTTGACTTTCCGCCTGCGCGGGACAAACGCAGGTGCCGTGTGTTCAGCTTATTTCGACGATGCCGTTGTTCAACACCACCGCGTCGCGTGCGTCGACTCGCGCGCACAAATGCAGACGGGTGTCACTTTCGCGCCAGAACTGGAAGCGGATGGTTTCGCCCGGATAGACCGGCGAAGTAAAGCGAAGCGCGAGCCGCTTCAGCCTCGCCGCGTCGTTTCCCACGCAGGTTCGAATCGCCGCATATCCGGCGATTCCGTAGGTCGCGAGGCCATGCAGGATCGGTTGACGAAAGCCCGCTTTCGCAGCCACTTCGGGGTCGGCATGCAGTGGATTCGAATCGCCGGAAAGCCGGTAGATGAGTGCGGCCTGCGCGACTGTCGCGACTTCGAATTCGCTGTCGGGCGCGCGTTCGGGAACCGGCGGCAACGCTTCGGGCGGCGCATCGCCGATGCCCGATTCCACGCTGAAGCCGCCGTCACCGCGCAGGAACGACACCTGCCGCACTTCGGCGAGCTTTTCGCCGCTCGCCTCGTCGAACAGATCGCGCATGATTTCGACGATCGCGCCTTTGCCCTCGCCCTTGTCCGAAACGAGGCTCACACGTGTCTTGCTGACAATAGTGGCCGTTGTCGGCATCGGGCGAAAAAAACGGACATCCTGTTCGCCATGCACGAGCTTCAAATAGTCGACGCCCGCACGCGGATCGCGCATCCATGACCTGGGCCACGCGAATGCGGCGGCGCACGTCGGCATGGCCTGCAGATCCTTCTCGTAGACATAGCGAAGCTGCGCGGCGTCGAGCGGATCGCTGCCGATGCCAAGACCCAGTGCATACAGCATGACGTCGCGCGCGGTGTAGGTCTGCGTGACGTCTTCGATCGGCCAGTTTTTGATGACTTCGTACTTCAGCATGACTTTGCCCCGCAATGAATCAATAAGGAATCACTAAAGAATCGCTAACGAATCAATCGTCGGTGAAATTCGGTTTGCGTTTCTCGAGGAAGCTCGCCATGCCTTCCTTGTATTCATCGCACTGATTGGCGATCGGCATGTCCAGCCCGGCGGCCATGATGGCTTCGTGCGGTGTCTGGAACGGCACCTCCCATAACTGCTCCTTCATGATTCGCATCGAGCGCGGCGAGCAGTTTTCAGCGAGGTCGCGCGCATAGGCATAAGTCTCGTCGGCCAGCGTGTCCGACGGGAATGCGCGGTTCACCAATCCCATGCGCTCGGCCTCGATCCCCTTGATCTTGCGCGCCGACAACAGCAGGTCGAGCGCCCGCGCATGCCCGACGTGGTGCGAGAGAATCCACGCCATGCCGTATTCCGCGGTCAGCCCGCGACGTGCGAATGCGGTAGTGATCGTGGCATCGTCGGCCGCGAAACGGATGTCGCAGAACAGCGCGTGAATCAGGCCGATGCCGACTGTCGCGCCGTTCAGCATCGCGATGACGGGCTTCGGTATGGCCGGATAGTACGAACAGCGCGTCTGCCAGTCGGCCCGTTTGCGCATGTCGAAAGGACGCGGCAACTTGGTCATCAGCGCGTGCGGATCGCCGCCGAAGCTGTGAATGTCGCCGCCCGCGCAGAACGCCTTGCCCGCTCCGGTGAACACGATTACACGCACGCCGCGGTCCGCGCCCGCTGCCTGCATCGCGTCGTACACCTCCGTAGCCACCTGATCGTTCCAGGTGTTCATCTGTTCAGGACGGTTCAGCGTGACGGTGGCGATCCGGTCCTTCACGTCGTACAGGATGGTCTCGTAGCTCATGAGTGTCTCCGTCGATCAGTGCGCTTACGCAGCCGCGTCGATCAGTCCGCCCGTACGGGCGAGCTGGGTCAAATGGTGCTCGGCCCCGCCGAACAGAATGTCGATCACGCTTAGTCGGCGCAGATAATGGCCCACCGTGCACTCCTCGGTCATACCGATGCCGCCGTGCAGTTGCACGCCCTGCTGGCCCACGAAGCGCCCGGCCCGGCCGATCTGCACCTTGGCTGCCGCCATGCTGCGCTCGCGTTCCGCTACATCGGGCTCGTCGCTCATCATCGTGGCGAACAGAGCCATGCTGCGTGCCTGCTCGATCATGACCAGCATGTCCACCGCGCGATGCTGCAACGCCTGGAACGAGCCAATGGCGACGCCGAACTGTTTGCGCACCTTGAGGTACTCGACGGTTTGCTCGTGAGCCGCCGACATCGCGCCGACCGCTTCGGCGCACAGCGCGCTGATCGCCTGGGCTGCAACCGTTTCGAGCAACGGCCACGCTTCGCCGGCCACGCCGACGACATCGTCGTCAGTCACGCGCACGCCGGACAGATCGATATCCGCCGCGCGTAACCGGTCCTGCGTCGGATATTCGCGGCGCTCGACGCCCGGAGCGTCGGCCTCGACCAGAAACAGCGCAATGCCGTCGCGGTCTCGGCGTGCGCCGGATACGCGCGCCGAGACGATCAGCCGGTCCGCGCTGCCGCCGTGCACGACGACGCGCTTCGCGCCGTCCAGTACCCACCCGCCGCCGTCGCGTCGCGCGGTGGCGGCGACGTCGGCGAGGTCGTAGCGCGACTGCGGCTCGGCGTGAGCGAACGCCATCAGCAGCGAGCCGTCGGCAATGCGCGGCAGGATAGCTTCGCGCTGCGCCGCGCTCCCGCCCGCACGGATGCATCCGCCTCCAAGCACCACGGTCGCCAGATAAGGTTCGACGACGAGCCCGCGTCCGAACGCCTCCATCACGATCATCGTTTCAACGGGACCGCAGCCGCTGCCGTCGAAATTTTCATCGAACGTCAGGCCCAGCAGTCCCATGTTCGCGTAGCGGGCCCACTGAACGCGGCTAAACCCTTCCGGCTCGGCCAGATACCGCGCACGTTGCTCAAAGCCGTACTCGTCTTTCACGAGCCGCTCGACGCTGTCCTTGAGCATGCGCTGCTCGTCGGTGAAATCAAAGTCCATGGCCGATGCTTCTCCGCATTTCGATTGACGCTCAAAGTCCGAGAACGGACTTGGCGAGAATGTTTTTCTGGATTTCGTTCGATCCGCCGACAATCGAAACGTGTCGCGCGAAATAATGGTTCGGCGCGATGGTCAACGCCCAGTCGGGCTCGCGAAGCGGCTCACCCAGGCCGCGCAGGAAATCGAGGTCGAGCGGCAGCGCATCGGGCCCCGCCACTTCAAGAAGAAGCTCGGCCGCCAGTTGCTGCAGCTCGGAACCCTTGATCTTCAGGATCGAGGTTTTCGGGTCGGGCACATGACTGCCGCGCGCGCTGCTTTCGGCAATCACCCGCATCTGGGTGATTTCTAGCGCCTTCAGTTCGACTTCGATCGCCACGACGCGCTCGCGAAATTGCAGGTCGTCCCACAGCACGCCGTCGCCGCTCGGCACGCGTTTCGCGAGATCCTTCGCGTGGCGGATGCGCATCTTCGAGACGCCCACACGGGCGATCCCGCTGCGCTCGTTGCCGAGCAGAAACTTGGCGTAGTCCCAGCCTTTGTTCTCTTCACCGATCCGGTTCGCCACCGGCACGCGCACGTTATCGAAGAACACCTCGTTGGTTTCGTGATAACCGTCGATGGTGATGATCGGCCGCACCGTCAAACCCGGCGTCTTCATGTCGATCAGCAGATAGGTGATGCCCTGCTGTTTTTTCGCGCTCGCATCGGTGCGCACGAGGCAGAACATCCAGTCCGCGTGATGAGCCGTCGAGGTCCACAGCTTCTGTCCGTTGATCACATAGTGGTCTCCCTCATGAACAGCCTGGGTGCGCAGCGCTGCGAGATCCGATCCGGCGCCCGGCTCCGAAAAGCCCTGGCAGAACCAGTATTCGAGACTCGCAATGCGCGGCAGAAAATCGCGCTTCTGCTCGTCGCTGCCGAACGCGATCAGCACCGGGCCGATCATGTTGACGTTGAACGACAGCGGCTCCGGCGCGGGCGCCATATGCAACTCTTCCTTGAAGATGTACTGCTGCACCGCGCTCCAGCCGGTTCCGCCCCACGCCCTGTCCCATGCGGGCGTCGCCCAGCCGCGCTCGTACAGGATGCGCTGCCAGCGGCGCAGGTCGTTCGCGGAGTAACGCTGCCCTAACACTGCCTTGCGGCGGATGTCGTCCGGCAAGACTTCCTTGAAAAAGGCTCTCACCTCGTCGCGGAATGCCAGTTCTTCATCGGTGTATCGCAGATCCATGCGTGTCTCGTCTCGATTCGTCGATTCGTTGATGCGGCGCCGATGGCAGTTCCGTCGCTTGATTCGCTCGCCCGTTTCTCAGGCCAGCGTCCCTGCCTGTTTCAGTTCGCCGATTCGCTGCGCGTCGAGCCACGTGGCGAGCGCGGCGTCGACCGTGGCCGGATCAGGTGCTTCGGGCGGCGTCGGCATCGCGGGCACCGTCGACGAAAAGCGCGGCGCGGGCGCGGGTTGCACGATCCCATCAATCTCTACAAAGGTCTGACGCGCTTTCAGGTGAGGATGCTCAGGCGCTTCGCACCACGACAGCACGGGCGCGAAACACGCATCTGAGTGTTCCAGCAAAGTGGTCCACTGCGCGCGGCTGCGGCGCTTGAATCTGAGCGCAAACAACGCGCGCGCGGCCGGCCAGTTGCTCTCGTCAAGCTGGGCGCCGAGCGTGTCCGGTGAAATGTCGAGCAAGCGAAGCAACTCCAGATAAAACTTGTCTTCGATCGGGCCCACCGTAATCCATTTGCCGTCGGCGCACTCGTAGACGTCGTAGAAATGCGAACCTGAATCGGTAATATTGGTGCCGCGCTCCTCGCGCCAGATGCCGGCCGCCTGCATGCCGAAAAAGGTCGTGGCCAGATTCGCCGTGCCGTCGACGATCGCGGCATCCACCACTTGCCCCGCGCCGCCATTGCGGGCGTGAAGAATTGCGGCGAGCAGACCCATCGCGAGATACATCGAGCCGCCCGCGTAGTCGCCGATCAGGTTCAGCGGAATCGACGGCGGCTGCTCGAAACGGCCGATCGCGTTGAGCACGCCCGTGATCGCGATGTAGTTCAGATCGTGACCGGCGTACTGCGCGAGCGGGCCGTCCTGTCCCCAGCCGGTAATGCGCCCATAGGCGAGCTTCGGATTGCGCGCGAGACACGCTTGCGGCCCGAGACCCAGACGCTCGGTCACACCGGGACGAAATCCCTCGATCAACGCGTCCGCGCTTTCCACCAGCGTCAGCACGAGGTCGATTGCGGCCGGGTCCTTGAGATCGAGCGCGATCGTCTTGCGATTGCGCAGCAGCAGGTTGTAGCGCAACGGACGCTCGATACCGAGCTTCACCGGTTGCCGCCGGTCGATGCGCAGCACCGTCGCGCCGAGGTCGGCGAGCAACATTGCGCACATGGGCCCTGGCCCGATGCCGGCCAGTTCGATGATCTTCACACCTGCGAGCGGCCCCATGTTCAACCCTTACGCGCGTGAGCACGCATCGCGTCCCACTGTTCGTCGGTCCAGTCCTGCATCGCGCGGAACGTGGGACCGCCCACGCCTTGCATCCAGCGTCCGCCGTCGATCACGATCATGTCGCCGGTGATATAGCCCGAACCATCCGACGCCAGGTACGCATACAGATCGGCGAGTTCGGCATGATCGCCGAAACGCCGCAGCGGCACGCTGCGATCCTGCGATTCGACCTGCGAGCCGGGCGGATAGAGTTGTTCCCACGCGCCTTCGGTTGGAAACAGTCCGGGCGCCACGGCGTTCAGACGTATCCCCTTCGGCCCCCATTCGACTGCAAGACTGCGTGTCATCGCGAGCACGCCGGCCTTCGCCGCCGCGGAGGGGACAGTGAAAGCCGACCCGGTCATGGTCGGTGTCGACACCGTGCTAATGACGTTGCCTTGACGGCCGGCGTCGATCCAGCGCTTGCCCACGGCAATCGTGCAATAGAAACTGCCATGGAGCACGATGTCCAGCACCGCGTCGACCGCGCGCGGCGAGAGCGTCTCGGTCCGCGCGATAAAGTTGGCTGCCGCGTTGTTGAGCAGCAGGTCTAGCGGACCATCTCGCCAGATCGCGTCCATCATCGCTTCGACCGACTCCGCGTCGCGCACGTCCGCTGTGATCGTCGTGACGCGCGCACCGTTGATAGCGGCGCGGAATTCTTCGGCGGTGGCGTCGAGCACTTCCTTGCGGCGGCCGCAAATCACGAGCTCCGCTCCGAGCTCCAGATAACGCCTGCCAATACTCTTACCGAGACCAGTGCCACCGCCGGTAATCAGAATCTTTTTGTCGTGGAGCAGATCGGGTGTGAACATGGTCTGTGTACTTCCGTAATTGGCAATGGCCGGAAACATGGCTAAATCAGGGCGAATCGTGGCGAGACTCGCATGACGAGCCTCCCGATGCTCAGTCGCCGGTGAACACGGCTTTGCGTTTCTCCATGAAAGCCGCGACGGCTTCCGCGTGATCGCTCGTCTGGCGTGTGAGCGGATTCAAATCGACTTCGAGCCGCCATGCGTCTTCGATCGAATTGCCCGCGTTCGCGAGGTTCGCCTTCAGCATCGCCAGCGTCACGGGCGCGTAGCTGGAGAAACGCGCGGCGAGTTCGAGCGCGGCTTCGAGCGCGCCGCCAGGCTCGGCCGTCTGATTGACGAGACCGATGCGCAGCGCGGTCGCTGCGTCGATCACATCCGCTTTCAACATCAGTTCGCGCGCCTTGCCACCGCCGACCTTCTGCGGCAATGTCCACAAAAGCCCGGTGTCCGGCAGCAAACCGACCTTGGCGAAGGCGCAGCAATATTGCGCCGCGCTGCTGCCCACCGCGAGATCGCACGCAGCAGCCAGCGACAGACCGGCGCCAAAACAGGCGCCCTCGACCGCGGCAACGACCGGCTTCGTGCCGGTGTAGATCAGGCGGAACAGACGCACGCCCACCGCGATGCGCTCGCGCAGTTCCAGCAACGATGGCGTGGCAGCCTGCATCTCGGACAAGTCGCCGCCCGCGCAGAAATGACCACCCGCGCCGGTCAAAACGATCGCCCGGGTCGTGGCATCCGCGTGAAAAAGGCGTTCGAAGGCTTGGATGAGCGCAATGCGCATCCTCATCGAAAAGGCGTTGCGGCGTTGCGGATAGTTCATCGTGACGACAGCCACGCCACCCTCGTGGCACACCTGCACGATATCGTCCGGTTCATCCACGCCCGCCTGGCTGTTCGCGTCCCGCAGTGCTTCGCGCAGTGCTTTGTTTCGATCGACACTCATCGGAGAACCCCAATGTTCATTGGCCGGTGAACACCGGCTTGCTCCTATCAAAAACCGCCCGACACGCAGCCTGATGATCCCTGGATTGGCGCAGCACCGGCTGATAGTCGATCTCCGTGCGCAGCGCGGCGTTCATCGTGGACGCGCCGTCGGTCAACGCGGCCTTGAGCAGCGCGACGCCGAGCGGCGGAAGTTCGGCGAGGCCGCGGGCCACATCGATTGCGGCGCCAAGCGCGGCACCCGGTTCCACCAGCTCGTTCGCGAGACCGATCTCAGCCGCTTCGACACCGTCGATTTCCACCGCGAGCGACAGCATCTCGCGGGCGTGCGCCATGCCGATTTTTTCAGGCAACGTCCACAGAATACCGGTATCGGGAATGAGCCCGACACGCAGAAATGCCGCGCAAAAGCGCGCGTTGGAGGCCGCCACGACGTAATCGGCCGCCACGGCGAGCGACAGTCCCGCACCGAACGCCACGCCTTCGACGGCGGCCACGACCGGCTTCGCGCCCGCCATCATGTCGTGCACCACGACGCACGATTCAGCCAGAATCTCGCGGCTTTGCAGAATGGTCCGCTGCGTCATCTCGGAGATGTCGGCGCCCGCGCAAAAGTGCTCACTCGCGCCGGTCAGCACGATGGCGCGTGATTCAGGGTCCGCGGACAGCAGACGGTGCATCGTGTCGCGCAGCGACTGACGCATCTGCCGTCCCATTGCATTGCGGCGGCCAGGATTGTTCAGCGTGACAATGGCCACTGCGCCTTCCCGGCTCACCTCGATCGAGGCCGACGCATTACCCGGATTCGCAGGTTTTTCGCTCATGATGTGCTTTCCCTAGTCGGCCACAAAAACCGGCTTGCGTTTTTCCATGAAGGCGCTGACGGCTTCACGGTGTTCACGGCTGCGGCGCAGGATGGGCTGCAGGTTCACTTCGGTTTCGATCGCTTCGTCGAGCGTGCGGATACCGGTGGCCAGCGCCGCTTTGAGATGCGCCGTCGCCACCGCCGGCAGCGCCGCATATTGGCCGGCAATTCCCAGCGCCGCGGCGAGCGCCTGTCCAGGCTCGACCACCCGATTGGCGAAACCGATCTGCAACGCTTCGGCTCCGTTGAATTCGCGGGCGCTCAGCATCAGTTCACGCGCGCGTCCGCCGCCGACGCGCTGCGCAAGCGACCAGTAAAGACCGCTATCGGGCAGCAACCCGACTTTGATGAATGCACTCGCATAGCGCGCCGCCGATGAACTGACCACCATGTCGCACGCGGCCGCGAGCGAAAGGCCCGCGCCGAACGCAAAGCCTTCGACGGCAGCGACGATGGCCTTCGGCCCGGACACCATCAGTTTGAAGATGTCGAGCGGCAACTGGTTGCGCTCGCGATATTCGAGTACCTTGCGCGGCTTCATCTCCGAGATATCGCCGCCGGCGCAGAACGTATTGCCGGCACCTGTCAGCACGATGGCCCGGCAACCGTCTTCGTGGTGCATCAGGTGATGCAGGCGGTCGTACAGCGTTTCGCGCATCTTCAGCGAGAACGCATTGCGCCGTTCTGGATAGTTCAGCGTGACGATTGCGATCGCGCCGTCATGGTCGACCTGCACGATTTGCGTCGCGTCGCCGGTGGCCTGCTCGCTCATCTGTCTGTCTCCTTGTCGACTGGAGTTAGCGCTTTAGCGCTTACTCCAGTCCCATGCAAAGCTGCCCGCGCCCGCCGCGCCCCATCACAACGTTTCCTCAGTGCCGAGAATCACAGTAGCCTGGCTCGACAAGACACCGCCGTTACCATGCGCGACGGCGAGCCGCGCGCCCGGCACCTGCCGTTCTCCCGCACGCCCGGTGAGCTGCCGCAGTGCTTCTTCCATCAAAAACAGCCCATACATACCGGGATGCACGCACGACAAACCGCCGCCATTGGTGTTGACCGCGAGACGGCCGCCCGGCGCAATCGCGCCGTCGGCGACGAAGCGGCCGCCCTCGCCCTTCGGACAAAAACCGAGGTCCTCGAGGAACAGAATAGTGTTGATCGTGAACGCGTCGTACAGCATCGCGACGTCGATCTCGCCGGCATTCACGCCCGCCATTTCATAGGCACGCCGCCCGGATTCCCTTGCGGCCGTCACGGTCAGATCGGGCATGTTCGCGATTTCCCGATGCGACGTGGCCGAACCTGCCCCGAGCAGATATACCGGCCTGGCGCTCAGATCGCGCGCACGCTCGGCGCGCACCATCACGATGGCCGCCGCGCCGTCGGTCACGAGACAACAGTCGCGCACGGAAAGCGGATCGGAGACAAGGCGCGCGCCCAGTACATCGTCGATAGACATTGGGGTTCGCACGAAGGCCTCAGGATTGAGCCCGGCCCATTTGCGCGCCGCGACCGCCACTTCCGCAAGATCTCTGCGTGTGGTGCCGTATTGGTGCATGTGCCGAGCCGCGGCAAGCGCATACGACGACACCGGATTCATCGGCTTATACGGCGTCTCCCACGGCGAGGGGCGCGACGACTGCACGAGTTTGCCTGAGGCGCTGCGCTGATTGCTGCCGTAGGCGATCAGCGCCACGTCGATCTGGCCGGTGACGAGCGCCATTGCCGCGGTGTGCGCATAGATCTCGAATGCCGAACCGCCGCTGCGGTTGTTGTCGGTGAACTTCGGGTGAATGCCGAGATACTCGGCGAATGTCAGGCCGGACAGCATGTCGTCCGGCGTGCAAACGAACAGGCCGTCGACGTCGGCCGGCGACAGCCCGACCTGCGCCAGCGCATCGACCGACGCACGCGCGGCGAGATCCAGCGACGACTTGCCCGGCGCCTCGCCGATTCCATATGTCGCGCCAGCCACCAGCGCGGTACGCCCACGTAAGCTGAATTCCATACGATCTGTCTCTCGTCGATGCAGCAGCTGTCTTCAGCGCATGCTGCCGCTTAGCTGGCCTCAGGCTGGCTCGAACACGAGCAACGCCGCGTCGTCCCTGTACACGATTTTCGCCTGAACAGGCATGCCAATGCGCACCGCGTCCGGATCGATACCTTCAACACAGCTGAGCATTCTCACGCCTTCGTCAAGGTCGATCAGCGCGACGTTGTAACTCGGCGTGGGCGCTTTTTGCCTCACCACCGTGGTCGAATACACCGTGCCCCGCCCGCAGGCTTCGATCCATTCGAGATCTCGCGCGCCCGTGACCGGCTCGGCCACGCGCGGATAAAACACATGCCGGCCGCTGCTGCGGCTGCGCTGAATCATCAAGCGGCCTTCGGCAAGAAACTTCTGATAGTCGACTTCAGGACAAACAGACTCCATTTCGCTCCTCCCATGCACTACGCAAAGGGCCTCGACGCCGAACCAACCCGGTCTCCGTGTCACTTATCGACCGGAGAAAATCCAATAGTCGAACAACGTTCTTAATACTAAACGCGTGACAGCGGCCATGTCAACCGTGCCGAACCGTGCTCGCGTGCTGTCCGACAAGGCTCTCACTACATCCGAACAACGCTCGCGGCGCACTACGGGCAAACCCCTGTTCGCTCGACATCACGCTTGACGAGTCCGGAGTCATCGTTTACGTTATCGAACAGTGTTCATTATTTTGAAGATCGGTTGATATATCGAACCTGGCGCCATTAGCAAGAGACTTACAACGTGACTTATCGACTGACAGACGACCAGATTCAGATCCGCGACCTGATCCGGCGAGTGGCCATGGAGCGCGTCGCGCCGCGTGCGGATGAAATCGACCGCACCGCTGAATATCCGCACGACATGTACGCGTTGCTCAAGGAACTGGGGCTTTTCACGCTTCCGTTTCCCGAGGCTTATGGTGGCGCCGGCAGCGTGATGTCCGCCTGCATCGCCGTCGAGGAATTGGGGCGGGTTTGCTACAACACGGGTTACCTGCTGGTCGTGCAATGGACGCCGTTCGGCGCGGTTCTGGAAGGCGGCACGGAAGAGCAGAAAGCGCGTCTCTTGCCGGGGCTTGCGTCAGGTGAATTGCGTGGCGCGCTCTCCATCACTGAATCGCAAAGCGGCTCGGACGTCTCGGGAATCCGCACCACGGCACGCCGCCAGAACGGCGGTTACGTGCTGAACGGATCGAAGATCTGGTGCACCAACTCGCACATCGCCGATTTCATGCTGGTGGCGGCGAAAACCCTGGATGAAGAAGGCACGCCGCTCGGGATCAACCTCTTTATCGTCGACCGCAAAACCCCTGGACTCACGATCGGCCCGGAGGAAGACAAGATGGGCGCGCGCGGCGTGGCCTCGTGCCCGCTCTTTTTCGACGACGCATTCGTCAGCGCCGGCGAACGGCTTGGCCCTGAAGGCGGGCAAGGCTTCAAGGTGGCCATGGAAGCGCTCAACACCAGCCGTCCGATCGTGGCGGCGCGCGCGGTAGGCATCGCGCAGGGTGCGATCGATCACACCATCCGCTTCATTCAGGACCGCGTCGCCTTCGGGCAGACGATCGGCAACTTCCAGGGCGTGCGCTGGATGGTGGCCGACATGGTCACGCAAACGGAAGCCGCGCGTCAGCTCGTCTATCGAACCGCGTCTCTGGTGGACGCCGGCGTGACGGGTCGCGAGCTCGCCCCGATGGCGGCAATGGCGAAGATGTTCGCCTCCGACGTCGCGATGAAGGTGGCCACCGACGCAGTGCAACTGTTCGGCGCCGCGGGCATCTCCAACGAGTATCCGATCAATCGCTATTTCCGCGACGCCAAGGTCGTCCAGATTATCGAAGGGACCAACCAGATTCAGCGAAACATTGTCGCGGACAGCGTCCTCGGACGCGTCAAAAAATCGGGCTAACGCACCCGGCCCTTACGAGTGCGTGACAACGAAAGAGAGGACAGGTATGGAAGAAATCGAAACGGTTGGCTTGGGGATTCACTGGGAAGACCTGCCCGTCGGCCGCAAGTTCAGGACGGTCGGACGCACCGTGACCGAAGCGGATGTCGTCAATTTTGTTTCCGTGACCGGCATGCTCGAAGTGCTGTTCACCAATACCGAGTTTCTGAAAAAGACGTCGGCGATCAAGGGCCGGGTCGCGCCCGGCGCGCTGGTGTTTACCTTCATCGAGGGGTTGCTCACGCAGGCGACGATGCAAGGCGTGGGTTTCGCGTTCCTGAACATGGAGCTCGACATCAAGGGTCCAACCTTTGTCGGCGACACGATTCACGCCGAATGTGAGGTCATCGAATGCCGGGCCAGCAATGGGCGCCCGGGACTGGGGCTCGTGCGCACCCGCAACCGGGTGTTCAAGCAGGACGGCTCGGAAGTCATGGTGTATACGCCGCTGCGGCTGGTGAAAGGCAGAGACTACAAGGCGTGACCATGCACACCCCACAGCAACCTCTCGATCTGCCGACCGGTCCGCTGACCGGCGTGCGCGTCATCGACCTGACGATCAATGTGCTGGGGCCCGTCGCGACGCAGCTTCTTGGCGACATGGGTGCGGACGTCGTCAAGATCGAGCCGCCCGAAGGCGACCAGAACCGCAAGAACGGACCAGGGCAGAACCCCGACATGGCGGTGTTCTACACGATCATGAACCGCAACAAGCGGAGCGTGTCGCTGAACCTGAAGCTGGCCGAATGCCGGGAGGCTGTGCTCCGGCTCGTCGAGACCGCCGATGTCTTCATTCACAGCATGCGGCCGAGCGCGGCGAAGCGCCTCGGCATCGATTACGACGCGATCAAGGCACGCAATCCGCACATCATTTATGCATCGGGCCCTGGCTATCGTCCGGACGGACCCTACCGGGACCGCCCCGCATTCGACGACGTCATCCAGGGCGAGAGCGGAATCGCCGCCATGAATCGCGATGCGGACGGCTCGCCGCGCTACTTCCCGACGGTAATCGTCGACAAGTTCTGCGGCTATGTGCTTGCCTCGTCCGTCAGCATGGCGCTGTATCACCGCGAGCGCACCGGTCTGGGCCAGTGCGTACAGGTGCCGATGTTCGAAACGATGCTGCAGTTCAACCTGTTCGAACATCTGTGGGAAGGCGCACTCGGCTCGGCGGACGGCAAGGGGCTGGGTTATTCGCGTATGTTCTCGCCGCACCGCCGGCCGTACGCAACGAAGGACGGTCACATCTGTCTGCTCGCGGTCAACAACGACCAGTGGCGGCGCGTGCTGTATGCGATCGACGCGGCTCATCTGCTCGACGATCCGCGCTTCTGCCACATGGCCGACCGCATGCGCAACATCAACGAGCTGTATCGCATGGTCAGCGACGCGATCCAGACCCGGACCACGGCCGAGTGGAATGCCATCTTCGCGGCCGCCGATGTGCCGCACGGTCCGGTGCGTGAACTGAACGACCTGATGCTCGACGACTACCTGAAAGAGACCGGGTTTTTCCAGCACTACGAGCATCCGACAGAAGGCGACATGGTGATGACGTCGATCCCCGTGCACTTCTCCGAGTCGCCCGGCAATGTGCGCTACCTGCCGCCGAATCTGGGCGAGCACAGCGTCGAAGTACTCATGGAGGCCGGATACACCGCGAGCGAGGCTGCGAAACTGAGCGGCCGCGCCCCGGTCGATTCGACACCTGTCGCTGAAGCGATCACCAAGGCTTGACGGGCGCCATGGCGGCCCACCACATCACGCGAGGAATCCGAAAATGAAAGGTCTGAAGAACAAGGTCGTAGTCGTCACGGGCGGCGCAGGCGGAATCGGCACGGCCATCAGCAAGCGCTTCGGCGAAGAAGGCTCCGTTGTCGCGCTCTTCGATCTGAACGCCGAAAGCGCCGGGCGTGTGGTGGACGAAATCGAATCCGCGGGCGGCAAGGCTCGCGCCTATCGCGTCGACATCACCGATCATGAAGGCGTGAGCGCAGCTGTCGCGCAAGTCGAGAAGGAACTCGGCCCGATCGAGATGCTCGTGAACAACGCGGGCTGGGACATGGGTGCGTTTTTTCTCCAAACGGAAAAGCCGTTCTGGGACAAGGTCGTCGCCATCAACCTGTATGGTCCGCTGAACATGCACCACGCCGTTCTGAAGCGAATGGCCGAACGCGGCCGCGGGAGAGTGGTGAATATTTCGTCCGATGCGGGGCGCGTTGGTTCGTCGATGGAAGCGGTGTATTCGTTCTGCAAGGGCGGCATCATCGCGTTTTCGAAGACCATGGCGCGTGAAATGGCGCGGCAGCAGATCCCTATCAATGTTGTCTGCCCTGGTCCGACGGCCACCGCGTTGCTCGACAACCTAGCGCAGGGAGAAAAAGGCGAACGCATCAAGGCGGCGCTCGTCAAGGCGGTGCCCTTTGGGCGCATGGGCGAACCCGACGATATAGCGGGCACGGTCGCCTTCCTCTCCAGTGACGATGCCGCGTTCATCACCGGCCAGGTGATCAGCATCTCCGGCGGCCTGACGATGGCAGGCTGAGCGCCGCGCACTTATTCAACTCCCAACCGGAACATCAACATGGAATTCCAGGACATTCTGTATCGCGAGGCTGAGGGCGTCGCGACGATCACCATCAATCGCCCGAAGGTGTACAACGCGTTCAACGCGAATACGTGCGAAGAACTGATCAAGGCGTTTGGCAAAGCGGGCTGGAACAAGGACATCGGTGTTGTCGTGCTGACTGGCGCGGGCGAAAAGGCCTTCTGTACGGGCGGCGATCAATCCGGCGACGGTTACGGTGGACGCGGCACGGTCGGCCTGCCGATCGAAGAGTTGCAGAGCATCATTCGCGACATTCCCAAACCCGTCATCGCACGGGTGAATGGCTATGCGATCGGCGGAGGAAACGTGCTCGTCACGATCTGCGACCTCGCCATCGCATCGGACACGGCGATTTTTGGCCAGGTCGGTCCGAAGGTCGGTTCGGTCGATCCCGGTTTCGGCACAGCGTACCTTGCGCGCATCGTCGGCGAAAAACGCGCGCGCGAAATCTGGTATCTGTGCCGCAAATACAGCGCGAAGGAGGCGCTCGAATGGGGATTGATCAACGCGGCTGTCCCGCCCGGGCACCTCGATGCGGAAACGAAAAAATGGTGCGACGAAATCTTGCAGATGAGCCCGACCGCCATCGCGCTCGCCAAGCGCTCGTTCAATATCGACACCGAGAACATTCGGGGTATCGGTGCGTTCGCAATGCAGGCGCTGGCGCTTTACTACGATACGGATGAATCAAAGGAAGGCGGCAACGCGTTCCGTGAAAAACGTAAACCGGAGTTCCGAAAGTTTGTGAAGTAAAGGTTCAATGCTTTGCGCGACGATGCCGCGCACCCTTCCTCGACATTCCTCATCAGGCCGCCATGGCTCGAGCGTCCGCCTGAATCTGCCGCGCGTAACGGTTCAGGTGGTGCTCCATATTCCCGAACAGCACGTCGACGATCAACATGCGCCGGTAATGATGGCCGACTTTGTACTCGTCGGTGATGCCGTAGCCGCCGTGCAACTGAATGCCTTGCTGCGTCACGAACTTGCCGCTTCGCACGGTCTGCGCCTTGCAACCCGATACCTCCACGCTGCGCGCCGGCCCGTCTTCGGTCAGCGCGCGCAGCGCCCGATGCAACGTTGACCGCGCCTGCATGGCGTCGATCGCCATATCGGCGATGCGATGCTGCAGCGCCTGAAAGCTGCCGATGGGCACGCCGAACTGCTTGCGCGTTTTCAGGTAGTCGGACGTGAGTTCAATCGTATCGTCGATGTCGCCCAGCAGTTCCGCGCAACTCGCGACAATCGCTTCATCGACCGCGGCCTGCAGTCCTTGCAGCGACTCACCGGGTGTGCCGAGCACCGCGCTTGCAGCAACCGTCGCACCTGCAAGCATCACATCGGCGGCGAGTGTGCCGTCGAGCAAGCGGTACGGCTCGAGCGTCACGCCGGTCGCACGCGGATCGACGAGGAAAAGCGCCACGCCTGCGTCATCGCGCACGCCGCCCGCCACACGCGCGACGACGATCAGACGATCCGCCACCGGCGCACCGACCACGAGCGTCTTGCGTCCATCGAGACACCATGTGCCGCCCGGCATCGGCCGTGCTGTCGTGCTCACATGTGACACGACGCCTCGCGCTTCACGCTCGCTGTGCGCGACGGCAATCACGGCATCGCCCGAAATGATCTCTGCCAGCAAGTCGTCGCGTTGTTCGCCGCTGGCGCAACGGGTCACGACCGCCGCGGGGAACACCCCGCACATGACATACGGCTCCAGCACGAGCGCGCGTCCGAGTTGCTCCGCGATCAGCGCACTCTCGACCGGCGTAAATCCCAGACCGCCAAATGCTTCGGGCACCGCGACACCGAGCCAGCCCATCTCGCCAAAAGTGCGCCACATGCCGCTTGAAAAGCCTGCTTCATGAGCAAGCAGTTTGCCGCGATGCTCGAACGTATAGTTTTTTTGCACGAAGCGCTGCGCGCTGTCCTGCAACATCTGCTGTTCGTCGTTCAGATCAAAGTTCATGTTGCGTCCTTTCGTGCTCGCAAAAAAACGAGGCCGTTCGATGAAAGCGATCCGCGCCATCGCACCATATCGGCGAAATCGGCGTCAAAGTCCAAACAGCGCCTTCGCGACGATGTTCCGCTGAATTTCCGCCGTGCCGCCGTAAATCATGCATGCGCGCCGGTAGAACACCTCGGCTGCGAGACCGGGCGCGTAGTCCGGACCTGCGAAGGTCTGCACTCGCAGCGCCCGGTCTTCGTTTGGATCGGCGTAGAACACCGCACCGTAATCGCCGATCACTTCAAGCAGCATTTCAGTCAGCTTCTGATGCAACTCGGAGCCACGCACTTTCAGCATCGAACCGACCGCCATGCCGCCACTGCGTTCGTCCAAACCTTGATGCAGGATCTTCTGCACTGCCATGTCGATGGCAAGCACTTCGAGTTCGTACTGGGCCAGTCTCGCCGCGAAAGTCGGATCTTCAAGCAAAGGCGCGCCACCCGCGCGCTCGCGCATTGCGTAGTGACGGATCTTGCGCAGATAGCGTCTCAGCGCCGGGGCTTCCGCGCCAAGGAACGCTCGCTCGTTGAACAGAAGAAACTTTGTATAGCCCCAGCCCTTGTTTTCCTCGCCGATCAGATTGTCGACCGGCACACGGACATTGTCGTAAAACACTTCGGCGAGGTGATTGCAACCGTCGAGCGTCACAATGGGCCGGACAGTGACGCCGGGCGACTTCATGTCGAGCAGGAGGAACGAAATGCCCTTCTGCGGCTTCGCTTCCGAATCGGTCCGCACCAGCACGAAGTTCCATTGACCATAGCTTCCGAAACTCGTCCAGATTTTCTGACCGTTGACGACGTAATGATCGCCTTCGCGAACGGCCGTCGTGCGCAGAGACGCGAGGTCGGAGCCCGCTCCGGGTTCTGAAAAACCCTGCGCCCAGAACACTTCGCCGCGCTGGATAGGCGGAAGAAAGCGGCGCTTCTGCTCTTCGTTGCCGAATTCGCAAATCACCGGCCCGACCAGCGATACCCCTGCCTGATTTTGCGCAGGCGCGCCCGCCAGATAACACTCTTCCTCGAAGATATAGCGTTGCGCCGCGGTCCATCCTGTGCCGCCCTGGTCTGCCGGCCAGTGCGGCACGGACCAGCCGCGCGTTTCGTGCAGGATACGGGTCCAGTGCAATGCATCGTCGTCACCGGCGAGAAAACCTTGCGCGCCGCGCCAGGCGAGATCGGGAGGCAGGTGCGCCTTCAGAAATTCCTGTACTTCGATGCGGAAGGCTTTGTCCGCGGGATTGACATGAAAATCCATCGGATGATGTTCCTGTTTCAGTTCATGGGGTCCGGCTTGCTGCGCTCGCAGGAACAGCGCGCCGCCGCGCTACCAACGTGCGAGGCGTGGGCACCGCTTCGTATAGTTCAGCGACCACGGCGCATCTTTGCGCTAGCACGTTGGCCTGACTGATCGCACCTTTCGCGCTCAATTCGCCGTTGTCGAGCGTGGGCTGCACGCTCTCCAGCGCAATCCGCTCGATCCGGCTCGAACTGCCGCCGGAGCGCGTGGCCAGCATGTCGAGTTCGCGCTGAAAGTGCTCACGCACGCCGGCACTGGCGACGATTTTCTCAGCGTCCAACGCGCGCCCGATCGTGTCGCCGCACAATGCCCGGCACGCTTCGAGATCGGGAAAAACCAGAGCCGTGAGAAAGTCCCGATCATGCCCGGCAATCACGACGTCACGCGCGTAAGGTGAAAAAGCATTCAATGCAGCGAGTCTCAGTTCTGCCACATTCACCCACGTGCCGGAGGACAGCTTGAAGTTTTCGGCAAGTCGGCCGTCGAAGCGCAAGCCGAGTTCCAGATGCAGCGGATCGATGAACGCACCGGCATCGCCCGAGCAGAAATAACCCTCTTCGTCGAAAGACGCAGCAGTTCGTTCGGAATCCTTCCAGTATCCCGGCGTCACGCAATCGCCCGCGTAACGAATTTCCATCTTCGACCCAACCGGCACGACCTTGACCTTGACGCCCGGTACGGGCAGCCCGGCAATCACTTCGCGGCGCGGATCCCAAGCCGCCGACATCGGCGTGGGACCGGCTTCAGTGCCGCCCAGCCCGGACATGATCAATACGCGCTGGCCGATGGTCTTCACGGCGAGTTCATCGAATGCGGCCCAGATGTACTCCGGCAGGCTGGCACCGCCGTAGTAGATCAACGCCAGCTTGCTGAAGAAATTCCGCCGCAGCGTTTCGTCCTCGCGCAGATGCGGAAGCAGTGCCGCGAGCCCCTGTGGCGTATTGAGGTAGATAACCGGCGCGATCTCCCGCAATGCATCGACCGTTGGACCGATCTGCTCCGGAGTAGGCTTGCCGGGATCCAGGTAGTAAGTGCCGCCGCCGTACAGCGCCATGCCGAAGTTATGCGTGCCGCCGAATGTGTGATGCCACGGAAGCCAGTCCACCAGTATGGGCGGCGTATCCTGAAGAAAAGCGAAAGTCTGCGCGACCTGCTGCCGGTTACTGCACAGCATGCGCTGCGAGTAGATCACCCCCTTGGGCGCGCCGGTGGTCCCCGAGGTGAACATGATCTTGCCGACCGTATCGGGACCGACGTTGGCAAACGCGTCATCGACTGCCGCAGTCAGCGGCGTGGCAAGCCAGTCGGAAAAGAGCGACGCCGTGCGCCCTTCGGGCAGATTGCCGCTCACAAGACATTCGACTTCGCCGAACACTTCGCGCAACGCGCGCCCGTAAAGAGCGCCATCGTCCGCAAACACGAGGCCCGGCGTGCATACCGCGGCGAGATATTTCAGCTTGGAGAAGTCTTCGGACAGCAATGAATACGCCGACGTAACGGGCACGTAGGGTACGCCCACGTGCAGTGCCGCGAGAGCCAGCAGCGCATGCTCGAAACCGCGTTCCGAGAGAATCATCAGCGGCCTGTCAGGCGACAGGCCTAGAGCCAGCAGAGCTTCGCCGAGTGCACGTGCGCCATCGAGCGCCTGCCGGTATGTCAAATGCTCCCAGCGGGCACCGTCGGCTGTTCGTCGCGCAAGCAGCGGCCGATCGGGCGTGACTGTAGCCCAACGCACGAGACGCTCAGTCAGTCGCAGAGGATAAGAATTCAGCGCTTCGCTCAGTTCATAGACCACACTCCCGTCAGGACGCCGCTCAACAGTGGCCTTCGTACCGCCAAGGCGAAGCGGTCGAAACGGCACATCCATCAAGGGGTCGTGTGAAAGCTGGCCTGCATTCATCTCCGTCGTCCTGTCGTTAGCTTGCGGGCCGCGCACCTACCGCTTCGAGCGGCTTCGTCGAACTTCGCAGCAGCCGTTACGTGAACCAATAAATGAACGGCGATCAATAATAAGAACCAGCATACCGTGGATTCCTGCCTGCGTCCATCCTGCATCGCCTAACGTAATCGCACATCGCCGCGACGCAATCCATGTCCGGTCTCGACGAAAATCGTTCGTAGACATTTGGTCGAGAATCAGCTATTTTATGAACATCGTTCGCATTTATAAACGTTATGATATGAATTGCCACCCAGTTTTCCGGGAGATCGGGATGCAGAGAGAAGTTGTAATTGCAAGCAGCATGCGTACCGCGATCGGCGATTTCGGAGGCGCGCTGGCCTCCGTTGCACCGACACAACTGGGTGCGACTGTGGTGCGCGAAGTACTCGAGCGGGCGCATGTCGAAGGCGATGCGGTCGGTCACGTCGTATTTGGCAACGTGATCCACACGGAGCCGAAGGACATGTATCTCGCGCGCGTCGTCGCTCTCGAAGGCGGAGTGGGCATGAACGCGCCCGCGCTTACGCTGAACCGCCTGTGCGGCTCGGGTCTGCAGGCGATCATTTCGGCCGCGCAGGCAATCTGGCTTGGCGACACGGACATCGCGATCGGCGGCGGCGCGGAAAACATGACGCGCGCGGCCTATCTCGCAACCGGCGCGCGCTGGGGTGCGCGCATGGGTGACATCCGGCTGACCGACATGATGGTCGGCGCGCTGACCGACCCTTTTGGCGCGTTTCATATGGGCGTGACTGCGGAGAACGTTGCGGCGAAATACGGCATTACCCGCGACGAACAGGACGCACTGGCCGTGGAATCGCATCGCCGGGCCGGACGTGCTGTCGAAGCCGGCTACTTCAAGGAGCAGATTGTTCCGGTTGCGGTGCACACGAAAAAAAGCGCGACGATGTTCGAACTCGATGAGCACGTTCGCCCTACCACCACGGTCGACGAACTGGCGAAGCTGCGCCCCGCGTTCCAGAAGGACGGCACCGTAACAGCCGGAAACGCATCCGGTCTCAACGACGGCGCCGCGGCCGTGCTGCTGATGGAACGCAGTACAGCCGAAGCGCGCGGCATCCGACCATTGGCGCGGCTGGTCGCCTACGCTCACGCCGGCGTCGATCCGCAATACATGGGCATAGGCCCCGTGCCGGCCACCCAGAAGGCGCTGAAACGGGCCGGACTGACCGTGGCGGACATCGACGTCATCGAAGCGAATGAAGCCTTTGCCGCGCAGGCATGTGCCGTCGCCAAAGAACTGCAGTTCGATCCTGAACGAGTGAACCCGAACGGCTCCGGTATTTCGCTGGGCCATCCGATTGGCGCAACGGGTGCGATCATCACGGTCAAGGCGCTCCATGAACTGCAGCGGACCGGTGGCCGCTATGCGCTCGTGACGATGTGCATCGGCGGCGGTCAAGGCATTGCGGCAATCTTCGAGCGCATCTGAACGCAAGCGAGCCGCCGACACGGCGCCTCCCTCGCACCTCGATGCTCCGCGGGGGCGCTATCGATGCCGCCGCAATGCAAGCCGCGGACTTCGCAAACCGGTACCGCATGTTATTCCTGGACGGTCGCCACGCGTTCGCCCAGCACATCCTTGCACGCCTTCAGGGCGACGCTGACAGCCGGAAAGCCGACATACGGAATTGCGTGTAGAACGACTTCTTCGAGCTCCTTCTCCGTCAGGCCGTTTGCAAGCCCGATACGCACGTGATTGCTGAATTCCCACGGCGTGCGCTGCGCGATCAGCATGCCTAGCGTAACGAGGCTTCTCGAACGGCGATCCAGGCCTGGACGCGCCCATGCGTCACCGAATGCGTTTTCAAGCGCGAGCGACGCTGCATCGGCGGCGAATCCACCGGACGCCGCGGCGGCATCCATTGCACCCAGAAACTCGTCGCCCAACATTTCTCGAACCACCTGACGTCCCTTCTCACGACTTTCTGACACGGTCTACTCCTTCTCATCGACAGTTGTATTCAAATCGGCATTCAGGCCGGACACGCTGCTTCGTTGTCCGCCTTGTCCATCATCGCTGCCAGTCTTCGGTGAATCAGATCGCGCGCCTGCTCGATCATGCGCGTCACCAGTTCTTCGCAGGTTGGAATATCGTGGATCAGGCCGATAGCGAGACCGGCGGGAAACGTGCCGCCGTCCGTGTCGCCTGTTTCGTAGATGCGCCTTCCGCGCTCGCCGCTCACGAGCGGCTTCAGGTCCGCGAATGTCGTGTTCTGCTGGCGCTCCAGATCGAGCACCTGCTCCGCTACGGCGTTACGAAAAATACGCGACGTGTTCTTGAGCGTGCGGAAAATCAGTGCGGTATTCCGCTCATCATGTTCGAGCAACTGGCGCTTCACGTTTTCGTGAATCGGCGCTTCACGCGTTGCCATGAAGCGCGTGCCCATATTGATGCCGTCCGCGCCCAGAGCAAGTGCCGCCACCATGCCGCGCGCGTCGGCGATGCCGCCGGACGCAAGCATCGGAATCCGCAATCGCGCAGCAGCAGCCGGCAGCAATACGAGATTCGGCACGTCGTCTTCTCCAGGATGGCCGGCGCATTCGAAGCCGTCGACACTCACCGCGTCGCAGCCGATCGCCTCCGCCTTGAGCGCGTGGCGCACGGACGTGCATTTGTGAATCACCTTGATACCCGCCGCCTTGAAGGCAGGCAGGTACGACTCGGGATTGCGCCCCGCGGTCTCGACGATCTTCACTCCGCTCTCGACGATAGCCTGCACGTACTCGTCATAAGGAACCGGCTTGATGGTCGGAAGAATGGTCAGGTTCACGGCGAACGGCTCGCTCGTCATCGATCTCGTGCGATCGATTTCAACGCTCAGCGCCTCGGGTGTCGGCTGCGTCAGTGCGGTAATGGTGCCCAGCGCACCGGCGTTCGATACCGCGGCGGCCAGTTCCGCAAGTCCCACCCACATCATGCCGCCCTGCACGATCGGATAGCGAATTCCCAGTAGCTCGGTGATGCGTGTTTTCATGCTTTTCCCTCCGTGAGGCGATGCAATGCTCGCGCCGCAGCCACAATCGTAAAAAGGGAATCGTCGAGAGGATCAACCCACCGCGCTCTCGTTCCCATTTACGAACGATGTACAATTATATACACTTTATGGCATCGCACCAATACTCGCAATACGTAAAGCAATGCACGGCTTCAAGGAGGTCTAGTGAATCAACGCGGCGCAAACGACTACCTGTCTATTCCAGCTCGGCCCTCGCAGGAGGAGGCTGAAGAGGCCGTTCGTACGCTCATCAGATGGGCCGGAGACGACCCGCAACGCGAGGGACTCGTCGAAACGCCACGGCGCGTCGCCCGCGCTTATACGGAGTTCTTTTCGGGCTATCTGTCGGATCCCATGCAGATTCTCGCCACGACATTTTCCGAAGTCGATGGCTATGACGAGATGGTCGTGTTGAAGGACATCCGCTTCGAAAGCTATTGCGAGCATCACATGGTGCCGATCATTGGACGGGCTCACGTCGCCTATCTGCCGGATCATCGGGTGGTCGGTATTTCGAAGCTTGCGCGGCTTGTCGATACGTATGCGAAGCGGTTGCAGATTCAGGAAAAGATGACCGTGCAGATCGCGGATGCACTCAATACGGTATTGCAACCCAAAGGTGTCGGCGTGATCCTGGAAGCCGCGCATCAGTGCATGAGCACGCGCGGCGTACACAAGCCCGGAACCTCGTTGGTGACAAGCAGGATGTTGGGCGCATTCCGTGAAGACCCGTCGACTCGCCGGGAATTCCTGTCGATCGTCGGCAACGGCTCGGCGGCGCTGGTACCGAATACCTGAGCCGTACGAGCATTTCGCCAGCGGAACCGAAGCGCCGCTGGCAATGCTCGTCGATATCCGTTCAGGGCAGCATGCGAAAATTTCCGCCGGTCAAAGCCGCCATCGTGATGCAACTACCGTAGTAGTACACGCAGGGTTCCATCGACATCTGGCTGCTCACCGCCTTCTGCGCACCCCAAGTCGCCCCGAGTGCCGCGACCACGCCCACCGCACCCAGCATACCGATCAATCGCACACGTCGCTTCATCACTATCTCTCCCTACGCCGGATGCCCGGCCTCGCCGCATTCCCGCAAACAGCCAGGTTCCCGCGTCTTCAGCGGCCGGTCGAACGATATATCGCTTCTGTCACGCGTGCTTTTACCGTTGCTCATGAGCAGTGCGCGCCAGGCTGCGGGTACGTCGGCCGGCATCAATTCGTTGATCGCTTCGGATATGCACACGCGGGAAGCAATCGCCCAAATGCCACCGCGCTTCTCGAAGCGGTCGATATAGCGGCCTGCCGCTAGCGTGTCGGGTTTGGCGCGATTCTCACCGAAGAAGAGCCAGTAGGTTTCCGTGTGTGCGACGTCGCCTTGCAGATCGACGCTGTGATTGAAGACCATGTGATGATGGGACAACTGATGCTCCCGGTGGTAGCCAAAGGCCCAGTCGACGAATTCCTCTGGATTACCTAGGAATGCTCCGTGATCGTCGATCCCATCGGGGTGATACGCCGAGAGAGTCAACGTTCGATCCATGCGATCAACGCCGCGACAGTAGCGATGAATGCAATCAAGAATCGCCTGCCTGTCCAGCAGTTCTTCCAGACGTCTTTCGAGTTCCGGCGTCATGGCTAGTTGTTAGCTGAGAACTGCGGCAAAAAATACGATTGCGCCAATCAGCGCACCGATAAAGCAATAGCCCTCGTTCTGCCCTTCCTCGCTGCCCTGTCCGCGCCGCAAGATGCAACTCGCCATGCCGAAGAACGCCGCGCCACCCAGCACGACAAAGACCATCACAACGTCGAAGAACGCCGAGCGGCCAAGTTCCTCCATTCGCCAGTCGCGTAACAACAAATAGACCGCCAGGGCGAGGATCGACACCACGAGGAGCGGCAGCATGATCCTCCGCTCGTCGCTTGAAAGTTTGTGCGTGAGGCGACTCATGGGCGTTCTCCCTCGAACATATCCGCTGCACCAGGAGCGGTGTAGTTCCACTTTCCATCTGCAAGCCAAAGCGATCTGGTCGCGCGAAGCAACGAGGTCCATTGCGATGACGCGTCGGCAGCAGCAATGCCTGCCGCGGACACGTCTTCGCACGGCAACGCTGCGTCTGTATGCGGGGCGTCTGAATTGAGCGAATAGTCGGCGAGAGGGCCGCATAGGTCGCTATACAGGAGATACATGGTTTGTCTCCAATCGGGCGAGGCCACATGGGTGCTAACCGGCCACCTCTTGTTCACCATCGTAGGTGAGGCCATTCAGTTATGCAACTATCCGTTCAATTATTCGGATCAGTATTTTCACTACCCTTCGAGCATGGCTATGCAGTACGGGCACGTAAAAAATCCCCGGCACCGCATTGGCGGCGCCGGGGACGAATGGACATATGGCTTGCTGCGGTGTGCGTGGCCCGATACTTTCCTACCCGTCAGGAAACCTGAAATCCTCCATCGACAGCGAGCAGCTGACCCGTCACATAATCCGCAGCGGGAGACGCAAAGAACAGCACGGCGCTCGCGATATCGGCGGCGACGCCAATACGGCCCAACGGCATGCGCCCCGGTTGCGTGATCGGCCCGTGCGCCTGATGGACCTTCGTGGATGCCGCCGCGCCTTCCGTCGCGACACCGCCTGGAAGCACTGCGTTGACGCGAATCCGGTCCGCCGCGAATTCGAGCGCGGCGGTCTTTGTCAGATTGTTTACACCAGCTTTCGATGCACCGTAATCGCCATTGTCGAAGATCACGGGTTGCAGCGATGCCACCGAAGAAATATTGATGATCGATCCGCCCGCCTTGCCGGCCTGCATGCGTTTGACAGCTTCACGCATGCAGAGAAACGTGCCACGCAGGTTGATTCGCAACACCCGGTCCCACTTTTCCGCCGGCGTATCGAGGAAGCTCGTCTTCGGATAAATGCCCGCGTTGTTCACGAGTATGTCGAGCCGGCCGAGTCTCGCATGCACCAATTCGAACATCGCGGCGATCGAAGCTTCGTCGCCGATATCGACCTTCACGGCGATCGCTTTCCCCGATGCCTTTTCGATCTGTTCGACTGTTTGATCGGCCCCATCTTCATTCAGATCGGCAGCAACGACGACCGCACCCGCGGAGGCCAGCAATAGCGCCGTTTCCCGTCCGATACCCGACCCTGCTCCGGTTACCAGTGCAACTCTCCCGTCGAGGTTGAACAGGCTTGCAACATTAGATGTACTCACTGCGCCTCCAGATGCTCACGACACGAGCGATTAGTTTGTGAACGTCATTCACAAAAATAAACGCTGCTGTGAGCGTTGTCAAGGCAGTGGAAAAAGCCGTGCGCATTCGGCGTGCATGAGCACGCATGTGTTGCCGCGCGACAAGCTGCCCGCTCGCGACGCAAAGGAGGAAGGAGCTTACCGATTCCCGCGAGATAGAGAGGCGCGCAGGCGGCTCATGCGGCGCGCGCGGGGCATGCTTGTTTCAGCGAAGTATCCGAAAGATCCCGAATGATATCGAGCATCGCGCGGTGATAGGGCTTGTGCGGGCGATCGGTCCACACAAGAGAAACTTCCGTGTCGAACGATGGCGGAAGATCTTCGATATCGACAAAAGCAACGCCCTCTACCGGAAGGTGCCTCGCCGAATCGAGCATCAGTCCGACGCCGAGCTCGTTCGCCACGAGATTGAGCATCGTATAAGGATGCCGAGCCTGCTGCGTGATTCTCGCAGACGCGCCGGCATCGCGGCGGGCAGCCTCGAAAGCTGCGAACACCGGCTGGGACACTTGCTGCGGGAACATGATGAGCGGATACGCCGCGAGATCCGCCATGCTGATGCTGGTCCGCCGGGCGAGCGGCCAGTTCGCCGGAATCGCGGCCACCGCGCTCATACGTTCAATGACGATATTCTCCAGTTCGCTCACGTCGGCGACGCTGGTGACGACCACGCCGAGATCGATGCTGCCGTTCTTCACGCTTGCGACGGTCAGCGCACTGCCGCGCTCGATCAGACGAACGTCAACTCCCGGCCATTGTTTCTGGAGCGTATGCATGGAGAGCGGCAGGATACGCGTCGCGCACATCGGCACGAACGCGATACTCAGGCTCGCCAGTTCGTCGGCGGCCTGGCGCACCCGGCGCTCGGCGAGATCGGCCTGGGCAAGCAACGGCTTTGCTTCTGCCATCAGGGCCGCGCCAGCGGCGGTCAGCGAGACACCGCGCGGCGTACGCTCGAGCAGCCTGGTACCCAGCGATTCCTCCAGACGCATGATGGACTGGCTAAGCGGTGGCTGAGCCATGCCGAGGCGTGCTGCCGCGCGTCCGAAATGCCGGGTCTCGGCGACCGCGACGAAATGCCGGAGGTGACGCAATTCCATGGTGTGATATCGCTTCGATATGGGACGTGGCGAAAGAATATCGCTCTTGCAATGTTGCGGCGAGCCGCGATAGCGAGAGCGCCGCTACAGTTCAGGAACCGCCTGATCGTTTGGTCTGCGCCTGTGCGCTTCGTTCAGCAGCGCATCGGCAAAGCGTTGCAGTGCCTGTACGGAGCCATACACACTTTGGTATTCCTCAACACCGATCCGGCCGTTGAGTATGACCTGCATTCCAGAGTGTCTCGCGATTTCCAGAATGTCCACCATACGCCTCCTTGCGGCATCGAGCCCGGTAGGTGAAAAAGTCAGGCTGCGCGGAGATCGACGCGCATCGCCGGCCGGTCGGTCGGAGGAAATACGCACCACGATCCGTCATCGTGCCGGAAGAAAAAAATCGCGAGCGGGCGCGCAGGCTGCGATGCCTCGACGCAGACGTAGCGCCGTTGGCTCGACCGCGCGTGACCGAATCGCGTGACACGAACCGGCATGGCCGGCGTCGGGGCAAGCCACTTTTCGATCAGCCGGCGCAAGGACTTCTCATCGGATCGCATCACATTCTCCCCAGCCTATTTCGGTCAAGCGTCACGGCCACCCGGAGACTTGACCGTAAATAGGTCCATTGACCAAATAATAGTAGTTACCTGACCTATTCTCAAGGTACGTTTGGATAGTAGAAATACTGATATTTCGCGACAATTTCCGTTGAAGAATGGCGAGTGAACGACCTTAAATGGGTCATGAGACCCATAATAAACTCAGCATCGGTTGGGTTTAACCTGCTTCTTGACCTATGATGAACGCAGGGACAGAATCGTGGTCGGAGCCGAATCTGAACAGGGGATTGGCGACAGATGAAGGAATTGATCATCACCTCGGCAGCATTCCGGGGAACCAGCGAATCGGACGAGCCCAAACGCCGGGGCAACCGGACAACTCGCGTGCCCGCGATCCTGGAGGCCGCGATCAGGGTCTTCGCGACGGAAGGCAGCGCCGGGTTCACCCAACGCCGAGTCGCAAGCGATGCGGGCATTCGCCTCAGCACCTTGCAGCACTACTTCGGCACTCGGGAAGAGCTATTGCGAAGCACGATTGAAGAAATGGGCAAGCGCTATGTGGAGCGCTATCGCGCGTTAGCGAGAGACAAGCTTCGTCCGCCGGAAGCGCGCCTCGATGTCATCGTCGACGAGACGTTTGCCGCGCTGACCCAGCCAGGCATCAACTTGAGCGCGTTTGCACTGCATTGCTGGAGTCTCGCTGAGCATGAGGCTTTCGTGAACGAGCTGGCGGTGAACATCCACGGCGAATTTCTGGACCTGCTTGCGGGTCTCGTGGCGAAAATAAATCCGGTGCTCCCGTCGGCAGAGTGCACGCTGCGAAGTGCGCTGATCCTTTCGAACATGGAAGGTCTGACCGTTTTCATTCGTCGGGCTGGAGAGAACGCGCCCGACCTGGACGCTCTTCGCGCTGCCACAAAAGTGGTCTGGAAGGCGTTGAGTAATGCGCCGCAGTAAGCGAAATCATGCGCAGCCGCTCCTCGCCAAGATCACGTTCGGGGGTCACGAGGGCGCTGTCAGGTTAGTGGAAAGGTGGCGGTAAAATGATGAAATGAAGAAGACGAAATCGCTTTATCACGGCCACCGGTTCCCCGCTGTCGTCATCAGCTGTGCTGTTCGCTGGTATTTCAGGTTCAGCCTGAGCCTGCGCGACATCGAGGAGTTGTTGCTCGAGCGCGGTGTCGCAGTCACATACGGAACGATCCGTTGCTGGTGTGACAAATTCGGCGCCGGATTCGCTCAGCACGCCAGGGCGGTGCGGCGCAAGCCGGGTAGCACGTGGCACCTCGACGAGATGTTCGTGAAGCTGCGCGGCGAGCCATATCTGTTATGGCGTGCGGTCGACGAACATGGTGCCGAACTGGATGTGCTGGTACAAAAGCGTCGCGACAAGGCTGCGGCAAAGCGCTTTTTCCGGCGGATGCTGCGTTCGAACCCGGTGCCGCGCAGGATCGTTACGGACCAGTTGCGCAGTTACCCGGCAGCGAAAGCGGATATTCCCGAACTCGCTCATGTGAAGCACGTATTCGTCAAAGCCGCGGCACGCGTGAACAATCGCGCCGAGAACAGCCATTAGCCGACCCGCAGGCGCGAACGACACATGTGCGGCTTTCGCGATGCACGTCGCACGCAGGCGTTTCTCTCCTGCTTCGGCCCGATCAGGCAGCACTTCGCGTTGCCCAGACATCAGATGAACGCGGCATGTCATCGCGCCATACTCAAGAAACGCATCGCCGCCTGGCATGGTTGGACCGTCGACGCTGAATTCCAGCATACTATCTGATCAGGATACCTATGTTTAGCCACAAACGTAGCCTGTGCTCGTCAAGTTGACAAAGCCCCATCGCCCAATAGCCTCGTTGCCGCTTATCCCACATCTTCCGCAGAGCTGGGTGGCCCTCGTCGACGAAATCGATAATGCGCACGTCGGTCTTATTGGCATGCTCGCGATGCAAGCGTCCGGCGTATTGCTGCAGCGTACCTTTCCAGGAAACTGGCATCGCAAGCACCAAGGTGTCGAGCGGCGGATGGTCGAAACCTTCGCCGACCAGTTTGCGGGTGGCCAGCAGAATGCGAAGGGCGTCGGAAGGCAAGGCGTCCAAGTCGGTTATCAGCGCCGCTCGTTGCTTCTTGGACAGCCGACCATGCAACACAAACGGTGCTGGCACCACGCCTTCGAGCGCGCGAAGGATTGCGTCGATATGGTCGGTACGCTCGGTCAGCACAAGAACCTTGCGACCGCGTTCGACGGCCGCGCTGATCTCGGCGGCAATGGCCTCGGTTCGCGTCTGGTCGTTGGCGAGGTGCCGAAACACATCTTGAATGCCTGCATCAGCCGGCAAATCGATGGGAGCAGGCATCGAGCGAGACACCACCTCCAAGTCGTGAGGCGCACCGGCCGGCTTGGCTGCCGTGTATCGGATCGGCCCGCATTGCATGAAGATGATCGGCTGCTGCCCATCGCGGCGAATGGGCGTCGCGGTGAGGCCCAGCACGAACTTCGCCTTTGTTCGCTTCAGGATGGCATCGAACGACACGGCACGGCTTTGTCAACTTGACGAGCACAGGCTACGTTTGTGGCTAAACATAGGTATCCTGATCAGATAGTATGCTGGAATTCAGCGTCGACGGTCCAACCATGCCAGGCGGCGATGCGTTTCTTGAGTATGGCGCGATGACATGCCGCGTTCATCTGATGTCTGGGCAACGCGAAGTGCTGCCTGATCGGGCCGAAGCAGGAGAGAAACGCCTGCGTGCGACGTGCATCGCGAAAGCCGCACATGTGTCGTTCGCGCCTGCGGGTCGGCTGATGGCTGTTCTCGGCGCGATTGTTCACGCGTGCCGCGGCTTTGACGAATACGTGCTTCACATGAGCGAGTTCGGGAATATCCGCTTTCGCTGCCGGGTAACTGCGCAACTGGTCCGTAACGATCCCGCGCGGCACCGGGTTCGAACGCAGCATCCGCCGGAAAAAGCGCTTTGCCGCAGCCTTGTCGCGACGCTTTTGTACCAGCACATCCAGTTCGGCACCATGTTCGTCGACCGCACGCCATAACAGATATGGCTCGCCGCGCAGCTTCACGAACATCTCGTCGAGGTGCCACGTGCTACCCGGCTTGCGCCGCACCGCCCTGGCGTGCTGAGCGAATCCGGCGCCGAATTTGTCACACCAGCAACGGATCGTTCCGTATGTGACTGCGACACCGCGCTCGAGCAACAACTCCTCGATGTCGCGCAGGCTCAGGCTGAACCTGAAATACCAGCGAACAGCACAGCTGATGACGACAGCGGGGAACCGGTGGCCGTGATAAAGCGATTTCGTCTTCTTCATTCCATCATTTTACCGCCACCTTTCCACTAACCTGACAGCGCCCTGCCGGGTGCGGGAACAGGTGTGACTAATGATGGCCGTCCCCAGGCGGCGGGCATCGCGGGCAGACACCTTGGCCGAAAAGAAGATCCACGCGTGTGCCCCTTGCCCTGAACGCGAAATCTCCAGTGCCACGGGAACGCCCAATTCATGGCAGGACAGCACGAACGCTCGAGCATCGTCCCGCCACTCGGCCTCGTCGAGGTCGACTGCCAGGAAGTGGCAGGTGTCATCTTCGAGCAAGGGATAAACGCCGACGGTTTGCCCGCCAGCAAGGTGATCGTAGATAACCGCGTCGGAAAGCGGTATCAGCAGGCGGTTGCCGCAATCGCCGCATTTGATGCGCGGCTTCTCGCACACTCCGGCGCGCCATTCATTCGCACAAGCCGGCGTGTAGCCGGACTTGCCAGTGGTCTTGCTCTCCCATCGCACCGGATAGACATCGGTACGGCCGCGAAACAGCTTGCGGAAGAGCGTAACTTTTTCATCGGTGGACATGCGCGAGAACCCCACCGTCTTGGGAAGGTTCACGGTTTGAGGTGGCAGGCGCCATTCGATGCCGTGGGCATCCAGTAGCGCGATCAGACGAGCGTTCTCCGCTTGCAATGCCGCCATGAGATCGCGGTCAGTCATCGACCTCATACTCGGCAAGCAACTCGTCCATGGCGTCGCCGACGCCATACCCGAAGTTATGACTCATGCGACGGACTGCGTCCAACCGAGGAAGAAGTGCTGGTCGGCAGCCGTCAGGTAGCGCGCTGACGGTCTTCAGCGCCTGATCGAACATGCGCACCAACGCGTCAAAGTAGCCCTCATCCTGCAAGCCAACGTCATCGCTGAAACCAGCAGCGCACTCACAGTAGAAAATCATCAGCTCCGCCAGCCCCTCAGGCTGGCCGATAGCCTTCTTGTAGTCAGAGATCGCCTTCTTGGCCTTGGCGACCGAGGTGCCCTGATTCTTGAACACATCCGGCCACAGCCAGCGGTCGACCGCAGCCTTGTACGGCTTCAGCACATCGCCGCCCAGCGCGAAACGTGCATGGAGAAACGCCTGGTTGTCTTTGCTGGCGGCGTACAAGTCCTGAATCAGTCCAAGCAGGCCGGAGCGATCGAAGTCAGTGAGTTTGGATTTGACGTCAGTCCACGTCGGATTTGGCTTCTTCGATGAGTTCAATACGCAAACTCTCTTGTGTAGGTTGGGTGTTGGCTCCCGACGGATTCTACTCGCAACGAATCGGGCGTGAGTCCGTACAGCATCGGTTGATCTCCAGTCCGCGAACGCAATGATCCCTTTGTCAAAGAGCAGCGTCTTGGCGATGCACGGAAGATTGCCGATCCGATTCCCGGCGTAGGTTTTTTGGGAAAAAGGACACATGGCGTAGGTTTTCGCACAACGAGGAAAAAACCTACGCAAGCGTCGTCCGTAAAGCATAGGCATGCAAGCGAAAACCCATCGCCCGAGTGTTTAGATCTGAGCAACGAATTTCTTTCAAATCAATCGACTACGAACGACGAGCGCACCACTTTTCCCGCAGCGGGCATTACTCTCGGTCATTATTGTAGTAATGGGAAACGCCCGCGCCGCCAGATCGCCCCGCGCCGAAAAAAATCGTTATATATCAAACGACTACGGCGCAACACCCAAGCCCAGATGGACTGTCTCCGTCCAAGCCAAAACTACTCATTCTCGTCGAAGTAATGCCCAAACTTCAACTGTTTGGTGCGGATATAGCGCTCGTTTTCCTCGCGCATCGGAATCGCCAGCGCGACGCGCTCGCATACCGGAATGCCGTGCTTCGACAACGTGTCGAATTTCTCCGGATTGTTGCTCATCAAACGCACCGAGGTGACCTTGAGCGTGCGAAGAATGCCCGCCGCCGAATCGTATTCGCGCGAGTCGTCCGGCAAGCCGAGATCGAGATTGGCCTCGACGGTATCGCGGCCCTGTTCCTGCAGCGCATACGCGCGAATCTTGTTCGACAGGCCAATGCCGCGCCCTTCGTGGCCGCGCAGATAGAGCAGCACGCCGCAGCCTTCGGCCGCGATATAGCGCAGCGCCAGGTCGAGCTGTTCGCCGCAATCGCAGCGATACGAACCGAGCACGTCGCCCGTCAGGCACTCTGAGTGCAGGCGCGTCAACACGGACGACTTGTTTGCGACATCGCCCATCACGAGCGCGAGATGTTCGGCGCCGCTTTCGCACACACGAAACACGTAGGAAGTGAACGTGCCGTAGCGCGTGGGGAGCGTGGCGGTAGCGTCGAGGATGACGCACTCGCCGTTGACAGCGCCGTCTGCAGCTGGCGAAAGATCGTGAGACGTGAGCATGGCGTTAGACAATGGAACTGACATGAACCCGATCAAACCGGGGATAAGGTATGGACTGGGAGTTTACCGCTAATCGGCGTAATGCACCCGGATTGCGCCCGGATGTCCATGCGCCGCGCAAGGAACCGCTCTGCCGGCGAGCCGCTCGCGAGGCTGAACCTGCCGGACAAGCCGCACGCCACAGGTATCACAGGTATTCCCGAAGTACTTCGGCCGCGCGCCGGGCCTATACTGGAATAGCCTGTCCCACACGACAGCGCGCCACATCGGCGTGCTGCACTGCGAAACGGAGCCGCTCCATGACAAGCGTTGCACAGCTTCTTAAAACGAAACCGAACAACACCACTGTTTTCACGGTCGAGGCCGACGATTCTGTCTACGAG
Source organism: Paraburkholderia sp. BL23I1N1 (assembly GCF_003610295.1). NCBI lineage: Bacteria > Pseudomonadati > Pseudomonadota > Betaproteobacteria > Burkholderiales > Burkholderiaceae > Paraburkholderia > Paraburkholderia sp. BL23I1N1. Next base: position 5,869,165 of record NZ_RAPV01000001.1, read on the forward strand.
GCGATCAAGCTGATGGCTGAAAAAGGCATCGGTGCATTGGTCGTGACGGAGGGCGACAGCATCGCCGGAATTGTGACGGAGCGCGACTACGCGCGCAAAGTCGTGCTAATGGATCGCTCGTCGAAGGCCACGCCGGTGCGCGACATCATGACCAAAGCCGTGCGCTTCGTGCGTCCCGACCAGACTACCGACGACTGCATGGCCCTGATGACCGAACGGCGCATGCGCCACTTGCCGGTGATCGAAAACGACCGGCTGGTCGGCATGGTATCGATCGGCGACCTGGTGAAGAACATCATCGCCGAGCAGCAATTCACGATTCAGCAACTGGAGTTCTATATCCACGGCGAACGGCCCTAAGCTCCGCCGCTAATCACACGTCTGTTGCGCATCGCACGTCGCGCGCTGCCGACCAAGGTGCAAAAAAAGCCCAATCCTTGAAAAAGGTTGGGCGAAGCTACCTTGCGGCAGCGGAGGTTCTTGAATATTGAAGTGCGATATTGCGCTGCGTTTGGCTGCCGGCCACTCCGGCCAGCAGCCGCCCAAATCAGTTACCGAAATAAACCGACTTCGCGCCCGACGCCGGTTGAATCACGCCACCCGCTTGTGACGAACCGCTGACCGCGCCACCGTAACCGCTCGTATCCGCGACCGGTTCCTGCGTCTGCGCGACGGCCGGGTTTTGCGCCTGCACACGGCTTTCCGCGGCTTGAACAGCGGCCGGATAGTTCGTGTCGTTGGTCGTGGCCGGGTTATAGCCGGCTTGTTCCAGCTGGATCAATTGACTGCGGACTTCGGCGCGCGTCACGAGCTGTTGGCTCGATTGTGCGAACGATGCGACGGGAGCGACCAGAATGGCTGCAATGGCGACTGCCTTGATGAGCGATTTCATGATGACTTACCTCCAGATCTGATTTTTTGCTTCGCTTGCCACACCATGTGAGAAGCGATTGAGTTCAGTCTAGTCACCCAATCATCAAGGGAAAACCCTTAATTGCGAGATATATAATTGTTCAAATCGCAACAAAGCGGTGAAACTTACCGCCGGCCATACGTAAAGCAGTCGCCCTACCGTAATAATTGTCGGAATCGTAACCTTTACGTCTGATGTTTCGACCGTGCGCCCGTTCTGAGCGTGTTTGCCGAATTGCTTCGCTTGTTGCCGATAGCGAACGGCGAACGACCAAAGGCCGATGGTCAGTTTCGCGCGCCCGTCACAGCATCGGCATACGGCGGCAGCAACAGTTTTCGCGGCCCGCTGACGAACGCGCTGCCCGGTTCGAAAAACCGCAGCGGCCGATGCATCTCGCGCGACAAGCCGATACGTGTCGTCACGCCGATCGGCGCATTCCCCGTCTCTATCGCACCGATCCACAGGTCGCGCCCGGCGCAAAGATCGCGACCGTCGAACGACTGATCGATGCCCAAGGCCATGGTGAGCCGGCCGGGACCGCGCGCGAGGTCGCGCAGCGGTACGCCAGGCCGCCGGGCTTCCATCAGGGGCAAGCCTTCCAGCGGCTCGATGGCACGCAGGAGAATACCGGCGCCGACCTCTTCCGCTTCCGCGGAAATATTCAGCATGCACGAAAGCCCGTAGGTGAGCCGGACATAGGCATGGCCGGGGGCGAGAAACATCGAGCCGTTATACGGGCGGCGGCCTGAAAACGCGTGGCTGGTCGAATCGCCGAGCGGATACGCTTCAGTTTCGACAATCCGGCCGCTGATACGACCTTCGGGAAGATCGTGCACCAGGTATTTGCCGACCATGAAGCGCGCAAGTGCGACCGCATCGAGCGGCAAATCGTCACGAACTAATGGGAGGATGGGCAGCGGCTGATTTGGCATGCGGTCCGGACGGGTCGTTAAACGCAAAGCGCGGGATTCGATGAACGCGCGACCTGCGCGCGCGGCCGATACGTCAACGGGCGTGCTGCCCATACCGCACCAAGCGGTAAAGCGCCATCGGCCTGCATTCATCGGCCCATTCGTTGTACCAAAACCTCATTTCCTGGCACGAACGCATTCACCATGGCACTAATTGGAGTATCGTGTGTTTCCGGCCTGCAGCACAGCCTTTGCCGGCATGCGTGTGTTTAGATGCGCCTGATCAACTTACAGTTTGCAAGAAGTCGCACGGCCCGCAGCAACGTTCCATTCAGATTTGATCCCGAAGTACCGCTGGCGCAGTACACCGGCCCCATCCATGGGCCGTCGTATTCATGACAATAGGAGAGAGTTGAATGAAAGCATTCCAGGCAATCAAGATGGTCGGCGGCGCGCTGATCGTTCTCGCATCCGTCAATGCGTACGCGCAAAGCAGCGATGCTGCAGCGACGGCGGCCCCCATGGCGGCTTCGTCGGCGCCTAACGCCAAGTCGGTCAAGAAGGCCGATCGTGCATTGGGACGCAAAGTACGCACCGCCCTGTCCAAGACCAAGGGCCTGAGCGTAACCAACATTACTGTGCGCGCACGTAGCGGCGCAGTGACGCTGGCCGGCACGGTGCCTGAGCAGCCGCAAGTCGACCTGGCAACCCAGGCCGCACAAGCAGTGCCGGGCGTGACGTCGGTCAAGAACGCACTGTCGATCCGTCCGGTCGGCCAGTAATCCGCTTTAGCCTGTTGTAACGCTTGACCCGGGCGCGACGCTTCTTCGCGAGGCGGCGCGTCCGGACCGAACATCGCGTTTCTTTCCCTGAAGCTGCCAGTCAGGCAGTTGTGGACCGATGATGTTTCATCCATCGAAACCGCGTCGCATTTTCCGCGCACTCCTTCGTGACTCAATCCTTCAGATGCAGAACGGCCGACGGTAGCCTTGCCGCCTTCGCCACGGCGCCGGCACCGTCCGTCGAGCGGACTGACAAAGCCTCGTCCGCCGTGAACTATCCTTTATAATTTAATACGTTAGGGCGTATTGTTGACAGGATGGTTTAGCATTCGCGCTCGCCCTCAGGTCTCGCCGGCGCGCGTGCTCGTGCACGGGGGTAGCGCCAGGCCGATACAAGCAATCAGAACACGCAACGAAAGGAAGCCCTGAATGACCACGCCCGCGACCGTTTTGCCACGCTGGACCATTGCCGCGCCCTTCGTCGCGTGGATCGTGCTGGGCGTCGCGTATGCCTTGCCGGGCAACGGGCTGCTGCTCGCGCTGATCGGGGTCGCCCTGTGCGCAGCCGTGTTCACGGCGGTGCACCACGCCGAAGTGGTCGCGCATCGCGTGGGCGAGCCGTTCGGCACGCTGGTGCTGGCGGTGGCCGTGACGGTGATCGAGGTCGCGCTGATCGTTTCGGTCATGTTGACGTCCGGGCCGGAAAAAGCCGGTCTCGCGCGCGACACCGTGTTCGCCGCGGTCATGATCGTTTGTAACGGGATCGTGGGCATTTGCCTGCTGGTGGGCGGTATCCGGCATCGCGAACAGGACTTTCAAAGTCGTGGCGCCGCGGCGGCGCTGGCAGTGCTCGCGTCGTTGTCCGTATTGACGCTGGTCATGCCGAACTACACGACAACCAGTGCCGGCCCGGTTTTGTCGCCGTTGCAGCTGGCGTTCGCGGGGGTGTCGTCGCTGGTGCTGTATGGGGTGTTCGTGTTCGTCCAGACCGTGCGGCATCGCGACTACTTTCTCGCCGACGTCCCCGACGAGGACGTCCACGCCGCCCCGCCGAGTGTCGGCGTCGCGCTGGCTAGCGGCGGCTTGCTGCTGGTGTGCCTCGTCGCCGTGGTGCTGCTGGCGAAAGTGCTCTCGCCGGTAGTCGAAACCGCGGTGAAGAACGCGGGCGCGCCACCGGCGGTGGTCGGCATTATCATCGCCGCGCTGGTACTGTTGCCGGAAGGGCTCGCCGCCGTTCGGGCGGCACGAGCCGATCGCTTGCAGAACAGCATGAATCTCGCGCTCGGTTCGGCGCTGGCCGGTATCGGGCTGACCATTCCAACGGTCGCCGCGGTGTTTTTGTCGACCGGTCAGCCGCTCATCCTCGGTATCGACGGTAAGGAAACCGTGCTGCTGATGCTCACGCTCGTGGTCGGCACCCTGACGCTGAGTTCCGGACGCACGACGATCCTGCAGGGCGCCGTGCATCTGTCCTTGTTCGCGGCGTATCTGTTTCTGTCTTTCGCGCCCTGACGAAAACAGGCTTGCCACCCGCGCGCTTTTCAAACAACGGGCGCCGCCTACTCTTCCCAATGCTCCGCGATCCAGTCGCGAAACAGATTCAGCTTCTGCTGATGCGCGACTGAATCCGGATACACGAAGTAATAGCGCCAGCCGGTCTTGAGCACCGTATCGAACGGTCGCACGAGGCGCTTGGCCGCGACGTCTTCGTCGATCAAGGCAAGGTCGCTGATCGCCACACCGAAGCCCTGCAAGGCGGCGTTGGTCGCCATGTCGAGCGTGTCGAAACTTGGGCCGTGCCCGGCGTCGATCCCTTGTGTATTCGTGGCATCCACTTCGGTCACCTTGGCGAGCCACATCTTCCAGTCCCGATGGTCGCGCGTGGGATGCAGCAGCGTGTGACGCGCCAGATCCGCCACTTCGCCGAGCGGTTTGTCTTTCAGGAGATCGGGCGCGCACACCGGCGTCAGACGCTCCTCGAACAGGGCCACCGCCTGCACGTCCGCGCCCGGCGAGGAGCCATAGATGATCGCCGCATCGAACGGTTCGAGCTGGAAGTCGACGTCGTGTTGCCAGGTCGTGGTGATCTGCACATGCAGCTCGGGATACTCGGCCTGGAAGCGCATGATCTTCGGCAACATCCAGCGCATCACGCAGGTCGGCACTTTCAGCGCGAGATCGGTGCGTTGGCGCGTGAGGCGCAGCGATATCTCCTCGATACGCGCGAAGCTCTCCTTCACGGCCGGCAGCAGCAACTCGCCTTCGGCGGTCAGCGTGAGACCTTTTGCATGGCGTTTGAAGAGCGGGAACTTGTAATAGTCCTCGAGCGCGATGATCTGCCGGCTCACCGCGCCTTGCGTCAGGCATAGGTGATCCGCGGCGCGCGTGAAGCTGCGATGCCGCGCGACGGTTTCGAAAATCTGCAGCGCGTTGAGCGGCGGGAGACGTCGCATCGGAATAGTCCAGTCCGGGATCAGAAAAAATCATCGCGTGGGCATGCAGCGTTGCGTGCCAGCACGCTCATCGAGCCCACAGCATACGCGATCAGAAGTTTCCGTACGAGTTGCACAAAGGCGAACGTGCATGCGTTTCGCTCATGACCCGCCGTCAGTTCCGGCCTGTGCGCCATCGCTTGCACCGATTCAGGGCGCGCCCCGCCGGACACCGCACCAGAACCGAGCTTTCCTCATACCTCGCGCTCGCTCTTCTGCGCAAAATAATCATGGACGTTAACCCGGATAAGCCACTGGATTGGCGTTCCCGTTGATCGCAGCGAAGCCGCCGCTAGCGTCGCACCGCAGCCGGCCCATGAGATTCCGTCATGCGCTCCATGCGCATATTTCGTTTGTTGGGGGATTTTGGCAAACCTAGAGTGCATCCACACGCAACGCATCCGGTATCGCGTGAGGTTGGGTTCCGAGGTTGGGTACAGCAAGCAGCGCAAATGAGCGATGCAGCAGCAGCGGTCAGAGCGAATATCACCAGGCAACAGGCGTTCAACACAGGAGACCGCCATGCAAGAGATCAAACGGGGTAGAAGGCAGGCCATCAAGGCGATCGGCACGGCGCTCGCGGCATCTGCATTACCGATGCCATTCATCAATCTGCGCGCACAGGAACACAACTTCTCCGGCAAGACACTGCGCCTGCTGACCTGGTCGGACGACACCGGCGCCGCCGCGTTGCGCAACATCGCCGCCACGTTCACGGCAAAGACCGGCGCGAAGGTCATTGCCGATCGCGCCGACGGCACCTCCGGCATGGTCGCCAAGGTCAAGGCCGCGGGCGATCGCCCCACTTTACGACGTCATCACGCTGGCCGGTGTCGGCGCGGCGGGTCTCGGCGACGCGGGTCTCCTGATGAAACCCGATCTCGACAAGCTGCCGAACCTGAAGGACGTCGCACCGCAATACCGCACGGGCGCGAACGGCTTCGGCGTGGGCTATCTGCTGTGGTCGGATGGCTTGATCTACAACACGTCGACGGTCAAGACAGCACCTTCATCGTACGAAGCGCTGTGGGACCCGAAATACGCCGGACGCCTGTTCCTGCCGCCGCCCGAATGGGCCGAAGCGGTGGACCTCGCGATCATCGCCGCAAAGATGAACGGCGGCTCGCAGCAGAACATCGAGCCGGGCTTCAAGAAGCTGATGCAACTGAAAGAGCACGTCATGACGCTCGGCGAGAACCCGAACCAGGTGGCCGATCTGTTCCGCACCGGTTCGCTCGATATTGGCGGCATTTACTCGCCGGCCTTTTTCCCGGACCAGATCCGCAAGCCCGAGTACAAAATGGGCGTGACGTACGGCATGAAGGAAGGCTTCGCCACGCAACTGATGTTCACCGTGATCCCGAAGTCGCATCCCGCCGACAGCGATCTGATTCACGCCTTCATCAACCATTCGCTCGACGCCGGCGTGCAAGGCCGCATGGCCGCCGACGTGCTGAACGGCCCGGTCAATTCGAAAGCGGTGATTCCGGCTGAGAGCCGCGCGTTCGTGCCGAGCCCGCAGCAGATCGCCGAGAAAGCGATCCTGCATGACGACAAGGCGCTCGCCGTCGTGCAGCCGGCGTGGATCAAGCGCTACACCGAAATTTTCTCGGCATGAGCGCGATGCTCGCGCGCTTTTCGCGGCGTGCCTCATCGGTATCAGGCGCGGTATCAGGCGCGGTATCAGGCGCAATGCCGGACGCGACACCGGATGAGTCATCGGGCGGGGCTTCCGGCTCGCCCGGCGCCGCGTCCGGCGCACCGGACGGGCAGGCGTCCACGGCGCTCGCAAAAGCGCGCCCCTGGCTTCTGCTCGCACCGATCCTGCTGTTTCTCGCCATACTCGGCGCGGCCGCGCTCGTCGTGCTGCGTATGAGTTTCGGCACCCAGGGCAACGAATGGCATGGCTTCACGCTGCAGAACTATGCCGACCTCCTCGACGGCTATTTCCTCAAGTCGTTGTGGCTCACGTTGAGGCTCGCGTTCCAAAGCATGATCTGCGCGGTGCTGCTGGCCATTCCCGTCGCCCTGGCGATGGCGCGCACCAAGTCACGGCTCGCGCGGCGGCTGCTGCTGGCGGGCGTGCTGCTGCCCTTGCTCGTCAATCTGCTGCTGCAAGGTTATGGCTGGCTGATCATTCTCGGCCCGGCCGGCTTGCTCAATCACGCGCTGCTCGGCAGCGGCCTCGTCGAGCGCCCGGTGATGTGGCTGTATCGCGAACACGGCGTGCTGCTCGGTTTGATTCAGACGGCGTTTCCGCTGGCCGTCCTGCCGTTGTCGAGCGCGATGCGCGCGGTCTCGAGCTCGTATGAAGAAGCCGCAGCCACGCTCGGCGCGACGCGCTGGCAAACGCTGCGTCATGTGTTGCTGCCGCTCGCCATGCCGGGACTCGTGTCGGGCGCCCTGCTCGTGTTCGCCTACAACGCCAGCGCCTTCGCCGTGCCTCTCCTGCTCGGCGGACGCCGCGTGCCGATGCTCGCGGTATTGGTCCACGACCAGGTCGCGCCCCTGCTGAACTGGCCCGCCGCGTCCGCATCGGGCGTCGTATTGATGATCGCGACGCTCACCGTGATGGCGCTGTCGCAGCGCCTCGTGCGCCGCACGCAACATCTTGCCGAGGAGCCTCACGCATGAGCACGCCGATCCAGACTCCGCGCCTTCCAGGTTCACCACGCCTGCCGCGTTTGCCCATGACCATGACCATGCCCGGCCAGCTCGGCAAGGCCACCGCGCTACTCGCCGCCGTCGTGCTGTTTCTCGCCGCGCTGCCAATTCTGACGATGATCACGATGTCGTTCAGCGCGGCCGACACGCTCGAATTCCCGCCGCACGCCTACGGATTGCATTGGTATCGCGCGGCGTGGCACAGCTTCGTCTCGCCGGATGCAAGCGACTCGCTCTCGATGGGTGCCGCGCTCAGCACGAGCCTGATCGTCGCGCTCTCGACAATGGTCATCGCCACGCTCGTCTCGGTGCCCGCCGCCTACGCGCTGAGCCGCTATCGCTTTCGCGGCAAACCCGCGGTCGAACAACTGGTGGCCTTGCCGCTCGTCTATCCGCTCGTGATGCTCGGTTTGTCGCTACTGCTGGTGTTCAACGTGCTGCCGGTGGAACTCGGCGTATTCCGCCTGATCATCGCGCATGTGATTCTGGCGCTGCCGTTCACCGTGAAAAACTGCGCGGCCTCGGTGGCCTCGATCGGCCCGGAGTTCGAGGAAGCCGCCTGCGTGATGGGCGCGAGCCCGAGCCGCGCGCTGATCGACGTGATCCTGCCGCTCATGCGCCCCGGCATTCTCGCCGGCATGCTGTTCGCGTTCATCGTCTCGTTCAACGAATTCACGGTGACCTTCTTCCTGTACGGCATCGACACGATGACGCTGCCGGTGTGGCTCTACAGCCGCACGGTGTCGTCGCTCGATCCGACGGTGTTCTGTTTCGCCGTTTTCATTGTCGCGATCGACTTTGCGCTGATCTGGCTGCTCGAAAAGCTGATCGGCGACGAAGGGGTGGCGCTTTGACCGCCCTTCCGATTCGTGCTGCGTTGATGTCTTTTTGCTGGAGCATTCGATGACCCATCTGACCTTGCAGGCCGTGACCAAGCGCTTCAACGCGGCCTACGCCGTCGACAGCGTCGATCTGAGCGTGCCCGACGGCAAGCTGGTGTGCTTTCTCGGGCCGTCCGGCTGCGGCAAGACCACGCTCTTGCGGATGATCGCCGGGCTGGAGACGCCGAGCTCGGGCAGCATCAACTTCGCCGGCCGCGACATCACGAATCTGCCCGCCAATCGGCGCGACTTCGGCATGGTGTTTCAGTCGCTCGCGCTGTTTCCGCATATGGCGGTCGCGCAGAACGTCGCGTATCCGCTCAAGCTGCGCAAGACCGCGAAAGACGCGCAAGCGCGCCGCGTTGCTGAATTACTGGAACTGATCCAGTTGCCGCACATGGCGAACCGGCCCGTCACGCAACTCTCCGGCGGCCAGCGGCAACGCGTGGCGATTGCGCGTGCCATCGCGTCGCAACCGAAACTGCTGTTGCTCGACGAGCCGCTCTCCGCGCTCGACGCCAAACTGCGCGAAGCAATGCAGGTCGAAATCCGCCTGCTGCAACAACGTCTCGGCATCACGACGATCATGGTCACCCACGATCAGCGCGAGGCGATGACGATGGCCGACGAGATCGTCGTGATGGAGAAAGGCCGGATTGCGCAAGTCGGCAAACCGCTCGATATTTATCGCGACCCGGTCAGCGAATTCGTGGCTGACTTCATCGGGCTCGGCAACATCCTGCCGGTCACTTACGATGGCGCGGGCGCCGTCAGTCTGCCGGGCGGCAGGCGCATTGCCGTGGCGCAACCGGCGCGCGTGCCGGCGTCCAACAGTGATATTCGCCTGCTGATCCGCCCGGAAGACGTGTGTGTCAAATTGGCGTCCGACAATGCCGGGCAGAATCGGCTGGCGGGCACGGTGACGTTTATCCGCGACGTGGGGGCGTCGCTCGAAGCAACGATCGATTGCGCGGGTTTTACCCTGACTGCCGCGACCACGCCGCGCGAAACACCGGGGCTGACGCTCGGCATGCCGGTGCTCGCAGAATTGCCACCTCATGCGTGCAAACTGATCGCCGCTCGCGCGGCATATTGAAAAGCTCACACTGAAGCCCATTCCAATACCGAGTTTTCGACAGAGGAAAGACCATGAATCAGCCGCAAGTTACCCAATCGAACGCACGCCGCGTCTTCGCCACGCTCGCCGCGACACTCGCCTTCACCGGCCTCGGCGCACTGTGCGGCTTTTCGTCGGCCGCCCATGCCGACGCGCTCGACAATATCGCCAAGTCCGGCACGGTCCGCATCGGCGTCTTCGAGGACTACCCGCCGTTCGGCTCGATCGGCCCGGACATGAAGCCGATGGGCTACGACATCGACGTCGCCAACCTGATCGGCAAAGCGCTCAACGCGAAAGTCGAACTCGTGCAGGTGACGGGCGACAACCGCATGGCCTACCTCGCCGACCACAAGGCTGACATGCTGCTTTCAGTCGGTCAGACGCCGGAACGCGAAAAGGTGATCGACTTCTCGCAGCCCTATGCGCCCTACTACCTCGCCGTGTTCGGTCCGAAGACGCTGCCCGTGAAGACCGCCGCCGACCTCGCCGGCAAGTCGATTTCGGTCGCGCGCGGCACGCTGGAAGACCTGAGCGTCAGCAAAATCGCGCCGCCCAGCGCGACCATCAAAAGATTCGACGATCCTAACGGCGCAATTTCGGCGTTTCTTTCTGGTCAGGTACAGTTGATGGTAGTCGGCAACGACGTCGGCGCAACCATTCTCGCGCGTCATCCGGCGAACGATCCCGAGCAGAAGTTCTCGCTGTTCAGCTCGCCGGATCACGTCGGTTTGAACAAGAACGAACCGCGCCTGAAGCAGAAAGTCGACGAAACGATTGCCAAGGCTCGCAAAGACGGCACGATGAACGCGATTTCGCAGAAATGGCTGCGTGCGCCGCTGCCGGCCGACCTCTAAATCTTTTTTGCGTGGGCGCCCCGAAGGTGATTTCCTTCAGGGCGCCCGCTGGAGTTTGACCTCACGATGAGCGCCACCTCATGAGCTATGCGTTCGATTTCAGCGGCTTCGGCCTCTATGCGGGGCTGCTCGCGCACGGCGTCGCCGTCACGCTGGGGCTGACCGCTGTATCCACCGCGCTCGGCGGCCTTGTCGGCATTGGCGGCGCGGGCATCGCGGTGGCCGGCCCAAAGTGGGCGCGCTGGGTCATCGCGACTTACGTCGAGCTGATCCGCAATACGCCCTTCATCGTGCAGTTGTTCTTCATCTTCTTCGGCTTGCCGAGCCTCGGCATTCATATCGACGAAGTACAAGCCGCGATTCTGGCAATGACCGTCAATCTCGGCGCGTACGCGATCGAGATCGTGCGCGCCGGTATCGATTCGATTCCGCGCGGCCAGGTGCAGGCGGCACAAGCACTCGGCCTGCATGGACGGCAAATATTCCGCTACGTCGTGCTGCCGCAGGCGATCGCCAACGTGTTTCCCGCGTTGTTGAGCCAGGTGCTGATCGTGATGCTCGGCTCGGCGGTGGTCTCGCAGATCTCGGTGCCCGACCTGACCTACGCGGCCAACTTCATCCAGTCGCGCAACTTCCGCTCGTTCGAGAGCTACGTGATCATCACCGCGACGTATCTGGTGTTGTCGATCGTGCTGCGGCAACTCATGAACCGGCTCGGCCGCAACCTCTTCGCGGGCCGCGCGGCTCGCGGGAGCAGCGGCAGCGCGCCGCGTAACTGGCGCAATCGCCTGATGTGGCGCGCTGCCCGCACTCTGCCGACGGAGCGTTGATCATGGTCGAATTCACCCTGTGGGACATCGCCCGCAATCTGTTGCTCGCCGCCCGTTGGACGGTTCTGTTGTCGCTGATCGCGTTTGTCGGCGGCGGCATTGTCGGGCTGATCCTGCTCGCGATGCGCGTGTCGCCGTTGCCGTGGCTGCGGCGGATCGTTGTGGTGTATGTGGAAGTTTTTCAGGGCACGCCCTTGCTGATGCAACTGTTCCTCGCGTTCTTCGGCCTGCCCTTGCTGGGTGTCGACGTCTCGCCCTGGGTTGCGGCGGCCGTCACGCTGACGCTTTATACGAGCGCCTATCTGGTCGATATCTGGCGCGGCTGCGTAGAAGCCGTGCCGCGTGGCCAGTGGGCCGCCGGGGCGAGTCTGGGCATGACCTTCAGCCAGCAACTGCGCTACATCATCTGGCCGCAGGCGCTGAAGATCGCCGTGGCGCCGACGGTCGGTTTCCTTGTGCAGGTGGTGAAGAGCACGGCGCTCGCGTCGATCATCGGCTTCACGGAATTGACCAAGACCGGCACGATGATCACGAACGCCGCATTTCGCCCGTTCCCGATCTACGGCATGGTCGCGATGATTTACTTCGCGATGTGCTTCCCGTTGACTTGGTACGCGCGGGTGCTGGAGAAACGGCAGAAGGTGGGGCAGCACCGCTGACACGTTCTTCAGGCCAGTAAAAAAGCGGCAACCGTGCAAGACGGTTGCCGCTTTTTTTGTTGACGGACCGGTGCTCCTATCGAGCCGCCTGGGTCGACTTGCGCAACTTCGCCACGTCGGCCGCCGAGACCGCCGATCCACCGTTATGCCACCCGGCACGCACGAAGGTCAGGACATCGGCGATCTGCTGGTCGTTGAGCACCGGCGCGTACTTCGGCATTGGATACGGCGCCGGAATACCGCCGATCACCAGATCCTCCGTACCGTTCAGCGTCACATTGATCAGCGACGACGGATCCTTCTCCAGCACGTTCGGATTGCCGGCCAACGGCGCCAGCATCGGCGCAAAGCCGCGCCCGTCGACGCCATGGCAGTGCATGCAATACGCCGTATAGACGCGCGCACCGGCATCGTTCGCGGGACGGTTCAACGACACCTTCGTCGCTTGTGGGTCGTACGTATAAGGCGGCGCGCCACTGCCGCCCGCCGGCGGCAGCGACTTCAGGTACGCGGACATCGCGGCGATGTCAGTGTCGTTCATGCCCTGCGTGCTGTTGTTGATCACGCTGGTCATCGAACCGAATGCCGATGCATGGCGATTGGCGCCGGTCTTCAGGAACGCCTGCAGATCCTGATCGTTCCAGCGACCCAGGCCGACGTTGTGCTCGCCGGTCAGGTTCGCCGCGAACCAGCCATCCAGCAGGCCGCCCGTCAGGAACGCGCTGCCGCTTTCATCCAGCGCCTTCTCCTGGAACGCAATGCCGCGCGGCGTATGACACGAGCCGCAGTGTCCCAGGCCCTGAATGAGATACGCACCGCGATTCCACGCCACGTCTTTGCCCGGCTTGTCCTGGTAGGCGCCCTTCTCCAGAAACACCATGTTCCAGAACTTCAGCGGCCAGCGCATGTTCAACGGCCATTTGATGTCCGGCTCGCGGTTCGCCTGCTGCACCGGGGCCACGCCGCTCATGAAGTACGCGTACAGCGCTTTCATGTCGTCGTCGTTGACCTTCGCATACGACGGATACGGCATCGCCGGATACAGGTTGTGACCGTCTTTCGCGACACCCTCGCGCATCGCTTTCGCAAACTCCTCTTCCGTGTAATTGCCGATGCCGGTTTGCTGATCCGGCGTGATGTTGGTGGTGTAGATCTGGCCCATCGGCGTGGTCATCGGCAGGCCGCCCGCGAACGGCTTGCCCTTCGGCGCCGTATGACAGGCGACGCAATCGCCAACCTTTGCCAGATAGGCGCCGCGCTGCACCAGTGCCTGATCCGCCGCTTGCGCCGGGGTTTGCGTCAGGAACGGCAATGCCACGCACAGTGCCGCGCCGAAACCCTTGAGTGTGTTGTTCATGGTGGTCTCTAGTCAGGCGGTTTGCAGTTGACTGCCGACCGGCAATTGCCGCAGCCGCTTGCCGGTGGCCGCGTAAATCGCGTTCGTCAGAGCGGGCGCGAGCGCCGCCGTGCCGGGTTCGCCGATGCCGCCTGGCGCCTCGCTGCTCTTCACGATATGCACTTCGATCGGCGGCGTTTGATCGATCCGCAGCATCCGGTAGTCGGTGAAGTTGTTCTGCTCCACGCGGCCGTCCTTGATCGTGATCTCGCTATAGAGCGCGGCCGTGATGCCGAAGATGATGCCGCCCTGCACCTGCGCTTCGATCGTGTTCGGATTCACAACCATCCCGCAATCGACCGCACACACCACGCGCTTGACGGCCACCTCGCCCTGATCGACCGCCACGTCGACGACGATCGAGAAGAAGCTGCCGAACGCATGCATCACCGACACGCCGCGCCCCTGGCCCTTCGGCACCGCACTGCCCCAGTTCGCCGCCTGCGTGGCGGTATTCAACACGTTCAGCGCGCGCGGCGTTTTGCCCAGCAGATCCTGGCGGTATTTGACCGGATCGACTTTCGCCTGCGCGGCGAGTTCGTCGATGAAACTCTCGACCACGAAGGTGCCGCGCGTGGGTCCCACGCCGCGCCAGAACGCGGTGGGAACGGCATGCGGTTCCTGGCGCACGTAGTCGATCAATTGGTTGGGCAGGTCGTACGGCAGGTCGGAAGCGACTTCCACCGCATCCGGATCGATACCGTTCTTGAACGCGGGCGGCGCGAAACGCGCCAGGATCGACGAGCCGACAATCCGATGCTGCCACGCAATCGGCTTGCCGTTCGCGTCGAGCCCGGCGGAGATCTTGTCGTAGTAATACGGCCGGTACATGTCGTGCTGGATGTCTTCTTCGCGTGTCCACAGCACCTTCACCGGCGTCGACACCTGTTTGCCGATCTTGACCGCCTGCGTGACCATGTCGAATTCGAGCCGCCGGCCAAAGCCGCCGCCGATCAGATGGTTGTGCACGACGATCTTGTCCGCGGGCAAACCGGTGACGGCAACCGCCGCGTCCACCACCCGTGTCGGCACTTGCGAGCCGAGCCAGATATCGCAGCCGTCGGGCCGCACGTGCACCGTGCAATTGATCGGTTCCATCGTGGCGTGCGCGAGGAACGGTTGCTGATACACGGCGTCGATGCGGGTCTTCGCGTTTGAAAACGCGTTGTTCACGTCGCCGTCTTTACGCGCCACCGCGCCATTGCGCTGCGCTGCATTGGCGAGATCGCCGACGATCTGCTTCATCCCGATCTGCGCGCCCGCGCCTTCGTTCCATTTGATATCCAGCGCCTGCAAACCGCGTTTGGCGGCCCACGTGTGATCGCCGATCACGGCGACCGCGTTATCGACTTTGACCACCTGGCGCACGCCCGGAATTTTCTTCGCATGGGTATCGTCGACGCTCGCGAGTGTGCCGCCGAACACCGGGCAGTTCGCGATGGCCGCGTAGACCATGTCGGGTACGCGCACGTCCAGTCCGAACTGGGCCGTGCCGTCGACCTTCTCGGGTGAATCGAGACGCTTCACCGCCGTGCCGATCAGCTTGAAATCTTTCGGATCTTTCAAGGGGACGTTCTGCGGCGCGGGCAGCTTCGCCGCGGCGTTCACTAACTGTCCGTAACCGATGCTGCGATTGCTCGCCGCATGAATCACCTGCCCGGCTTGTGCATGGCAGCTTGCCGGATCGACCTGCCATTGCTGCGCGGCGGCGCTGATCAGAATGGTGCGCGCGGCAGCGCCGGCACGGCGCATCGGTTCCCACGCATAGCGGATCGACGTCGAACCGCCAGTGAGCTGGCCGCCGAGCAGCGGGTCCGTGAAGAGTTTTTCGTTCGGCGGCGCGTGGTCGAGCGTGACCGAGTCGAGCGGCACTTCGAGTTCTTCGGCGATCAGCATCGGGATCGACGTGTAGACGCCTTGCCCCATCTCGACCTTCGGAATCACCAGCGTGACTTTGCCAGCCGTGTCGATCTGGATGAAGGCGTTCGGCGCGAACACGCCGTTCTGCGGCGACTCGTCCGCATCGCCGCCGATCACCGATTTGCCGGCTTTCTGGTCCTGACTGGCGGCCGGCATGCTGAAGCCGAGCAGCAAGCCGCCGCCGGTTGCCGCGCCTACCGTGACGCTGAACTTCAGGAACGTGCGGCGTGTGATGCCACCCTTGTCGCCCTTGCCGTCCTTCGTCAACGCCGCGCCGTTTTGTGCATCGAGCAATCCCCGGGACATGTCACGCTCCCTTCGCGGCTTGCTTGATCGCCGCGCGGATGCGGTTGTACGTCCCACAGCGGCAGATATTGCCGGCCATGGCGGCGTCGATGTCAGCGTCAGTCGGATTAGGGTTGCTCGCGATCAGCGAGGCCGCCGACATCACCTGCCCCGACTGACAGTAGCCGCATTGCACGACGTCCAGCTGACGCCACGCCTGCTGCACCTTCTGTCCGGCCGGCGTGCTGCCGACTGCTTCAATGGTGGTGATTTTCTTGTCGCCGACCGCTGCCGCCGGCAGCACGCACGAGCGCACCGCGACGCCATCGAGATGCACGGTGCATGCGCCGCATTGCGCGATGCCGCAACCGAACTTGGTGCCGGTCAAGCCGACGAGATCGCGCAACACCCACAACAGGGGCATGTCCGGGGGGGCGTCGACCGTATGAGTCTGGTCGTTGATGTTGAACGTTGTCATGGGCGGCTCCGAGTGGGGCTTATTGTTTGTCAGGCTATTTAATCGGGCTGTTTGAGCAGAGACGTCGGACCAAAATGCAAAGACCTGCCGTGTTTATTCGACACGCCGTGCTAATACGTCATGCGACTACAGTTCAATGCGTGCAGTGGATGATGCGCAGCGCGAGTGCGCCGGAAGGAACCTGGGAATTGTAGACGTGGATCGAGAACTTCGCAGACACGGCGCCTATGTCCGCAGCGTATCCACGCGACGAAAAGGGCACGCCGCAGCCCCATGCGGGAAGTGAAACGATATGGAAATCAATGCGTTACCATTGCCGCATTGGCTTGATCCGACGCGCTTCGTGGTCGCGCAATATTCTTATCGATGCATCATCGAGTGATTTTGTTAGCATGGATCCGGTTTGATCCAATCGCCCGGCTTGGTCCGGCATGACTATCCGAAGGAGCGGCACGATGAACGACCAGCAATGCACTCAATTCCTCTCGGAGATTCGCAGACCGCTATTGGCGCTGCATAAGTCGATCCTCGATCACGAGCGCGCGTCTTACGAAAAGGAATTCGGTCCTGTGACACCGGCGGCCTTCCTGCAGGTGCTCATCAACGGCTCGGCGTTCCGCTGGCTCACGCCGCTCTCCACGGTGATCGCGAACGTCGACGAGACTCTCGACGACAAGGAAGCCGACGCCGCCGATCGCCTCGCCGCGGCCGAAGCCGTCACCTGTCTCTTTTCTCCCGAGCAG
This sequence comes from Paraburkholderia sp. BL23I1N1, assembly GCF_003610295.1. NCBI lineage: Bacteria > Pseudomonadati > Pseudomonadota > Betaproteobacteria > Burkholderiales > Burkholderiaceae > Paraburkholderia > Paraburkholderia sp. BL23I1N1. The sequence continues at coordinate 5,886,093 of NZ_RAPV01000001.1, forward strand.
CCCGATAACGCGTTTCTGCCGCGCTACTTGCCGCTGCTGCAAGCCGACCCGGCGATCCTGCATCACCACGGCCAGGTTTCGCAATTGCTGCGCGGCACTGAAGCGAAGTAGCCGGTGGCGCGTGACTTCTGCGCAGAGGCTTCGTTGCGTTGGACGGACGTCGTCGCCGTGGTTGAATGCGGCAGCACGGCGTCCGGTTCGGGTTATGCGTTCGGCTCCCGAATTTCCTCACCCTTGCCTCGCACGCATTTCGGTCGATCACGCGTTATTTCGTCGAATGCAAATTCGACGTGTCCTCGACGATTACCAGGCTTTCCGAATCCAGCCAACACAACGACACCTTATTTCAAGGTGATTTATGCGTGTTTTGTAATAGTGCGCTGTGTCTGCGCCGTTCATCGATCGATACGGCAACGCCAAGTGCCGGCATCTTCTGAATTTGCCTGGCTTTGCTGAATAAAACAAAGGTGAGCTTTTGCGGGGGGCTTTAAGGGCGTGCTACGACAAGCCCGTCAGCACGCTTAGACGCACCCTGCTAAGGTAAGCAGACTTTTTCGTCATGCTCACCGCTATGCAAAACTGGCCACTTCCCGAAAGCTATACGTTTCGCGATCAAACCGTGCGCTTTGGCGTAACCGGAAACGGTCCGCCGCTGGTGCTGGTTCATGGCACACCGTTTTCTTCGTATGTGTGGCATCGCATCGCCCCGCATCTCGCGCAGATTCGCACGGTCTACTACTACGATCTGCTGGGCTACGGTCAATCCGAGCAACGCGACGCTCAGAACGTCTCGCTTGGCGTGCAGAACGTGCTGCTGGCGGAATTGCTCGCGCATTGGCGACTGAAAAGTCCAGACGTCATCGCGCACGATTTCGGCGGCGCGACCTCCTTGCGCGCGCATCTGATCGACGGCTGCGACTATCGCAGCCTCACGCTGATCGATCCGGTCGCCGTCGCGCCATGGGGTTCGCCGTTCGTGCGGCACGTGCGCGAACACGGCACGGCTTTCGGCGGGCTGCCACCGTATATCCACGAAGCAGTGGTGAAAGCCTACGTGCGCGGCGCCATCGCTCGCGACATTCCGGACGAGGAACTCGCGCCTTATGTGACGCCTTGACTCGGCGCAACGGGACAAGCCGCGTTCTACCGCCAGATCGCCCAAATGGATCAGCGCTACACCGACGAGGTCGAAGCACGTTATTCGCAGATGCGGTGCCCGACGCAAATCCTGTGGGGCGAAGACGACCAGTGGATTCCGCTCGAACGCGGCCGGCAACTCGCGGCGGTCATACCCGAGGCACGCTTTCAGCCCGTGCCCCGGGCCGGTCATCTGATGCAGGAAGATGCACCCGAAGCGATCGTCGCGGCGGCGCTGCGCTGGCTCGATTGAAGGCGCAGGACCGTTAGTCGATCTGTCGGGTAGCGGATCCGGACGCCTGGATGTGACAAAGCAGCGATCCCGGCAAATGATTTGGCCGGGATCGCTGCTTGTTTAGACGTGGCGCCAGGGTTGGCGAATAAGCGCCCGCTGAGGTCTAGCCGCGGCCTTGCGGCAAATACGGCATCGGATCGATTGGCTTGCCGTCGCGGCGCAACTCGAAGCCTACGGAGACGCGCGAGTTATTTTCGTCGCCCATCTCGGCAATCTGCTGCCCTTGCCGCACGATATCGCCGATTTTCACCAGCAGCTTGCGGTTATGCGAATAGGCAGTCAAAAAGTCCTTGTTGTGCTGGACGATGATCAGACTGCCGTAGCTATTCAGACCTGTGCCGGCGTACATCACCTTGCCGTCGGCCGCGGCCCGCACCGGATCGCCCGCTTTGCCGCCGATTTCGATGCCGCGCGTTTCGCCCGGCTGGAAAGCCTCGACGACGCGGCCACCCGCGGGCCATGCCAGCGAGACGCCATTCGCATGCCGCGAAGTCTGCTGCGCGACTTCACGCACCTCGGCAGCGCTAGGCGCGGGTGTTTGCGGGGCGGACTGCGCCGTTGCTTGCCCCGTTGCCTGCGCGGTAGTTGCCGTCGACGCCTGCTGCGCGGCGAGCGGAACAGCCGGCGTGGCCGCTGCAGCAGCTTTCGCAGCAGCCGCTGCCGCATTGGTTGCCGCGTTTGCCGCCGCATTTGCCAGGTTAACTTCCCGCACCGTTTCCGGCGAGGCGACGTGCAGCACCTGTCCGTGCTTCAACCGCGAGGAAGCCTTGAGACCATTCCACGCCTGCAACTGCTTGACACTGCAATGATGGTGCTGCGCGATGCGCGCCAACGTGTCGCCGCGCTTGACGCGATACACCAAAGGCGGCGCCTTTTTAAGCGGCGTGCCGTCGTCAGCGGCCAGTTGGACCGACCGGACTGCGAGCGTATCGGAAGCCGGCGCCGCAGCCGCTGCCGGCACGCCGGACGCAGCCGATGCGTCCGACGCCGCGCCCTGCTGCCCCACATTCGCACAACCGCTGACCGCTATCGCGACCCACACGCCAGCCAGACTGGCCATCATTGTTCTGTCGAAACGCTTTCCCAACATGTTCGACTCCTGCTTTTTATTGGCGAGCCAAGTGCTACCCTGTCGCGTGTGATGCGCGCATTCTTATGAAGCGCTGCTACCGTTCGCGACACAGCGAGGCCGCCTCGTGCGGCGCTCACCCATGCCCTGCCGTCCAAACCAACCCTTCCGCCGTGCCGAATGCCGGGCGTTCGATGCCGATATCCGATAACAGGCTAACTTCCGCGAAAAGGGCCAGATTGCCGATTAAAATTCACGCGGAATTGTAAAGTGCGTTTTGCAAAAAACGCCCCGCCCCACACAATCTGATACAAAGCTTACGCACTGTGTTGCAGACAAGGTTGTGTCTGCAACCAGTCCAGCGCCGCATGCCGTCGAGCAGCCGCAGCTTCTTGCAAATCGGGTCACCGCAGCCCCGGCTGCATAATCCGGCGCACCGGGTCAGTCCGCGCCCCATGCTTGGTGTCGGCCTGGAGCCGTCACGCGCACGGTCGCAAAGGATCAAAGAACCAAAGGATCCAAAGAACCAAAGGCCCCGCAAACGGCTGCGTCGGCGGACGACCGGCGATAACGTTTGCTTTAACGGCAAAGCGTCGCCAAAACTTGAATTTCCAATCGGTGCAACGGCGAGTGGAGAGAGAAAAATGCATTGACGAGGGGATGGGCGCATGCCGATCCGCCTCGCCATGACCGGGTTCGGCTAGCTGTAGGTCTGCCCTTGATACTTCACATACCCGACCGGATGATGCGTGAAATGCAGTACCGGCAGAACGGGGTTGCTGTTGTCGGCGGTTGGATAGGCGCTGGCTTCGGAAATGTATTCACCTTGCGCCTCGATCGGTTGCCCGGCCTGCAGTCCGGGTATTTCGTGCGCGAGCCCTTCGCTATCGCCGAAACGCACGGCAACGAATACTTCGGTACCGACGAGGTTCTGCGTGCCACCTTCGAACTTCACGACCTTGTCGATCTTGATGACGAACTGCTGGTGATCGGCGGTGTGGTGGAACTCCGGGCTGAGGAACACCTTGCTGATCGTGCCTTGTACGCAAGCCAGCGGCGCGCCCAACGAATGAGGGTCACTATGATGCGGAAGAATCTGCGTTGCGAGATTGCTCATGAAGTCTCCATGAAGGACATCAGATTGGTCTACGGCGAAACGTAGCGCGCCGCCGGGTGGCCACGGCGCGATACCGTTTGAGCAGGTCATTGCGTGTGAGTTCATTGCACGTGTGTTCATTACGCGCCATTCACAGGCGACTCGATGACCCACGACCCGCACAGGCGAATTGATTGGCCAGGCGGCCTACTACGGGCTTAACGGCCAGCGCATAAAAAAAACCGGTGCCCTTATCGGCACCGGCTTCTTCTTTACTTCACGATAAACGCTCTACTTCCAGCGCCCAACGCATGAGACGCTTTTAACGCAACGCTTTCACCGCATCGGCTGTCACATCGGCAGGTTGGCCACCATACGATGCACGCAGGTAATTCGCGAGTTGCGCGAGTTCCGTGTCGCTCAGTTGCACGGCGAAGCCCGGCATCTCCTGCATCCGTTCGAGGCCCGGGAAATCCTGTGCGCCAATGCCGTCGAGCATCGCCACAATCAGGTTATGCGCATCGCCTTGACGCACTGTCGAGTTGCCGTGCATCGGCACCGCGACGTGCGGTTTGCCCTCGCCGCCAAGGCCGTGACAGCCGGCACACACCGCGAGATATACATTGCGCCCGGCCTCGAGTTGCGCAGCATCGGCGGAGACCGATTGCAACGGTTGCGGCGCCGGTGGCTGGTCGCCGAACAGATAGGTCGACATCGCGCGCAGATCGTCATGCGTCATGTACTGACTGCTCAGATGCACGACCGGATACATCTCGCCGAAGGCCGAGCCTTGCGGCGCGATGCCCGTCGCGAAGAACGTCTGCAGGTCCGCAGCCGTCCAGCCACGCGCCGCCAAACCATGCGGCGTGATGTCCGGTGCGGCGATCCTGCCGAGTGCCGCGCCCGTTAGGGGCTTCGCATCGTCGAGCTGGCCGAACTTGCCGCGCGGCGTATGGCATTCGGCGCAATGGCCAAGCGCGTTCGCCAGATAGCGTCCGCGATTCCAGTCGGCGGTCTGGCCTTTCGATGCATCCGGCAACGCGTCCTTCAGGAACACCCAGTTCCAGAAGCGCACACCAAAACGCATGTTGAACGGGAACGACAGCTCGGGTTCGTGGTTCGCCACGGCGGCCGGTTTCTGCGCCATCAGATACTTGTAGATGGCGTCGCTATCCGCGCGCGACAACTGACGATACGACGTGTACGGCATGGCCGGATACAGCTGCTTGGTCGGCGTGACGCCGTCGTGCAGCGCCCTGTAGAAATCGTCCGCGCTCCAGTTGCCGATGCCGTGGTCCTTGTCCGGCGTGATGTTGGTGCCGTAGAAGGTGCCGAACGGCGAAGCCAGCTTCACGCCACCGGCGAACGGCGCGCCGTCGGCCGTGGTGTGACAGGCGGCGCAGTCGGCGGCTTTCACGAGGTAACGGCCGCGCGCGAGCGGATCGGCGGCGGTGGATTGCGGGCCCAATGCGGCAGCGGCCTGCATCGCGACAGCGGAGTCGTCGTGTTTACCGCAAGCACTGAGCAACGCAGCCGTACCGAGCAACAGCAGCGCGCGACGCACATTCATCGAGGGGCGCATCATGCGGCTTCCTTCACGAGACCAGGCGTGGTCATCACGACTTCCTTCACGGCCTCGTAGTACCGCACGTAGCCCGTGCAACGGCAGATATGGTCGTTCAGCGCTTCGGTGATGGTTTGCTCGACCTGGTCTTTGCCGATCGGCTGACGCTTCAGGCATTCGATCAGCACGGTCGCCGCATTGACGAATCCGGGCGTGCAGTACCCGCACTGAAAACTGAAGTGTTCGAGAAACTTCTGCTGGATCGGCGACAGTTCGACGACTTCGCCTGCTTCGTTACGCTTCGCGTGGCCTTCGATCGTGCGGATGGTTTTGCCTTGGAAGAAATTCGCGCCCGTGATACAGGTGCGCACTTCTTCGCTGGTACCGTCCGGCTTGTCGACGATCACGACGCACGCGTGGCAGATGCCCTGGCCGCAGCCGAGCCGCGAACCGGTCAGATGCAGATACTCGTGCAGAAAATCGATCATCATCAGACCGGCGGGCACGTCGGTCGGGCCGACGATCTCGCCGTTCACCTTGACCGACACGGGCAGTGTGCGGAAATGCGTCAACGGACGCTCGACCACGACCGCGGCCGGCGTGCTGGTGGCAACGCCGGCGGACACCGTCGCACCCAAGGCAGCGGAAGCCGGATTAGCGGCGGATGCGCCCGAGGCACCCGTAGTAGCGGATGCCGCGACAGCACCAGAGGCGCCAAAGACTTTGCCTGAGGCAACGGCGGAGCTCGCCGCATTAGCTGGAGTTTGAGTGGGGGCCGTCATGCGAGCACCTTCTGAATACGTTGCGGGGTAACCGGCAGGTCGGTAAAGCGATGGCCGATCGCGTGCGCGATACCGTTCACGATGGCACCGACCACCGGAATCATCACCACTTCGGCGATGCCCTTCGGCGGGTCGGTCTCGGTCAGCGGCGGCAGCACCTCGCCGGTCTGGGTCCAGACGGCGACATCGGTTGCGCGCGGCAAGTGGTAGCGATTGAAGTTCCACGTGCCGTTGCCCGGGCCGTCCTCATAGAGCGGCAAATACTCGTGCAGCGCGTGGCCGATGCCCATTGCGAGCCCGCCTTGCAACTGACCCGACACGAGTTGCGGCGAGAGCTGATTGCCGCATTCCATGATCGAGTGATGCGCGAGCAGGTCCACCTTGCCGCTCGCTTCATGCACCGACAACTCGACCAGCGTGCCAACCGCGCTGTAGTACGTAACGGCCGCGTTATTGCGCTGAACCGGCGGAATAAACACACGCTGACGATCGAGCACGCCGTAATGGTTCGGCGTGGTTTGCAGTTTCCTTTTATCGGCGGAAGCGTTGTCGCCGTAACGAACCGCAAGCCCGTCGAGCGGCAAACGCTCGACGCTGCCGTCAATCTCGAAGTCCGCTTCAGTCCATTGCCAGCGATTGAACACGTGCACAGTCGCGCCCGTAACCAGGCCCAACTCGTGTGCCTTCTTCGCAAGCTGTTCGAACGGCAGCGCTTCGAGCCCCGCCGCGGACAGCTTGCCCTCGACCCAACGCGCGTCCTCGATTCGCACCACCAGCGGCGCGGCTTGACCACCACCGCCACCCTGGCTCCAGATCGCCATTGCCGCCGGCCACAAGCCATGGGCGAAGACGACGCGCGCCGCCTCGCGGGTGCTGTGCGTGAAGTAGAACGCCGAATTCGTCGCGCTCGACGGCGACGCATAACCCGGCGACCAGCGCGGATTCGCGGCCAGCTTGTCCTGGTCCGCTTGCGACATCATGTACGGATCGCCGCTCGTGACGACCGGCAGATCCGGCCAATCGGTGATTGCCACGTGCACGTCGGTAGCCGGCATGCCGAGCCACTTCGCGACCGCGATCGCCTGCGAGGTCGACATGCCGGTGCCGATTTCGGCAGCCGTATGTTGCAGACTGATCTTGCCGTCCGCGCCGAACTCGACCTTCGCGAACGAGGTTTCCGCGCCCGTGCCGAAGTCCTTCTGCACACACGCAAAACCGACGCCGTAGCGCTTGCCCGGATGCGCGGCTTCGAACTCGGCTTTACGCTTCGCCCGATTCACCCACAGCGGATGAACCTTCGCCTTCTGTAACACATCGTCGACGCGAATCGCGCCGGCGGGCACCGCGCCCTGCGTGTTTTTCATGCCCGAACGCAGCGCGTTTTTCAGGCGGAAGTCGATCGGATCGACATTCAGCTGCGCGGCGATTTCGTCGACCATCATCTCGGTCGCGGCCATGCTTTGCAGCGTGCCGTAGCCGCGCGCCGAACCGGCGTCGATCGCGCGCGAAGCGACGGCCACCGCCGAGAGATCGTTCTTCGGGAAGTAATAGATCGATTGCGCAGCCGTCGCGCCGACCATCGCCACCGACGGCGAGAAGTTGCAACGACCGCCGCCGTCCGCTTCCATCTCGGCCTTGAACGATTGCATCAGACCGGTGTTCTTATCGACGGCGATCCGGTAGTTCATCTTGAACGCATGGCGTTTCAACGACGTCTGGAACTGCTCATAGCGATCGTTGGCGAGACGCACCGGGCGACCCTCCGCATACATCGCGCAGACGAGGCCGTAGAACGGCACGTTGAAGTGATCCTTCGAACCGTAGCCCACCGTATAGCACGGGTGAATGAACAGGTTCTTCACCGGGAACGCGCACTTCGCGACCATGCCGGCGGCACTGTCGGCGACTTCCGACGGCGCCTGGGTCGGCACGACCATGTGCAGCGATTGCGTTGCCGCGTCGTACCAGCAGTTCGCGTTGTCGGGTTCGAGCGCGGCCGTGTCGATCGACTGCGTGTTGTACTCGCGTTCCAGCACGAGCCAGTCCGCCGACGGATGATCCAGTTCCTGCCGGATCTGGCCGGCATGGAACATGCCCTGCTCGTCGAGCTTGCCGTGTTCGACGCCGTCGGGCCACACCGGCTGGTGCTTGCGCATCATGCTCGGGAACACCGGCGCGTCTTTCAGGCTGGAGAAGATGTCGTCGTCATGCGGCGTCTTGCCGCCGACGCGCACAAAGCGGAACGTGCCCCACGGATCGCGTTCGAGCGGCCCCGTTTGCGCACCGTAACGGATGATCTGATCCTGGAACTTCAGTTTGTCTTTCGCGAAACGGAAGCGCGCGAAGTCGTGATAGATCAGGATCGCAACCGCCTGGCCGAGATACGCGGGCGTCTTGCCCGGCGGCAACAACATATCGTCGCCGTAGAAGGCCGGGAAGATCAGGCCGTCACGCGACAGATCGGCCGCCGTGACCACGCGGTCAGGCTTCAGTTCGTCGCCGAGCAGCGTCAGGTCGAAGCCTTCATAGCTGCGGTCGGCTTGCGTCGTGCGCAGGATGAAGGCGTGCGACTGTTGCTGCGGCCAATGCGGCATGTCGGCGGCGCGGATGTCGCGCGCGAACACTTTGGAGCCGGTCACTTTGGCGATCCCGTCGATACGGAATTTCGCCTGCCCGTTGGCGGCGTTCCACTGAACCGGCGTCAGAATTTTTTCTTCGAACAACGCAGCGAATGCGCGGCTGCCCATCGGCGCGATATACACCGATACACCCGCCAACACGCTGGCCTTCAGAAAACTACGACGCGAAAGGTCGAGTTTCCCCATGGACTTCTCCTTTAGTGAACACAGCGGCAACCCGATAGCAGGACCAACGCGGAACACAGGCCGTCGCAGCGCGGGCGCATTCCAGCTTACACGCGGCGAACCTGCGCTAAACGGCTGTAATCCACGAGGGAGGTGTTCGAACCGCAGGCGCTTGCGTGCGCCCGTGCGTACCGACGACGTGCAGCGGCCATCACCTCGGCTGCCGCAGTCGATCTGATTTACCTTGAACTACCGTGAGTTGCCTTATTTCCTGCCCTACAGAGGGCAAGGGCGGGAATTATCGCGCTGTTTAGACACATGGTGCGTCAATTTTTGTCTTTTATCTCGCAAATAACGGATCGGGTATGAATCATTATAAAAGCGGGTTTATGACGCTTCTTGTGCCACTTATTTTGCCGCTTACCTAGGCACGCAGAATCGTGATGCCCAATGCCTCGAACGGCGCGGTAAGCGCCTCTGGCGTGTGCCGCTCGACGACGATCGTGCTGGCCGCCGACACCTCCGCGATCTTGTACGCCGACGCCGCGTTGAGTTTTTTCCGCCGACGCTAGCACCACCGTTTCCGCCGCATGTTCCGCGAGCGCGCGTTTAACGTAGGCCTCCTCCATATCGCCGGTGCTTAGACCCGCTTGCGGATGCACGCCGGTCGCGCCCATGAAATAGAGGTCGGCGCGAATGTGACTGAGTGATTCGATGGCCGCCGCGCCCACGTTGACCATCGAATGCCGGAACAGCCGTCCGCCGATCATGATGACCTCGAGTTCCGTGTGCTCCGCGAGTTCGACGGCGATGCTCGGACTATGCGTGACGATCGTTGCCCGCAAGTCTCGCGGCAGATGACGCGCCAGTTGCACGGCCGTCGTGCCGCCGTCGACGAACGCAATCTGGCCGCGCCCGATCAGGCCCGCCGCCGCCCGGCCGATTGCCGCCTTCGACGCCGATTCGATCTGCTCGCGCCCGGCAAAATCCACCGCCGCCGGCGACGCCGGCAACGCCCCGCCATGCACGCGCTGAAGGTGCCCCTCGGCGGCAAGCTCGCGCAAATCGCGCCGGATGGTGTCCTCGGAGACGTCGAACGCCGCGCTCAAGGTTTTCGCGATCACCTGACCGTCCCGCTTGAGTGCTTCAAGGATCAACTGTTTTCTTTGCGATGTGAGCACGGCGGCAGTCCCGTCAGCAGGTTGGACAATTTGCACGAAATTTCTTGTTTTTGCACGATACTGCACGATACCATGAATTGCATGCGGTGCAGACCGCATTTCCCAACACGACCAGATGCGAGGACAGGAGGCGAGTCATGAACGAAATTGCCGGGCGGGTGCGGATTGTCGACGTGAAAGTGCTATCGGACGACTGGTACGTGTTGAAGAAAACCACCTTCGACTACCAGCGCGCGGACGGCAGCTGGCAGCGCCAGAGTCGCGAAACCTACGATCGCGGCAACGGCGCGACGCTGCTGCTATACGACGCGCGCCGCCGCACGGTGGTGCTGACGCGGCAGTTCCGCCTGCCGGCATTCGTCAACGGACATCACGGTATGCTGATCGAGGCGCCGGCAGGCCTTCTGGAGGCGGCTTCGCCCGAGGAACGCATCCGCGCCGAAGTCGAAGAGGAAACCGGCTACCGCGTGCATGACGTGCGCAAGGTATTCGAAGCCTTCATGAGCCCGGGGTCGGTGACGGAAAAGCTGCATTTTTTCGTCGCCGAATACGACGCGGTGGCAAAGGTCGGCGCGGGCGGCGGGATTGCCGACGAAGGTGAAGATATCGAAGTGCTGGAACTGCCGGTGGACGAAGCGCTGGCGATGGTCGAGCGCGGCGAGATCGTCGACGGAAAGACCATCATGTTGCTGCAGTACGCAAAGTTGAATCTGTTCGGCGCGAAGGCGGCAGCTTGACGGTCACTCTTCAGGATCGCCGCGACGGGCATAAACGCTGACACACAACGTAGCGAGCGCCCTGCCGCCGCTACGGTTGTTCTGTCAGCGTCCTGGCCGCGCGCCGGCCATTTCAGACTGATCCCGCACGACATTAGGAAAAGGACGATAGGCTGAAGAACGTCAAAAAAATATCCTTACGGGTCCTTTAAAGCCGGCCTTACTGCCAAAGCAAGACCGGTCTTTAAACAGAAAAACCATTTCCGTCAGTTTATTTTTTTACTTCGCCGGCTCGGCAAAGCCGGCGAATGATTTGAGGTTCAAGTGGATTCTCTTAATTCAGCGAACAGATTCATGGGTGGAGTTTTTTTCGGCGCCCTGGTCGCTGCAGTCGTGATGGTGTTGCTCTGCAATGCCGGCGATTTTTCGCCATTTATAGCGAAGCTGCATGCTTTGGAGCAGGTCATCCTGACCGCGCTCATCTCCATCGTTATTGTCGATGCCAAGCCATTGGCCTATAAAACCGTCTGGCGTGAACGCCGCTGCAGCTTCGTACTCGACGAAGATCTGAGCGCGCCGATTCGCGGCAGAACTTTCGGCATTCCCGCCGGCGTGGTCATCGGCATTCTGATTCAGAACTATGTGATGAACTGAATCTGCCAAATCTGCCGTGCTCGGCCAGAAATACCCCCGCTGTCTCGTCCTGCCGCCTTCCCTAGAACTTATGCCGTATCGCCGCGCGCACCACGACCTGCTTCGACGTCGATGACGGCGACTGGGTGCCGGGCGTAAAGGCCTCGTCAAGAATCGAATAAGTTGCGTCGCCGGTCACCTGCTGATATTCGCCCTGAATGTAGACGTCGGTCCGTTTGGACAGGTTGTAGTCCGCCATCAGGCCGAACGAATGAATCTTCGGCTTCACGCCGCCGCTCGAGGCGTCGTAGGTTTCCATCGTGTACACATACTGCGCGCCCACGAACAGCATCGGCGAAATCTGATACTTGCCGTTCACCTCGAAGTTCTGATACTTCAGCGAGTTCAACAACACGCCCGGCGGCACGAGCGGCGTCACGCCGAGATAGCCGTTGCCGGTGGGGTTCAGATAGTTCGAGTTGGTGTACACGAAACCGGCCGTGGCCGGGCCGAAGGTATATGTGATGCCGCCGCCGAACACGCGCATGCGGGCGGCGATAAAGCTGGCGTCGTTCGCCGTGATCGCGCCGTTCGAGCCGTTGCCGGGGTTGTCGGCCTGCAGATACGCCGCGGCCACCAGCAGTCCGCCATAGACGTACTGGCCGCCGAAACTGTACGCGCGGTTATTGGCGAAGCCGGTGTCATTGCTGAAGCTGTAGACGCCGCCGAACTGGAAGCCCGAGATCGTCGGGCTAGTGTACTTGACGCTGTTGTCGAGGCGAAATGAGTTGTCGGTGTTGTCGTTATCGTACGGATGCGAGAACAGATAGCCGGCCCAGTTGCCGTTGGCCGTCGTCTGCGCCAGAAAGTCGACCACCGAGTCGTACTGGCGGCCGAACGTCAATGTGCCGTATGGCTCCGAACTCAAGCCGACGAAGGCTTGGCGGCCGAACATCCGGCCGCCCTGGTTGAGCCGCCCGGAACTGACGTCGAAGCCATTTTCCAGCTGGAAGATCGCCTTCAGGCCACCGCCCAGTTCCTCGGCGCCTTTCAAGCCCCAGCGGCTGCCTTGCGCATAGCCGCTCGCGAGTTCATAGACATGGCCGTGGCCGACATTGTTGGTGTAGTTGATGCCTTCATCGAGTACGCCGTACAGCGTCACACTCGTCTGGGCAAAAGCAGAGGGGGAGAAAATAGCTAACGAAGCGGCGGACAAAGCAGTGGAGACAGCCAGCGCGAACACTTGCTTGTTCATGATGATCTCCCAGAGCTCGAGTGATGGGACCTCGATCCGACCGCTTTCTTTTTGACGCTTCTCGGGGCGCTTATCGAACCTGACTCGACCCCGACAGACCCCGACGCGCTTTCAGGAAATCCTCACACGCCGTTACGTCGCCGTCCATCGGGTGTCGCGCGCATATCTCAAAACGTTGCGAAATCTCCACTGCGTGCAGCAGCCCCTTCTTTCGCGGCGCTTATTCAGGTAAACGGCGGCGCGCCAGCCAGACTTAAGCCGGCGGCCGCATGGGCCGCCCCGCTCTACCCATCTCGTAGCAGCTTTGTTATCGAAAGAAATATAATCGAAAGCTTTTGCGGCGCTGCAGCGGAACTCGGCGCCGTCAAACGGGTCATTTTTACTGGCCTCTGCAACCGAGCCTCGCATGGCCGGTTCAAGCGGCGACACAGGTCGCCCCGCCGCAACACCCATCCAATTTTATAAAGCTTTGTGAGACGCCTGCCGCGCTGGACTAGCGCGCCGTCGCACAGGGCTGCTTTTGGCGCCACACAATGCAAAAATCGCAATCCCGCTTGATTGAGCTCGATTTTTTTCGCGGGCTGGTTCTCCTGATCATCGTCGTCGATCACATCGGCGGCAGCATTCTGTCGCGCGTCACGCTTCATGCGTATGCGCTGTGCGACGCGGCCGAGGTCTTCGTGTTCCTCGGCGGCTTCGCCACCGCCACGGCCTATGCGGCGCTCGCCGAACGGCGTAACGAGGCGACCGCGCGCAGCCGCTTCCTGCGGCGCTCGCTCGAGATCTATCGCGCGTTCCTCATCACAGCCGGCTTGATGCTGCTGGTCAGCGCAGTGCTGAGCGCGTTCAGTATCGACGGTCCGAATCTGGCCACCACCGATCTCGACGATCTGATGGACGCCCCTGTGTCCGCCCTGCGCGACATCCTCCTGTTCCGCCGTCAGCCGTATCTCGCTTCCGTGCTGCCGATGTACGCGTTCTTCGCGCTGCTGGTACCGATGATCCTGCCGCTCGCGCGCAGCAAGCCGTGGCTGCTGCTGGCCGGCAGCGTCGCGCTGTGGGCGGGCGCACCGGCTATCGACGCCTACCTGCCCGCCGCGCCGGACATGCACTGGGATTTCAACCCGTTCGCCTGGCAATTGCTGTTCGTGCTCGGCGTGCTGGCACGTTGCCAGCCGGTTTATCAGCGGATCAGCGCGCACCGTCTCGGCTGGCTGGTCAGCGCGCTGGCGCTCGCCGTGGTCGCCGCCGCGGCCTACTACAAGCTGTTTATCGAACGCGAGCCGCTCGACGGCAGCTTCAAGCAAAACCTCTCCTACCTGCGCGCAGTCAATTTTCTGGCAATTGCCTGGCTCGTCGCGAACCTGATCGAGCTCGGCTGGGCAAGAAAGCTCGCTCAATGGATGCCGTGGGTCGGCATGATCGGCCGCAAAGGGTTGCTGTGCTTTATCGCGGGCGCCGTGATTTCGCTGGTCGTCGATTCGGTGCTGTATGCCGCGACTGACGGCTATCTGAACTATCCCCTCGGGCTGGTGGCGGATGCATGTGCGGTGGGCGCATTGTTCGCCGTCGCCAAGGCATCCGAGCCGCTCAAACGCTTCACCGCGTACGTCTGGAGCTTGCGTCTCAGGACATCGCCTTGAGCGGGCAGCGTGCCGCTTGCCACTTAACGATTTCCACTGCCGATACTGATAGCATGACGACCGCGCCCGACCTGCGCGGCGGCCTCTTACTCTGACATGCGTCTATTCCTACATTCCGCACTCTTCGCGCTGTGCGCCGCTGTCGGCGCGCTGGCGAACGCCAGCACCGTCATCAGCCGAAGTTTCCATTCCGAAGCGCTCGGCCGGGATTGGGCCTACACGATCTATCTGCCCACCGGCTACCGCCACGACGCCGCGCGCATTCCGGTGCTTTACCTCCTGCACGGCAACAACGGCGACGCCAACGACTGGCTCACGCAGGGCCACCTGCAGACCACCGCCGACGCACTGATCGAACGCAAGGAGATGCCGCCGGTCGCGATCGTGATGCCGCAGGGCGGCACGGACTGGTACGTCGATCGCAAGGAGAAGATGGAGACGGCGTTCTTCGACGATCTGCTGCCCGAGATCGAAACGCGCTACGCGGTCGCGACGCAGCGCAACGGTCGGATGATCGGCGGCGTTTCGATGGGCGGTTTCGGCGCGCTGCGCTACGCCATGACGCAACCCGCGTTCTTTTGCAGCGCGCTCCTGCTCAGTCCCGCGATCTATGCGAACGAGCCGCCGCTCGCTTCGGCGGCACGCCGCGTCGGCGTGTTCGGTGATCGGCAGTTCGATCCGCACGCCTGGCATGCGCTCAACTATCCGGCGCAATGGGAGCGGTACATGGGTCAGCCGTATCGCCTCTCAATCTTCATCGCCGCCGGCGACGACGACCTCGCGATCCAGGCCGATGCATCATCGCTTTACACGCATCTTCGGCTGGCGGAAAATCCCGCGGCGCTGCGCATCATCGACGGTGGTCACACCTGGGATGTCTGGAGCGCGCTGCTGCCGGCAGCGCTGAAATATACGTTGGGCTGCGTCAAACAGCCGGCGCGCGATCAGGAAAAGTAACCTCGCTAGTCCCGCCCCCCGGCGAATCAGCAGTCCTGATTGCGCCGGCAAATTGCATGCAACTATTGCACGAGGTCAGCCCACAGCACCACGAGCACGGTCATCAGCGCGGGCCCGATGAAGAGGCCGAGCAAACCAAACGTCTCCGCCCCGCCGAGAATGCCGAACAGCACCAGCAGGAAAGGCAATCGCGTCGAGTTGCCGATCAGCACCGGCCGCACGAAGTGTTCGGCGATGAACACCACGACTGAACCGAACACGGCAAGCCCGATCGCCCCGGCCACCGAGCCTTGCGAGAACAGCCACAAGGCCGCGAGGCCGAACGTGAGCGGCGCGCAGAACGGCAGCATCGCGGCGATCGCCGTGATGGACGCGAGCAGCGCGACATGCGGCAAACCGGTCACGAAATAGGCGACGCCCATCAACACGCCCTCGCCGAGCCCCACCACCACCAGCCCGGACACGGTGCCACGCACTGCCGCGGCCATGCGCTCGAGCAACTGTGCGCCGTCATCGCCGAAACCGCGCCGCGCGCCTTTCATCAGCGAGCCGGACAGACGCGGCCCCGCTTGAAAGATCACGAATAGCGTGATCAGCATGAAGGCGAACACCATCACGCCGTGCGCCGCGCGCGCGCCGAAATGGCGGCCGAGCGTCATCACCGTGGTGCTGTGCAGTCCCTTCATGGCCGCCGAGTCGCGCAGCGGCTGAGCGAGATTGGTCTGCCACCAGGCTGAAATCTGTTGCACGCCGAACGGCAAGCGCTCGATGATGGCCGGCATCGGAATACCGTTTTCCTGCGCGGCCTTGAACCACTCGCTCATGTCATGGGCTTCGCGCAGCGCCTGAGCAATGCCGATACCGACCGGCAGCACCACCAGCAACGCAATGACGAGTGTCAGCACCGCGGCGATCAGCGTCGTGCGGCCCGTGCACCAGCGGATGCCCTCCATCTTTCTCAACAGCGGCCACAGGGCGATCGCAATGACGCCGGCCCAGGCCACGACCGCAATGAAATCGCGCACGACCCACAACGCCAGCAACACGAGTGCGATGTAGAGGACAAGCGATGCCGGTTTCTGCTTTTTCAGGCAAGCAGGCGGCACCGGGGATTCGGGCGGGACAATTGGGGGGCGTGAAGTCATGAAGGCTCTTAAGGTCTTGTGGAAATGCGCGCGAGCCGTCCAGAAAAATGCAAACCCGCTACACTTGCATCGCACGGTCGCTCATCAATTACCACATCTTAAAGGAAGCGCCGCAGCCCTTTGCAGGCGGCATTCTCGTCGCGCTGCGTACAACACTGCGTTGCAAAAATCCACGTTATCGCAAATTCATAACGCATACGACCCGCAAAGCCCCGCCGTTCCGGGCGAGCACAAATGTCAAGTTTCATTGTTGCTATTTGAAGAACAGTGTTTCAACCGCGGCAGAATGGCTATCCGGCGCGCACGGGACTAAATTCGGCACACCACAATACGGAGCCGACGATGATGACCCTTGAGTCCATCCCCCTTGACGGTACCAATGGCGTGCGCATCGAAATTCTCGAACGCTCCGATACCACGCTGGTGATCCGCTGGGTCGAACCGGGGCGCTGTCATTATGGCGAGCAACGGTGGCGGCGGCGCTCGGCGCATACGTCGGGGACGTGCGCGGTTACGCGGCGCAAGATCCGCCGCGGCGATGCGGTGTTCAAGCCCGCTGAACGGCCGGCACCTTCGAATGCTTCCGCGATGATCTGTGCCGAGGTGTTCGGCGAACTGGTTGAAGCCTGACGTTTTTTGCCTCGACGGCACGTTGTTGCTATCACGCGGTTACGGCGCCTGCCGCCGTGAGCCTCTCCACAGCCCTGCCCCCAAAAGCCCGATTGCGGCCCTTCGCCACGTGCGTTAAGGTGTTCCACGTTGCGCCAGGTCACCACGCCTGCCAGACGCGCACCGTTAAATGAATGCCCCGCACCCATTCGAATGCGCCGCAGCCCGTCTCGCGGCAAACGAGAGGCGACACCATGGCAGAAGACACTTCCGAAACCCGCGCCGCAGCGGTTCCTCCCGTCCAGATCGTTGCACCGCAACAATTCTCTCTGGACGTCCTGCTCGAGAAATACGCGAAAGGCGACGAACAATCGGCCGACGACGTGTTCAAACGCGTCGCCCGCGGCGTCGCTCAGGCGGAACCGGAAGCCTTGCGCGAGTCGGTGGAAGCCCTCTTTGTCGACAACCTGCGGCACGGCGCGCTGGGCGCCGGGCGCATCATGAGCGCGGCCGGCACGGGCATCGCCGCCACGCTGATCAATTGCTTCGTGCAGCCGGTCGGCGACGCGATTCAAGGCGTCGACGAACAAGGCCTGCCCGGCATTTACGTTGCGCTGCTGCAGGCCGCCGAAACGATGCGACGCGGCGGTGGCGTCGGCTACAACTTCTCCGCGATCCGGCCCAAGGGGGCCCGCGTTCACACCACCAGTTCGTCGGCGTCCGGACCGTGCAGTTATATGGACGTATTCGACGCCTCATGCCGGACCGTCGAAAGTGCGGGCTCGCGGCGTGGCGCGCAAATGGCCGTGCTCGATTGCAATCACCCCGATCTGATCGAGTTCATCGAAGCGAAACATTCGAAAGGCCGCTGGAACAATTTCAACGTGTCGGTGGGCGTCACCGACGAATTCATGCGCACGGTCGAAGAAGATCAGCCCTGGCCGCTCGTGCACCGCGCCGAGCCGTCACCGGCGCTGCGCGCGGCAGGCGACGTGCGGCAGCGCGAAGACGGCCTGTGGGTCTACAGCGAACGGCCCGCACGCGAGATCTGGGATCGCATCATGCGCTCCACTTACGACGTCGCCGAGCCCGGCATCGTGTTCATCTCGCGCATGAACGAGGACAACAATCTACGCGCCGTCGAAACCATCCGCGCCACCAATCCGTGCGGCGAACAACCGCTGCCGGCCTACGGCTGCTGCAACCTCGGACCGCTGAACCTCACGCGTTTCGTGCTCGATCCGTTCGCGCAGATGAAAGGCCGCAAGCCTTCGTTCGACTGGGACGGTCTCGCCAAACGCACCCGCATCCAGGTGCGTTTTCTCGACGACGTGCTCGACGTCACGCTATGGCCGCTGCAGCAGCAATATGACGAGTCGCGCGCCAAGCGGCGCATCGGCGTAGGCTTCACCGGCCTCGGCGATACGCTCGTGATGCTCGGCCTGCGCTACAACTCGCAGGAAGGCCGCGACTTCGCGGTACGCATTGCCCAGCTGATGCGCGACGAAGCCTATCGGGCGTCGGTGGAACTGGCGCGCGAGCGCGGCGCGTTCGAATTGTTCGACGCCGCGCGTTATCTGGAAGCCGGCACCTTCGCCTCGCGCCTGCCCGACGACATCAAGGATGCGATCCGCGAGGACGGCATCCGCAACAGTCATTTGCTGTCGATCGCGCCGACCGGCACCGTCAGCCTCGCGTTCGCCGACAACGCCTCGAACGGCATCGAGCCGGCCTTCTCGTGGACCTACACGCGCATGAAGGTGATGGCCGACGGCGGCCGCGAATCGTTCGATGTCGAAGACTACGCGTATCGTCTTTATCGCGAGCTCGGCGGCGATGTGAGCAAGCTGCCGGACTACTTCGTCAGCGCACTCGAGATGTCGGCGCGCGACCACCTCGACATGATGGCCGCCGTGCAGCCGTACGTGGACACGTCGATCTCGAAGACCGTGAACGTGCCGGCGGACTATCCGTTCGAAGCGTTCGAAAGCCTCTACTTCGACGCGTGGAAGAACGGTCTCAAGGGTCTCGCCACGTACCGCCCGAATGAAACGCTGGGCGCGGTGCTGAGCGTGAGCCCGCCGCAAGCCGAGGACACGCTGGCCGAGACCGGTCAGGACCCTTTGCGGATCGCAATCGATCATCGGCCCAAGGGCGAGTTGCCGGCGATCATCGAAAAAGTCGAGTACCTGACGCAAGCCGGCAAGAAGTCGCTTTACGTGGCGGCGTCGTTTATCGAAGTGACGGGACGGCTCGGCGGCGAAGACGTCACGATCGAGCGCCCTATCGAGTTCTTTATTCCGACCGGTCAACGCGACGAATCGCAGCAATGGATCACGGCGACGATGCGTTCGCTGTCGCTCGCGGCACGCGGCGGTTTTGTCGCGCGCAACTTGCAGGATATGCGCAAGGTGTCGTGGGACCGCGGGCAAGTGCGGCTCGGCGAAGTGCAGCGTCTCGACGGTTATCGCACGCCACGCTGGCACGATTCCGAAGTGGCGGCGCTGGCCTTTGCGATCCAGCAAATTCTGCACCGGCGCGGTTTTCTCGACGCGGAAGGCAACCAGGTGCCCTCGCGCATGCTGGCGCGATTGCCGCGCGGGCAGATGAAGGCCGAGACGGCGTTGTCGGCGGATTTCGGTATCCGTCCAAATCCTGGTGACGCTGGTGACGCTCGCGAGGCTGGCGAAGCAGCGTTGATGCAAGCCGGCGGTGCGCAAGGCTTGCATACGATGCTTGGACGCAAATGCGGCTCGTGCGGCGCGAACGCGGTGATCCGCAAGGATGGCTGCGATTTTTGCACGGCGTGTGGCGAAGTGGGTGCGTGCGGGTAGGCAAGCCTGATGAAGACCTGTCGCTAATCGCCATGCACAGCCATAGAGGGCATTCCTGCAACCACAGAAGCCAGAATCATCGCGGCGGCGTTGGCGGGTGCCGCGCTACGCACCCTCGGTTTATAGACGAAATCACCGCGGCGGATGACCGCCCCGCTCAACCCGCAACGCCCTTTTACCCGGGCGCGGCAGAAGATCCAGACCTGGTCGGCGTAGCAGCCGCGCGTAGCGTCTCGCCAGAGCACGGCGACAGAGGCCTCAGACAGGCGCTCGGTCACTTCTATCAGCACGTGCCGCGACGGCGCATAGGGTTCTTTGCCGCGCGCCGGCGGTACCAGGTACGCTTCACCCTGACCTTCTTTATCCGAGGTCATAAGCGTATTGATCACGTGACTCCACACGAGTGCGCGACTAGCGTCCGTCATCGGATCCAGAAAATGCTGACGGATGCCGTTCGCCCGGAGCGTGTGGTGCGTCACTGCAATCGATTCTGCGCCCATTTGTCGTTCCTCAGAGTGATGAAGGAAAAGGCCTAGCCGATGTCATTGACCGGGCGCGGCTTCGTAATTGATCGGCACCCAGTCATAGGTATTGCCGTTTCTTCTGATATGCCCCAAGCCCGGAAAGGCAATATGCGCGGCGCCGATCAGATAGCGTCTGTCCGCAGCCAGCTTGAGCGCGTAGCGACGCGAGCGCTGTGCCTCGCCCATGTCGGTGTCGTATTCCACTGAAGCCGCCGGGTTCTGCAACTGGATCGACGCGACATGGACGATATCGCCCCAGACCAGCAGATGTTTCGAATCGCTCTCCACGAGATACGCGGTATGACCCGGCGTATGACCCGGTACTGCGACGGCCCGGATACCCGGATCGAGCTCCACATCGCCACTGAAGGGTTTGAACCGCCCGGCCGCGACATAAGGCGCAACGGAGGCGATCGCGGCGTCGAAGAACGTGCTGAGGAAGGCAGGCGCCTGTGACTTGTGGGCCGGATTCAGCCAGTAGTCGGCTTCTGCCTGGCTGGTCCGCACGACAGCGTTCGGAAACGTCATCGCGCCGTTCGAAACGATGCCGCCGACATGGTCCTTGTGCAGATGCGTCAGCAACACTTCGTCAACCTGTCCGGGTTGATAGCCCGCTGCGCGCAAGTTCGCGAGCAGCTTGCCGCAACAGTCGCCATAGAGCACACCTGCGCCGGTATCGACGAGGATCAGTTTGGAACCCGTATTGATCAAAAAGGCGTTGATCGAACCTTGAACGGGCGCTTGCAGAAAATCATGCTCCAGGTCGCGCGCGATTTCCGCTTTGGGCACGCCCTCCATCACGGTATCGATCGGAAACGGATGCGTGCCGTCAAGCAGAGCGGTCACTTCGAAGCCGCCCAGCATGATCCGATAAAAACCCGGCCCCTGCGTTTTGACCTGCGGTGCGGCAGCAAGCGCCGCGTTGAACCACGCTCCCGAGACGATGCTTGCGACAACTACACACCATGCGCCAATATGCATTGCCCATTTGCGTTGAATCCGTATCGTCATTTCTTCCTCTGTACTCGCCATAGCTATGTGAAGAAGCATAACGACCACCCATTTGATACAGATGCAAAATTTTCTTAATCGTCCTGAGCCGAAGTTGGCCACCGATGCTTCCGATGGCCCTCATCCTTACTGACCGCCGTCTTCCGCAACGATCAGGCGGTTGTCAACCGCAACCACTTTCGGCACGCGTTTGGCGGCATCGCCCGCTACCTGAATCTGCGCTTCATCAACCACCGTCCCCACTAGCGAAACCTTGCCGCCCCTGGCGAACACGGAAATCCTGGTGGCGTCCAAACCTTTGGTCGAATACAGCGCGTGACGAACCGCCTTCGACAGTTGCAGGTTCTGCGAACGCAACGCCGCTTTCGTCGTGGCTGCCGCCGGTTGCGATGCCGCGGTGTCGCTTACGGTTTGTGCGATGGATGGAATGGAAATAAGCGCGGCGGTGACGCTGCACGCCGCGACGATGACGCAGATTCGCATGATGAATTCCTGTGGATCCGATTAAATTGAAAGCGACCACGAAGGTCATGTCGGCACAGGCAAGCATGCTTCCCATGCGACGATTTCATCTTATCCACGTTGACTGTTCTGAGCCGCTTAAACCTTATTAATGCTCGTTAAGCGTCCACCCGTTCTTCTTCAGAAGCAGCACGCCGCGGCGTCATAGGCGATCGGCGTGCGTATGGCTGCCCATTTGACTATCCTCATCCATGCGCAGAAGCCGCCCCGCGCTGGCAATCACAATGAACGTGCCGAGGTTGTGCAGGAGCGCGACCCACACGGCGCTCAACACGCCCGTCGCGGCGAGCGTGATCACCGCGACAGTCCACGCAAGCCCGATCGCCGCATTGATCGTCACGGTACGCGAGCAGCGCCGCCCGAGCCGCACGCAGGTCGCAATACGCCGCAAATCGTCGCCGAGCAGCACGACGTCGGCCGACGCCACCGCAATGTCGATGCCCCGCTCGCCCATGGCGATACTGGCAGGGCCGGCCTTGATGGCGAGCACGTCGTTCAAGCCGTCGCCCACCACCAACGGATGGTAGCCCGCTGCCATCTCATGCACGACGTAGTCCAGCTTGTCGTGCGGTAAAGCTTGCGCCACCACCAGGTCGATACCGGTTTGCGCGGCCAGCTTGCGCGCAACCGGCTCGCGGTCGCCGGTCAGAAGCGTCTGGCGTGTCAGTCCCAGGTCGCGCAATTCCGACAGCGCGCTGCGCGCCTCTTCGCGCAGCGCATCCGCAAAACCAAACCATGCGAGGAACCTGCCATTCAACGCAAGACCGACACAGGGTCCTTCGATCGCGCGCGGCGGTTCCGGCAATGCCTGCACGTGTTCCGTGAGCAAGCCATAGCGGCCGAGTACCGCGACGCCCTCCGGCGTTTCGCCCACCACGCCGAGACCGCGTAATTCGCGCGTATGCTCGAACGGCGCGCGCTCGCATCCGGCCGGTTCGGCGTCGTTCACGTAACGCACCAATGCGCGGCTCACGGGATGCGCGCTACTGCCGCCGAGCCGGGCCGCGAGCTGGAGCACTTGCGCCCGATCGACGCCCGGCTCCAGGAACACGTTCTCGACACGCAATTCGCCGTAGGTCAGCGTACCGGTCTTGTCGATCACCAGCGAATCGATCTGGGCAATCTTGTCCAGAAACGCGGCACTCCTGAGCAGGATGCCGTGCCGTGCGCCCACGGCAATGCCGGCAATGGCCGTCGAAGGCGCCGCGAGCACCAACGCGCACGGGCACGCCGCGACAATCACAGCCAGCATCGCCGACGCGTTCGACGAGGCGAACCACACGATGGCCGCAATCAGCAGCACGAGGCAAAGATAGCCGCCCATATAGCGCTCGAGTATCTGGGTAATCGGCGGTTTCGCCTGCTCGGCGCGCTGCATGAGTTCGATGATCTTGCCGAGCGTCGACTGTTCGCCGGCATGCGTGACCTCGATGCGCAGTGGCCCGTCGAGATTCATCGCGCCGCCGAATACCTCGGATCCCGCCTCCACGTCGAGCGGCAAGGACTCGCCGGTGATGGGTCCGTTATCGACGCTGGACTGGCCATGTTGCACGACGCCGTCGGCAGGAATCCGTGCGCCGGCCACGATTTCGATCAGATCTCCCGCGCGCACCGCTTCGTACGGCACCTCTTCGATGGCACCGTCCGCCCCGACACGCCGCACCTTGCCCGACGTCAGCCTGCCGAGCGCCCGGATCGCCTCCTGCGATCCGAGCACGCTGCGCTCTTCGAGCGCGTGCCCGAACGTCATCACGATCGGCAGCAAGGCGGCCGTCGCCATGTCCCCCACCGCCCACGCCGCCAGCATCGCGAGCGCGATCAGCCGGTCGGTCACGCCGTGCAGGCTGGGCGTCTTCAGACTTTGCCAGGCACCTGCGAACACCGGTCCTGCAACCACGAGCGACGCGAGTCCCGCCAGCACCTGGGCCAGCAAGGCCCCGCCCGCGACGAAGTAGTCCCATGCCAGCGATAACACCAGAAGACCGCCGGCCAGCAACGCAAGTGCTATTTGCCGCGTCACCGCCCGCTGCTCGGATGCCGATAACGCAATGGCCGGCCGCGGAGCCTTCTGGCGTGTGCCGCCGGCCTCCCACGCCTCTTCCGCGTGAACTGACTGCTCCAGATTCGCGCTCATCTGGCGTTCCCCGGAAGGATCAGATTCGATGTGTTGCGAGGATCGACCGTCGTCACGCCTGCCGCTTTCGACAGGATCTGGTGAACGCGGTCCCGATAGACGCGCGCAAGCAACCCTGGATCGCTATGGGTTTGCAATGGCGCGTTCAGTTGTTGAATCGTCAAGGTTTGGGCCTGTGCGGTGGCCACGCGTTCGACCGCGCTCGCATGCGCGTTCTGCACGATCCGGTCGGCGTCCTGCTGGGCGTCCTGGCGCGTTCCCTCAGCGGCCGTGCGCGCCTCGGCGATGTTCCGTTCTGCCTCCTGCAGCGACGTCAGCACGGAGTTGAACGCGTTGACGGCGGGCGCCGGGAATGAAGCCTCGACGTCGACGCGCGCGACTTCGATGCCAAGCCCCGCGTGCAGCGCATCGAGTTGCCGCAGATGCCGTTCGATTTCCTGCGCGAGATCGCCGCGCAATTGCTCACGCTTGACGGCCACCTGCGGATCCGCCGCCAACTGCTCGGGCCGCGCCACGAGAATCGCATCCAGATCGCGCTTGGCCGCCACCTCGACCGTCGATGCGGACACGATCCGTTCGAGTGCTGGAGCAAGCCGATCCTTCTGCAGCACATAGGCGTACGGATCGACTACACGGTAATACAGCGCGGCGCGCAACTGCAGGACGCCGTTGTCGCCTGTCAGCACGTAGCCGGACCCTGCTAGCGCATCGGGCAACATGGGGCTGCCGCCTGCAAGCGAAGGTTCGGTTCCGGCCTCCGGCGCACGTTCGAGCGACTGAATGCGCTGTTCGAGGACACGGGCGCTGCCCGGCACCAGCAACGCCGACTCGAACGGACGCGGCCAGGCAATCAGCAGTCCTGCGTCCTGAGTGCGCACGAACGCGCCGAAACGCAAGACGACCGCGCGGCTATCAGGCGGAATGCGCTGGATGTTCGACCCCGCCCATGCACACGCGGCAAGCACGGCGACCGCCGCTACAAACCAGAACGACAGGCGCACTGCCTGTGCGCCAGGGCCAAGCGGCGGCACGCCGGAATCCGTGCTCATCGCGCGGACCTGCCCTTTTTCGAGGTGGACGACTTAGACGATGACGGCGCCGCGTTCATGTCGGCGGGACCCTGCACGAGTGCCTTGAAGGGCGCCGCATCGGTGCGCAGAATCAGGTTCGTGTTGTCGCCAACAACCGAGTCCAGCGTATCGAGCGAGCGCAGCATCGTGTACAGCTGGGGATTGCCCGCATAGCTGTTGCCGTAGATCGCTGCAGCATCCTTGCGGGACTGCGCTTCGATCTCCGCCGCTTTCACATTCGCGTCGGCCAGCGCGATGCGCGCGTCGCGATCCGCATCCGAACGGATCTGCGCCGCCTCGCGATTGCCGTCGGCCGTGCGCTGCGCGGCCACCGTCTCACGTTCGGCGCTCATCCGCCCGACGGTCGCCGCCAGTGTCACGGCGGGAAGCGTCAGCCTCTCCAATCCAACCTGGACGACGTGCACGCCATAGGCCGAATACAGTTGTGCGTCGATCTGGCTGCGCAATGCGTCTTCGAATGCCGAGATCCGCACCTTGGACGGATCGGTGTTGACCAGCGACGAGAGCTCGAAACCGGCGGACGTGGTTTGCAACGCCGAGCCGAGCAGCGAGCGGATTTGCCGGGCTGCTTCGTCGGGCACGTTGCCCACGGCTCGCACGAAATGACTGACGTCGTTCGGATCCGCCGCGACGCGCCATGCAACGTAGGCCTGCACGATGATCCGCAGGCCGTCGCGCGTGCCAACATCCTGCAGACCGCTCGAGGTAGTGTGCAAGCGCAGATCGACCGGCACCACCGCTTCGATCGGCGCCGGCAGGCGCCATGCGAGGCCAGGTTCGAGCAGCACGCGCACCGGCTGCCCAAAGCGCGTGATGACCGACGCTTCGCCCGTGCGCACCGAAATGAAACTCGCCACCATGATCGCGACGATCACGCACAGCACGGCGAGCAGCACGCGCAGGTAAAAGGGGCCGCGCTCCGGCGGCTCGCCGTGATCCGCGTGCGCATGGCCGCCGTGATGGTGATGCCCGTGGCCATCGTGGTGCGAATGAAACGAACTCATAGTGTCACCCCGAAAACAGCTTTATCTGACGCTAACGTGCGACGCGAAGTCATTCGGCATACCCTGACCCTCAATTGCCGGGCCGGATGCCGGCTAGATCGCCGGCCGTGAACGGGCGCAGGTCGATCGTGGCGCGCCTGTCGTCGACGATCCGATTGTCGATCACTGTGATGCGCGCGTTCTGCAATCCCTTTTGCAGCTTGCTCAAGTAGTACTCGAATGCAAAGGCCGGACCGCCCAGACGATAGGCCACCTTATCGGCATCGAAATTGATCTGTTGCACCCGCGCCGACGATAGCGTGTCGCCCGCCCGCGCACTCGCCTGCGCGACGCTCGCCAGTGCCTGCTGCTGCGCATTGCCGAGCACGCCTGCCGCGAAGCCGCGCGCTTGTGCGACGCTGCCCTGCGCGCGAATCTGCGCCGCTTGCACATCGTGATAGGCCGCGGCCGCCCCTGCCGGCGGATGCACGCTTTCGATCACCACCGCCACCACTTCGATGCCGCTCTCCAGCCGGTCAAGCTGCAGTTGCACCGCTTGCCGCACGCTGTCGGCCATCGCGGTTTGGCTCGTCTCGAGCAACGACTGCAGCGTATGCGACGCGAGGTAATGCACCACCTCGCGATTCGCAATCGAGCGCACCGTACTTGCCGGATCGACGGACCGGTACAGCGCCGCACGCGCGGCGGCATCGCTCAAGGCCACGCGGTAATCGAGCCGCACGTCGGCGTTGACGATCTGGAAGTTCTGCTGGTCCCCGCTCGCGCCGGCTATCACCTGCGTCGTCTCCCATGGATGCAGGACATCCCAGAGACGGTTCAGGTCCGCGGGCGTCGGGCCATCGGCGGAGGTGGACGGCGCAGCGATGCTGCTGCTGTCCGCGCCGCCCGAGACGATCAGCTGATGCACGGCGCCGTTGTCGACGACGCGCACCTTACCGAAGGGCCAGGGCATGCCGGCATGGAGTCCCGGCGACCAGACCGCGACCGGAGCGCCGAATCGTTCATAGACCGCGCGCTGGCCGGGATTCAGTACGACGATGGACGTCAGCAGCCATGCGCACACGGCGATTGCGGCGATCGTTGCGGGCAACAGGCGCACGAAACTCCGCAGCACCCAGTTTTGCCGCAGATCGATTCCGTAGCGGGTGTGCAATTCAGCGCCAAGCGACGAAAGCGGCGAGCGGCGATATCGCAACAAACCTGCCAGGATACTGGAGGGGACGTGGACAGCGATTGCCCCGGCACGCGGGGCGGAGAACCAGCGGAGGCCCGCGCGAATGGCCAGCTCGATCGCGATTGCCGCACTGAATAGCGCGATCGCATGGACGGCCAGATCGAGCGCCGTATGCAGATAGACAAACCACCCGGCCGACACAGCGGCAGTGAGCGCGCACAGCAGCACCACGCGCAACATGCCCGCGAGCGACGCGGATTCCGACGCATGCGAGCGATCCGCATCGTGTGCGTAAAAGCGTTCGGCGACGAGGGTAAAAAAGGCAAGGATCAGCGCCGCGGCACCGGCGGCGATCACAAACGACGGCGAGACCATCGCACGGATCAGCGCGGCGGGCGCAAACGGCCTGAAAGCCGCCGCAGCAAGCGCCGCCGAAAGACATGCACAAACGGGCACGCCCCAGGGTTCCCAGCGAATGGAACGGGCAATGGCGCCCCATCCTGTTGCGTCCGGATGCCGCCGGATAATGTGCCACAGGGCCCTTGCGGTTTGCCGCCAGCTCAAGCGCTCTGTCTGCGCAAGCTGTGCATGCATTGCCAGCGGGCCCCAGATCGCGACGACGAAGACGTTCAGGCACGCGCTCGCCAACACCGCGCACCAACGCAGATCGACGGGCAGGCCTTCTGCAAGGTTCAGGGTGCCGAATACGGCCGCAAGTCCCAGGGCAACCCATCCAGCCAGCGAGACGCCATCACGCCCGGTGGACTGCTCACGCTTTGGCTCGTTATCGCGCCCCGCCCGATATGACATCAGGAATCCTTACGCATTCACTACAAAGCCTGACGATCTGCCGCTTTACCAGGAGCGGCAGCAAGGATCTGCGAGCCGCCGTCTGGCGCGCAGGGATTGGAAACTTCCCGACCAACCGGGAATGCATTTTGAGCATATGCGTGTGCACACGCAATAGGGCTGCCGCAAAATTTTGAAATTTTCAGGACTGGAAAAGACCAAAACTTCGGCGGCAACTTCGGCTGTCTTAGCGTGCAGCGGCTGCCGATATCGGTCGGCCGCGCCAACCCACGCGTCAGCCGACTCTCGCGTAATACAGATTCTGCGGATGCTTTGCTTCGGCGAAAAAGAACCAGCGTTCCGCCACGAGGCCGGCGTATTGCACAAGACACGCCGCGGCCAGCACGCCGAGCGAAGCGCCAATCGACTGCAAGCCTGCGCCTAGCGCCATCAGCAACACAGGCACGGCAAACGCGGCGACGAGGAAAGCCCACTTGACGCCACGCAACGTCCCAGCCGACTTGCCGTGAAAAAACTCACGCAGATTGAAAGCACCGGCGGTGAAACCGCGTGAGACCTGCACGAGCTTCGGGTTGTTAATGCCAGTCGCGCTCTGCACGGTGGACTTCGGCCGCAATCTGGCATTACGCACGAGAGATGCAGAACGGCTCGCGCAACCGGCGAGCGTGAGCACACAGGCACAGAGCGCCAGCCCTGCCGTCAGCGCGGGGGCGAACCAGGCGGTCAGCGCCGTAGCCAGTGTGAATCCGGAGGCACAACCGAGCAGCACAAAATTAACCAACGTGAGCGGCGTGGCCCATTCCTGCAGAAAGCGCAGGCATGCGTAAATCATCGCCGAGCAGACGAATAGCGCGGCGCTCGCCAGCACGCCAAGCGCGCCTATTGCGAGCGACCATGGCGAGCCGATCCAATGCCCAACGCCATAGAAAAACGCGCAAGCGAGAAACGCCGGCAGACAGAGGCATTCGCGCGACAACCACGAAGTTCGCCACATCGCGACCGCGCGCCACGCCCGCTCCGGATGCCCGAGATGGAAGAACGACGCGATCAGTCCCAAGCCGCCCAATACGACCGACAGTGCCGCGCCGGTGACATAGAACGCATCGGTTGGCGCGGCGATCAGCCCCAGATGCGCGGCCGTCTCCACGCCAACGAGCGCGATCAAGAGCCCTTGAGCGGCGCCGCTCAGTGTCGTGAGAAAAACCACGGAGAAAGCAGGATTCATCGTGAGGCCCCTTAGATGCGCGTCGCCATCGACGCCAGATGCAGTTCGCCGCGCTCAAGTTGATCGTCGAACGAGGCCGGCGAATCCATCACCGACCCGGTCGATTTGCACGAGCAGCCTTCGCTGCCGCAGCCCGAGGCCGACGTGGTGACGCGCGGCAAATAGTGGTTCGCCGGCCGCGTGTTCCACTCGGGCATCAACTGATATCCGCCGCGCTCCTTGATCGCTTTCGACACCACCGACTCCGGATCGTGGATATCGCCAAACAGCCGCGCGGAGGTCGGACACGCGAGCACGCATGCCGGTTTCCGGTCGCGTTCGGAGAGGTTTTCATCATGAATGCGATCGACGCACAACGTGCACTTCGTCATCTCCTTGCGC
This sequence comes from Paraburkholderia sp. BL23I1N1, assembly GCF_003610295.1. NCBI lineage: Bacteria > Pseudomonadati > Pseudomonadota > Betaproteobacteria > Burkholderiales > Burkholderiaceae > Paraburkholderia > Paraburkholderia sp. BL23I1N1. The sequence continues at coordinate 5,915,689 of NZ_RAPV01000001.1, forward strand.
TCTTCGTCGAGTTCGCGCGCGCCGTATGGGCAGGCCCACGAGCAGTACTTGCAGCCGATGCATTTGTCGAAATCGACCAGCACAAGGCCGTCTTCCTTGCGCTTGTAGCTTGCGCCGGTCGGACACACTGGCACGCACGGCGGGTCCTCGCAGTGCAGGCATGATTTCGGAAAGTGGATCGTCTCGGCGTTCGGAAAGCTGCCGGCCTCGAAGCTCTGCACGCGGTTGAAGAATGTGCCGGACGGGTCCGCGTCGTAGGGATTCAGGTCGGCGAGACTGCCCGATTCGCCCGACGTATTCCATTCCTTGCAACTCGTCACGCAAGCCTGGCATCCCACGCACACGTTCAGGTCGATTACCAATGCCATCTGAGTCATCAAAGGCTCCTTGCTGCTTTATTGCGTTGCTTGCGCGTTTCGTTGCGCCTTATATGCGTCTTCGGTGCGCCTACGGTCACTTGCGCCCTGCCGCGCCACGCAGCCGCGCCGCGAACTCGCCGCGCCCCGCGAAGTAGGTCTGCACGATCCGCGAGATCACCCCGTTCGATCCCGGCAACGCGGCCATCGCGTCGAACTGCGGCAGCGTATGACGCGCGTCCGCTTCCGCCGGATAGATGCGCACGCGCACGTCGTACCACGCGGCCTGGCCTGTCACCGGGTCCGAGTTCGAGAGGCGCGGGGCCGCTTCATTAGCGCCGGGTAACTCGTCGGTAATGAGGTGGTTGAGCAGGAAGCCTCGCTGCGATTCGTTCGCGCCGGCGCCGAGATTCCACGCGCCCGCGGCCTTGCCGATCGCGTTCCAGGTCCATACCGTGCCCGGTTCGACGGTCTCGCTAAAGCGCGCCATGCAGCGCACGCGGCCCCATTGTGATTCGGCATAGATCCAGCTGCCGTCGGCGATGCCGTTTTCAGCCGCCATCAGCGGATTCATGTAGAGATAGTTCTCGCCGTGAATCTGCCGCAGCCACGCATTCTGCGAGTCCCACGAGTGATACATCGCCATCGGCCGTTGCGTCACGGCGGCGAGCGGAAAGCGCACGACATCGGTGGAATCGCTTTCTAGCGGTGCGTACCAGAACGGCAGCGGATCGAAATACTTCTCGACGCGCGCGCGCAAGTGCTCCGGCGGTTGCCTGCCGCTCGTGCGCCCCTGCGCGGCGAGCCGGAACTTCTGCATGACGTCGGAGTAAAGCTGGATCAGGATCGGTTCGCTGAACTTACGGAAGCCGTTTTTCACAGCCCAGTCGAGATACGGCCCGTTGCAGTTGCGCATGTATCGAAGCGTCTCCGGCAAGCGGTAATGGAACACGCAATTGTTCTTTGCATACTGTTCCCACTGCTGCGGATTCGGTTCGCCCACCAGCGCCTTGTCGCCGTCCTTACCACGCCAGCCGATCAGAAAGCCCACGCCGGAATCGGGCGTGGTCGTGTGATTGATGATGAAGTCGGGATAGTCGCGAAACTTGCGTGTGCCTTCGGCCGTGGTGAAGGCTGGAAACTTGAGGCGCGAAGCCAGTTCGATCAGCACTTCCTGGAACGGCTTGCACTCGCCCGTCGGCGGCACGACCGGCACGCGCACGGAATCCACCGGACCATCGAACTCGGAGATCGGCCGGTCGAGCATCGACATCGCGTCGTGCCGTTCGAGATAGGTCGTGTCCGGCAGGATCAGATCGGCGAATGCCGTCATCTCCGACTGGAACGCGTCGCACACTACCAGAAACGGAATCTTGTACTCGCCGTTCGCGTGCTTGTCCGCGAGCATCTCGCGCACCTTCATCGTATTCATCGACGAATTCCAGGCCATGTTGGCCATGAAAATCAACAGCGTGTCGATGGGATACGGATCGCCGCGCCAGGCATTGGTGATCACGCTATGCATCAAACCGTGAACGGCGAGCGGATATTCCCAGGAGAACGCCTTGTCGATCCGCACCGGGCCGCCGTTCTCGTCGATGAACAGATCTTCCGGTGCGGCGGGCCAGCCGAGCGGCCCGGTTGCGAGCGGCGTGTTCGGCTTGACGGCGTCGGGGCTGTTCGGCGGTTTGGCCGATGGCGGCACCGCGCGGGGAAACGGCGACTTATGGCGAAAGCCGCCTGGGCGGTCGATCGTGCCGAGCAGCGACATCAGCACCGCCAGCGCGCGAATCGACTGGAAGCCGTTGGAATGCGCGGCCAGCCCGCGCATTGCGTGAAAGGCGACCGGGTTGCCGGTCACCGTTTCGTGCGTCTCGCCCCACGCATCGGTCCAGCGGATCGGCAGCGTGATCCGGTGGTCGCGGCTCGTCTGGATCATTTCGCCGGCAAGGCGGCGAATCGTGTCCGCCGCAATCCCGGTGATCCCGGCGGCCCACTCGGGCGTGCAGTCGGCCACGCGTTCGCGCAGCAAAGCGAACGAAGGCGTGACCGGCGTGCCGTCGGCGAGCGTATAGCGGCCCTCCAGCGCGGGCGTCACGCCCGGCGAATGATGCGGCACGGCGCGCGCGGCGGCGGTGTCCCACCAGAGATGATTTTGCGGAAACAGCGGATTGCCGGCCGGCCGTTCAGGGTCGCGTACGAACAGGCCGAAATTTTCGCTGGCTTCGTCGAGATCGACGAGTTCCGCCGCATTCGTATAGCGCTGCACGAACTCGTGATCCCAGGCGTCAGCGGCAATCAATTCGTGCAGAAACGCCATGAACAGTGCGCCGTCGGTGCCCGGCTTGATCGGCACCCACTCGTCGGCAATCGCCGCATAGCCGGTGCGGATCGGATTGATGGCGATGAAGCGTCCGCCCGCGCGCTTGAACTTCGAAATGGCGATCTTGAGCGGATTCGAATGATGATCTTCCGCCGTGCCGATCATAAAGAAGAGCTTGGCGCTGTCGAGGTCGGGGCCGCCGAACTCCCAGAACGAGCCGCCGATCGTATAGATCATGCCGGCCGCCATGTTCGCCGAACAGAATCCGCCATGAGCCGCGTAATTAGGCGTGCCGAACTGTTTGGCGAAGAGGCCGGTGAGCGCCTGCATCTGGTCGCGGCCGGTGAACAGCGCGAACTTCTTCGGATCGGCGGCGCGGATCGTGGCAAGGCGCTTTTCGAGCACGTCGAACGCGACCTCCCACGACACCGGCTCAAACTGCGCGCTGCCCCGCTCCGCGCCCGCCTTGCGCATCAATGGCTGGGTCAGGCGCGCGGGCGAGTACTGCTTCATGATGCCCGAGGCACCCTTGGCGCAGATCACCCCCTGATTCAGCGGATGTTCGGGGTTGCCGTCGATATAGCGCACCTCGCCTTCACGCAGATGCACGCGAATGCCGCAGCGGCAGGCGCACATATAGCAGGTGGTGGTCTTGATCTCGAGCCGTTCGTTCTGCGTCCGGGCGTGGTGTTCCATTCGGGATCTCCGTCGCTGCTCCGGCTGTGTCGAAGCGGGGTGGGTTCGATACCGACCATCCTATTCGCCGCAGGCCCGCAAGGGAAATCGTGATTTACGAGAGAAACTATCCGCTGGGCTGATGGTTTCAATTGGCCTTCATTTTTCTTCGCTGACCCTCGCTGGCCTTCGTTGACCTTCACTGGTCCTCAGCGGCGGCGTTTCAGTCGGGCTTTAGCATGCCCATTCCGTAGACGTTTCCGGCATGCCCCTTCAGCCGGTCCCTCAGCTTCCCTTCAATTGGGCAACCAGTGCGTCCGGAATCTCGACACCCTCTTTTTGCGCCGTGTCCGCAAGACGCTCTCTTCTGTGGCCGGGAAGCCGAACGTCGTCGTCAGTCAGCATCATCCCGATCAGCGCTTCGACACGGGAAAGATAGGTTTCGTCGCCGGCCAGTGCGCCTGGATCGATGGCCCAGAACAGATGGCCGATGCGCGAACGCTCGCCTTCTTCGGTCAGGAACGAACCCGCTTCATAGCCGAAGTTCGCGCCGGTCAACGCGGCTGCCAGCAGCTCGACAATCAGCGCGAGCATTGCTCCCTTGGCCCCGCCGAACGGCAGCATCATGCCGTCGAGGGCGGCACGGGCGTCGGTGGTCGGCTGACCGTCTCGGGTGGTCGCCCAGCCCTCGGGAATCGGTTTGCCGTCGCGCGCGGCGATCGCGATCTTGCCGCGCGCGATTTGCGAAAGCGCGAGGTCGATCACGAGCGACTCGCCGTTGCGCCGCGGGAACACGGCGGCAATCGGATTGGTGCCGAACAGCGCACGGCGGCCGCCCCAGGCGGGCATCGCCGCGGGCGAATTGCTGAAGACGAGCGCCACCATGCCCGCCGCGCCGAGCGCAGCCACATGCGCCGCGCCCACGCCAAAATGATGGCTGCGCTTCACGCCCGCCACCGCGCTGCCGAATTGCCGCGCGCGGTCGGTCAAGGTCGCCACCGCGAGATCGCAGGCGGGATAAGCCAGTCCGTCCGCACCGTCAATCAGCACGGCTGCGCCACGATCGGCCGCGATCACGGGCTGCGCCGCGGGATCGACACGGCCGTTGCGCAACTGCGCGCAATACATCGGCAGCCGCGATACCCCGTGCGAAGACAATCCGCGCAGGTCGGCGTAGACGAGCGCGCGCGCGGTCGATTCGGCGGTAGCCCGCAGCGCGCCGGCCTGGCGCAGCGCGTCGATTGCAAGCGCGGTGAGCGCGTCGGGTAACAGTCGGGCCATCGATTCGTCCTTGCGTATGGGTTTGCGTGTGGGTCTGCGTATGGACATCAGCCCGAAAGCGCCGCGGCGACCCGTTGCGCGACGAGCGAACTCACACGCTCATTCGATTGGACCGTCAGTCCGGCAATGTGGGGCGTGAGGATCAGGTTCGGGGTCTCTGCCAGCGGTGAGGCCTGCTTCAACGGTTCGTCGGCGAAGACATCGAGCGCGGCGCCCGCGAGCCGTTTCTCGCATAAAGCGGCCGCCAGCGCGTGCTCGTCTATCGTGCCACCCCGCGCCGTATTGATTACGATCGCGCCGCGCTTGAGGCGTGCAATGCGTTCGCTATCGAGCAGATTTCGCGTGCTATCGGTAAGCGGCACGTGCAGGGTGACGACGTCGGCGAGCGCCAGCGCGTCATCCAGCGCCATGCAGCGCGCGCCGGTTTCGCGCCAACACGGCGCATCAGCGGCAAGCTGCGGATCGTGGCCGATAACCGTCATGCCGAGCCCGCCTGCAAGCCGCGCCACCCGTTGGCCGATGCCGCCGAAGCCGATCACCGCCAGCACACTACCCGCGGCCTCCCTTCCGTTCGACAATGTCTGCCGCGGCCACTCGCCCGCTGCAACCTCGGCACTGCGCAGATAGGTCCCGCGCAACAGCATGAGTGCTGCGGTAACCACGTATTCCGCGACGGCCTGGGCGTTCGCGCCCGTGGCAGGCAACACCGCCACGCTGCGCTCGGCACAGGCGGGCATGTCGATATTATCGAGACCGACGCCCAGCCGCCCCACCGCGATCAGATTCGCGGCGGCGTCGAGCAATGCCGCCGACACCTGCGTGCGGTTTCTCACGATCAGCGCGTGAGCATCCGCGAGTTCGGCCATCAGGCGCTCGGGACGGTCCACCAGCATGGGATCGAAGTGGACGTCAAAGTCTTGTCGTAGCGTGTCGACCGCAGCGTCGTCCATGAACTCGCTAATGACGATCTTCTTCATTTAGCCGCCTTTTCCAGCAGCGGATGAGCAGCGGGATGGCGTGTTTCTTCGAGACCGGGCCGGACCGTCGCCGGCTTGCCTTGAGATTGGGCTGGAGCTTGCGACTCGCGCAGCGCGGCGAGGAATTCGCGCGCGGCACGTGCATCGAATGCGCCTTCCCAACGCGCGACGACGAGCGTCGCCACCACATTGCCGATCATATTGGTGAGCGCGCGAACCTCGTTGAGCACCCGGTCGACGCCGAGAATCAGCGTGATCCCCGCGACCGGAATAATGTTGTGGGTGGACAGCGTCGCCGTCAGCGCAACCAGCGCCGCACCGGCCACGCCCGCACCGCCCTTCGAGGTCAGCATCAGGATCGCCAGCAGTCCGAGCTGCTGCACCAGCGATAGATGCGTGTTGGTGGCCTGCGCGATGAAGAGCGAGGTCATCGTGAGGTAGATCGCCGCGCCGTCGAGATTGAACGAATAGCCTGTAGGCAGCACGAGTCCGACAATCGCCTTCGGGCAACCCATGTGTTCGAGCTTCTCCATGAGGCGCGGCAGCACGGACTCCGTCGTCGAGGTGCCGAGCACGATCAGCAATTCCTCGCGGAAGTACCTGAGCAGCGGCCAGAGCCCCACCCCTGCCCAGCGCGCCGCGGCGCCGAGCACGACGGCCACGAACAGAATACTGGTGATGTAGAAGCACAGAATCAGCAGGCCGAGTTGCTGCAAGGTGCCGATGCCGTATTTGCCGACCGTGAAGGCAATCGCCCCGAATGCGCCGAGCGGCGCGAGCCGCATGATCATCTCGACAATGCGCATCAGGGTGTCGCCGAACTGCTCGATGCCGCGCATGAGCAGCCGGCTGCGTTGCGACATGATCGAGAGCGCAATGCCGAACAGCACTGAGAACAGCAGCACCTGTAGCAAATCGCCGCGCGCGAACGCACCCACCACCGAATTCGGCACGATCAGGTCGAAGAAACTTGATGACGCCGCGTGAGCGTCCGCGACGTAATGCGACATGGCATGCGCATCGAGCGTAGCGGGATCGATGTTCAGCCCCGCGCCGGGATGCAGCACGTTCGCCACGACAAGTCCGATCACGAGCGCGATGGTGGTCACCACCTCGAAGTACAGCAGCGTCTTGAAGCCGACGCGGCCCACCTGTTTCAGGCTCTCCATTCGCGCAATGCCCACCGAGACCGTACAGAAGATCACCAGTGTGATCAGCATCTTGATGAGACGGATGAAGGTGTCGCCGAGCGGTTTCATTTCGACGCCGAACGAAGGCGCGAGGTAACCGACGAGAATTCCGGCTGCAAGTCCGATCAGGACCTGCACGTAGAGATGTTTGAGCACGCGCAAGATGGTGTCTCCTCCACTCGCTGCCGCCAGATGTCGAACCGGCGCCGTTGCGGCATGGCTTGCCGGGCACGGGTGGCGCCGCGGCCAGTCTCCGTGCCGGCACGCGCCGGAATGTTGAGGTCCGCCCCGATCTTACCAAGCTCCCGGAGCGGCCTGGCCGCCCGAATCAGGCGCTTTCGAACAGACGGGTCAGCACGAACTCGCGATGGCCGAGCGCTTCCGCCGACGTGAAACGGCCGTTTACCGTCGCCATCATGCATTCGAGCAGTTTGTCGCCGCTCTGGTCGAGATTCTGTTCGCGCTGCAGGATGCCGGTCACGTCGACGTCGATATGCTCGCCCATGGTGCGGACCGTACGCGGGTTCGCGCAGATCTTGATGACCGGCACGATCGGATTGCCAATCACGTTCCCCTGGCCCGTCGGGAAGAAGTGGACCACGAAGCCGGACGCCGCGCACAACGTCACCATCTCTGCCGCCGCCGACGACGAGTCCATGAACCACAGGCCCGAGTGCGTCGGTTCCTCGGCTTTGTCGAGCACACCGTCCACCATGCACTTCTTGCCGATCTTCTGGATATTGCCGAGCGCCTTTTCCTCGATGGTCGTCAGGCCGCCTGCGATATTGCCCTTGGTCGGCTGTGACTCCGAAAGATCGTCTGTTTTCCAGCGGTTGATCATCTCCTGATAGCGGTCGAACATGAACTGAAAACGCTCGCGCACGCCGTCGTTGGCGCAGCGCGCAGCAACGATCTGTTCGCCGCCGGTAAGTTCCGAGGTTTCGCCGAACACGAGCGTGGTGCCAAGGCCATATAGTTTGTCGAACGCATTGCCGACCGTCGGATTAGCGCCGCATCCGGAGGTGGTATCCGACTCGCCACATTTGGTGGAGACCCAGAGATCAGAGATCGGACACTCCTCACGATCGAGCGACGTGGCGTACTGCACCATTTCTTTCGCCGCCTTCGACGCACGCATGATGGTTTCGTGGTCGCCGTGCAGTTCGATGCCGAAGCCCATCACCGGCTTGCCGGTTTTCGCAATGCCGTCGACGACACGCTTGGTCCAGCCCTCCTCGATGCCGATCACGACCACGGCCGCGACGTTCGGATTGCTGCCCGCGCCGATCAGGGTACGGAAATGCAGGTCGAGGTCGGCGCCGAATTGCAACCGCCCGTACGGGTGCGGCAGCGCCATCGTACCCTTGATGTTGTTTTCAACGGCCTGCGCGGCAGCGTTCGACAGATCGTCGACCGGCAGAATGATCACGTGGTTGCGCACGCCAACGCGGCCATTGTCGCGACGATAGCCGCGGAAAGTCGTATCCAGATCAATCACGCTCACGGTGTGTCTCCCGTTCGGGTTCGGTTCGATTCGGTTTGATGCGGTTCGCAGAAGCACGAGCGGACAAGCGGCGGCCGGAAAACACGCCCCCGCTCGTTTAGCACTTACCAGCGCTTCGTCTTGATGTTGTGCACGTGAGCGTGTTCGCCGGCGCTGATCGGCGCGACCACCTTGCCGATATCCACGCCGTACTTGAACACCGTGTCGCCGACTGCCATGTCCTTGAGCGCCACCTTGTGACCGATCGGAATATCCTGCCTGGCCGGGAACGTCACGATCTCGTCGTCGTCCATGATCCACGCGTTGAGTTGCGTGCCCGCCTTGATGCCCTCGACGACCGCCACGCCGACCGTGTCTTTCGCTTCGTGCAGCACGATGTGAATCGTCTGGCGTTCGGGCGTCGCGCCCTCAGCCGCGCTGCCGTTGATGTCTGCCGTGGGATTGCTCATTAGCGTCTCCGTTCGTGTGTTGAATGCGGTGTGGGTCCCGCCGGGGCAGCGAGCCAAACGCGCTGCTGTGAATCGATATTAGGCGGCAGGTCTGTGCATGTCAACTAGGTCATATATATGTCTTAGATGAGTGTTTTCCAGTAGTGCCCGTAGTGTGCGGCTGGCGAACGCAGCCATGCGAATGAGTGCCGCGTTTCTACCAGTTTGCTTTCACACGCATCATCGCCTAGACTTCGCACTCATACAGATGACCTAAATAACACAGGTCATTGGATGCGCTGCAACACTGCGCTGCAACACTGCACTGCACTGCAACACGTTTCCCGTCCCACCAGAAAAGAGCTGAACGCATGCCGGCATGCAGTGCGCGCACGACGCACGACTGGCCACAGGAGACACGCATGATGCTTGCCCCTCTCGACACGCCGTGGGCCTTGCTTGCGCCCACACGGCCTACGCCGTCCTTCACTCCATCGTTCGCGAACTCATCGACGTACTCACGTGCGTATCCCGTCATGCGAGGCGTCGGGCGAATTGCCCTGCGGCAGTGAGCGCCAGGCTGCCTGCCTCGTTTTTCTGTGTTCGTCCCCACGCGCGCCTCGTCGGCGCTCCGCAACCATAAGGGTGTGCCAGCAATGAACGTGAAGAGAGTGATTCGATCGATAGGCGTTGCCTGTGTGCTGTCCGGCATGCTTGCCGCCGGTTCCGCGCGGGCGGAACTCAGCGAGGTGAAAATCGCGCGGCAATACGGTGTCAGCTATCTGCCGCTGATGATCATGCAGGACCAGAAGCTTCTGGAAAAACACGCGGCGCAGATGGGCATCAAGGATCTGAAGGTTTCATGGGTCGAGTTTGCCGGCGGCAATGTGATGAACGATTCGCTGCTGTCCGACTCGTTGCAGATTGCCTCGGGCGGCGTGGCGCCGCTCGTGCTGCTGTGGTCGCGCACCAAGGGCACGCCGGTCGAGGTCAAGGCGCTTTCCGCGATCAATTCAATGCCGCTGCTGCTCAACACGACCAACGCGAAAGTGAAGACGGTGAAAGACTTCACCGGTCAGGACAAGATCGCACTGCCCGCAGCCAAAGTGTCGATCCAGGCAATCACCTTGCAGATGGCCGCGGAAAAAGCGTTCGGCGCGGGCAATCAGGGGCAGCTTGATAAATACACCGTGTCGCTCGCCCACCCGGACGCGCAGCAGGCCATGATGTCCGGCAACAGCGAGGTCACCGCGCACTTCGGCTCGCCGCCGTTCCAGGAGCAGGAACTGCAAAAGCCGAATGTGCATACCGTGCTCAATTCGTATGACGTGCTTGGCGGCAAATCGAGTTTCAACCTTGTCTGGTGCACAACACGCTTCTATCAGGAGAATCCGAAGCTGACAAAAGCATTCATGGATGCATTAGACGAATCGGAAGCCTGGATCAATCATGACAAGCATGCGGCCGCCGTCGCCTATCTGCGGATATCGAAGGAGAAGAGCACGGTCGACGAAGTGGAGAAGATGATTTCGACGCCGGATGTCTCGTTCACCACGGTGCCACAAAACACCATTAAATACGCGGACTTCATGGCGCGCGCCGGGCTGATCAAGGCCCGGCCGCAATCGTGGAAGGACCTGTTCTTCCCTACCGTTCAATCCCTTCAAGGAAGTTGACATGCGCGCCGCGACTGAAGCCCCCCCTTATCCCGACACGTCGCCACTGCTCGCCGTGCGCGGCGTGACGCTGCAATACAAAACCCCGAAGACCCTTGTGATGGCCACTTACCGCGTGGACTTCGAAGTATTCCGCGGCGATCGATTCGTCCTGCTGGGCCCGTCCGGCTGCGGCAAGTCGACTTTGCTCAAGAGCGTGGGCGGTTATCTCGCGCCGACCGAAGGCACGATTTCGCTGAAGGGCAAAGTCGTCACGCGCCCGGGCCCCGACCGCATGATGGTGTTCCAGGAATTCGACCAGTTGCTGCCGTGGAAAACGGTCAGGCAGAACGTGATGTTCGCGCTGCAGGCATCGCACCGGTTGCCCGCAAGCGAGATCGAAGATCGCGCGATGCATTACATCGACAAGGTCAATCTCTCGTCGTTCGCCGACAGCTATCCGCATACGCTTTCGGGCGGCATGAAGCAGCGCGTCGCAATTGCGCGGGGCATGGCGATGGAGCCCGACATCCTGCTGATGGACGAGCCGTTCGCCGCGCTCGACGCGCTCACCCGCCGCAAGATGCAGGACGAACTTCTTGCGCTTTGGGACGAGACACACTTCACCGTGCTGTTCGTCACGCACTCGATTCCCGAAGCGATCAAGGTGGGCAGCCGGATTCTGCTGTTGTCGCCGCATCCCGGCCAGGTGAAGGCCGAACTGGAAACGGCGGCGACGCCGGAAGCCGCGATTGCGCTGGAAAAACGTATCCAGCACATGCTGTTCGAAGACGAGATCGAGAGGGCGGAAAATGTCTGACATGCTTACCCACGGCGGCACCCATCATCGCAATGTCCCGCCGGTCGTACCGCGCTCCGAGGTGGTCCGCGAGCCATCCGAGACACGCGAGTTCAGCGTCGTCGAAAAACCTTTGTCGCCGTTCGAGCGGCTGTATAACCAGGCCTGGATCCGCAAGCTGGTCATTTTGCTGCTGCTAGCGGGCCTCTGGGAAATTTATGGCCGGGTGCTGAACAACCCGCTGCTGTTTCCGACGTTCAGCGCAACCATCGAAGCATTCTTCAAAAGCATTGCGAGCGGCGAATTGCCAGGCAAGGCATGGGCGTCGATCCATGTGCTGCTGATCGGCTATGCGTTCGGGATCATACTCGCCGCCCTGCTCACGGCTGCGGCGATCACCTCGCGCATCGGCACCGATTTTCTGGAAACGATGACCTCCATGCTCAATCCGCTGCCCGCCATCGCGCTCCTGCCGCTCGCGCTGATCTGGTTCGGCCTCGGCAACGGCAGCCTGATCTTCGTTCTGGTGCATTCGGTCACGTGGTCGGTGGCGCTTAATACGCACTCGGGGTTTTTGTCGGTCAGCAATACGCTAAAGATGGTCGGGCGCAACTACGGTCTGCGCGGCGGCCGCTACGTGCTGCAGATTCTCGTGCCGGCGGCGTTCCCAAGCATCCTCACCGGGCTGAAAATCGGCTGGGCTTTTGCGTGGCGCACGCTGATCGCCGCCGAGCTGGTATTCGGCGTAAGTTCCGGTTCGGGCGGCCTCGGCTGGTTCATCTACGAGAACAAGAATCTGCTCGACATCGCCAACGTGTTTGCCGGTCTGTTCACGGTGATCCTGATCGGGCTCGCCGTCGAGAATCTGATCTTCCGCGTGCTGGAACGTCATACGGTGCAGCGCTGGGGCATGCAGTAAAGGGAGCGGAGCCGTCGTGAGCGCGATTCGTTATTTCGTGACGTTTCTCTCGGTGGCGCGGCACGGCTCGTTCGCCGCCGCCGCTGAAGAGGTGTGTCTCACGCAGGCCGCGGTCGGCTTGCAGATGCGTTCGCTCGAACGCGATCTCGACCTCGTGCTGTTCGATCGCGCCGCCCGTTCGGTGTCGCTCAGTGCGCAGGGGCGTGCGGTGCTGCCGCTCGCGGAAACGCTGGTGGCCACCTACCGGCAGATTCTCGCCACGGGCGACGCCGGCGAGCTATCCGGCACCGTGCGCGTCGGCGCCCTCGTTTCCTCGCTGATGGGCGCGTTCGCCGACGCGATGCTCAACCTCAAGCAGCGCTATCCGCGTCTGGATCTGAAGCTGTTTACGGGGCTGTCGAGCGACTTTGCGGCGCGTGTGGAGAGCGGCGAACTCGATGCCGCGATCGTCACGCAATCACCGTCGACGCTGCCGGCCGCCCTCAAATGGACCGTGCTGTATAGCGAGCCGATGGTGTTCATTTCATCCACGAGCGGTCAGCCCGCGTCGATCGAAGCCTTGCTTGAAGAGCCGTTTATCCGTTTCGACCGTCATACCTGGACCGGCGTGCTCGTCGACAACGCGCTTCGCCAGCTAGGCCAGGCCCACAGCGAAATCATGGAGCTGAATTCGATCGAGGCCATTTCGGAAATGGTGCGGCGCGGCTTTGGCGTGTCCATCGTGCCGCTTCTCGCTAACGCGAACTGGACGCGTGAGACGGGCCTGCAGGTCACGCCGCTGCCCGAGCGCATCACGCCGCGCCGGGTCGGTCTGCTGGAGCGGCGCGATCACCCACGCAAAGCATTCACGGATTCCGTGAAGCGTCATTTCATCGACACCGCCGAACTTTCTTCTTCGATCAGCGATTCGCCCGGGCGCACTCGCGTGAACTCAACCGGTTGACGGCTTGCCGCGAAGTCGTCGCCTTCGAGGCGCAGGCACATGTACTCGGATGTCTCCAGATCGCCCGAATCCGGAAAGTCCTCGCGATAGTGCGCGCCGCGTGAATTCTCCCTTAGCAGCGCCGATTCCGTGATCGCGCGGCTCACGAGGATCAGATTGCGCAGGTTCATCCAGTCGTGCCAGGAAAGATTGAAGCGCAAGTCGCGGCCGTCGATGCCGGTCACGTCGAGCTCTGCGTCCAGCTCCACGAGCCGGCGCCTCGCGCGCTCGAGCCCTACTGCGTCGCGCAGAATGCCGACATCGTTCCACATGACTTCGGCGAGCGCGTCACGGATCGCTTCGAGATTGCCGGGCGGCTGGCGCAACGGGCGCGTGCAGCGGGCCATCGCCGCGTTGATCGCGTCCGTATCGAAGTCGGCGAATTGGCCGTGGCGCGGCACCCAGGCCGCCAGCGTGTCGCCCGCAATCCCGCCGAACACCGTCGAATTCGCCACGCCGTTGCCGCCCAACCGGTTTGCGCCGTGCACGCCGCCGGCATCTTCTCCCGCTACGAACAGGCCCGGCAGCGAGGTGGCGCAGTTCGCGTCGAAGACCACGCCGCCCATCATGTAGTGCGCGGTCGGCACGACTTCGACAAGACCGCCCGCGAGATCGAAGCCGCAGTCGGTGCATCGCTCGGCCATCCCCTTGAAGCGCTTGCGCACACTCTCGGCGCCGAGATGATGCATCTGCAGATAGACGCCGCCATTGGGCGTCGCGTGTCCGGCGCGCAATTCGCGGAAGATACTGCGCGAGACGACGTCGCGCGTCGCCCGTTCGGCGCGCGGGTCGTAAGCCTGCATGAAACGCTCGCCCGCGCCGGTAAGCAGATAGCCGCCCGCCCCGCGCAGCCCCTCTTCGAGCACCGTGCCGGTCATGCGCGTATCGGCGCCGGCCAGCAGTCCGGTCGGATGAAACTGCACCATCTCCATGTCGCGCAGCGTGAGCCCGGCGCGCAAGGCCATCGCCATGCCGTCGCAGCTCTTGTCGCCGCTCGGCGTGTGATAGCGGTACATCGTCGGGCCGCCGCCGGTCGCGAGCAGCACGGCCTGGGTGCGCACGAACACGAACTCGCCGCTACGCATGTCGATCATCAGCACGCCGGCGAGCGATTCGCCGTCGCGGCTGCGGATGAACTCGACCGCGCGATGCTCTTCCAACCGGTCGATACCGCGTGCCCACACCTGCTCCGCCAGCCGGTTGATGATCTCGATGCCGGTCTGGTCGCCCTTATGCACGGTGCGGTCGAAGGTCTGGCCGGCGAATGCTTTCTGCCGCACGGAGCCGTCCGGATTGCGGTCGAAGAAACAACCCAGTTCGTTTTCCAGTTCGCGAATCCGTTCGACGGCGCCCGTCACCAGCATCCACGCCAGGTCCTGATTCGAAAGCCATTTACCGCCTTCGATCGTGTCCATGAAGTGCCGCTCAATCGAATCGCCCGGCGCGAGCGCGACGTTGTAGCCGCCCTGCACCATGCGCGTACAGCCGCATTTGCCGAGCAGCCCCTTCACGGCCACCGTGATGCGCAATTGCGGCGCGACCGCCTGGGCATGCAGCGCAGCGAACAGGCCGGCGCCGCCACTGCCCAGAATGAGAATGTCGGTATCGATCTGTTTCATGGGGTCGCGTTCCGGATGTTTTTCACACGCGAATACCGAGCGACGCGAGCACCGCATCGCGCTGCGTCCGTGTGTTCTGTTGGACTGCCGTGTAGAGGCTGCCGCCGTGACTGTCCATGGCGACCAGCAAGGGGCCGAAGCCGCGAATCCGGAAGCGCCAGAGCGATTCAGGATTGAGATCGTCGAGATCCACGTCTTCGATCTGTTCGATCCACGTGGTTTCCAGCGCCGCCGTGCCGCCGACGATCGCAAGGTACACGCCACCGAATTCCACGAACGCGCCACTCGACGCCGCGCCGAGGCCACCCTTGCCGATGACCGCCCGCACGCCATAGGTCCGCATCAAGGGCGCGGTAAAGCGCTCCATGCGCGCGGACGTCGTCGTGCCGATGCAAACGGGTTCATAACCTGCGGGATGTTCCGGCGACACGTCCACACGCCGCACATTCGGCGCAGTGTGAATCACCGCGTGGCCGCGCAAATCGAATCGCGTGGTGCGCCCGTGATCGAACATCTGGATCTGAGTGGCGTCGCGAATACCGAACAGTGTGTCGTTGAGCGTCACCGTATCGCCGATGCGCAACGCGCGGATCTGAGCTTCGCTCGCCGGCATGCCGAGCACGGAATGCGTGCCGGTGGCAGGCTTCTCAGTAGCCATATTCGACTCCCCGCACGTTCACGGTCGCACGCGAGCGCCGCGCCGAATGACACTGCATGTTCACGGCGACCGGATTCATCGTGATGTGGGTGGCGGCCAGTTCGACGTGCACCGCAAACGCGGTCGCGTCGCCGCCCAGTCCTTGAGGCCCGACGCCCAGTTGATTGACCGCCGCCGATAACTGCTGCTCGAGCGCCGCGCCGTGTTCATCGCGGCAGTCGGTGCCGAGCGGCCGGGTGGCCGCCCGTTTCGCCAGCGCCACGCAAAGATCCGAGGTGCCGCCGATGCCCACGCCGACAATCGTCGGCGGACAGGTCTTGCCGCCTGCGTCCACCACGCAGTCGATCACGAAGCGCCGGATGGCATCCACACCTTCGGCCGGAATCGCCATGCGCAAAAACGAGTTGTTCTCCGAACCGCTGCCCTTCGGAATCATCTCGATCGACAGCGCGCCCGGCGTAGCATCGAAATCGACGTGGATCACCGGCACTTCCGCGCCACAGGAGTTTTGCTCGTTATGGCGCGTGAGCGGATGAACCACCGAGGAGCGCAGCGGATGCTCATGCGTGGCGCGGGCGCAACCGCTACGAATCGCGGCCTTCAGGCGCATGCCATCGAACCGCACGCCCTGACCGATCGTGATCGTGTAGATCGGCAGGCCGGTGTCCTGGCAAAGCAGATTGTCGTCCTGCTCGGCCACCACAATGTTCTGCCGCATCGTGCCGAGCACGCGCCGGGCGGTTTCGTTACGCTCATCGGCTTCGAGCTTCGCGATGCCTGCCTTGATATCCAGCGGAAGCTGCTTGAGTGCACGGATATACAGCGTCTTTGCGATCTCTTCGACTAACGCGTAGTCGACCGTGAAATCCGTTGTGAATCTCGTTGTGGTTTGCATTGAAGCCTCTTCGAACAAGCTCGCTCACAGAGTCAGCGAAAGCGCAAACGCCATACCGATGACCAACGCGCCGCCCGCGGTCAGCGCGATCAGATCCTTGCGCAAACCGCTCCACGGCCGGAACTCGATCAGCAGCAGCCGCACCCCGCCGATCAGATGCGCCGCGAGCAGCGTGACCAGCCCCCACTCCGCGAAAACGAATAGCGGCGCACGCGTAACGGTCAGAAACGATTCGAAAGGCGCCGCGCCGTGGAGCGCCGTGCCGAGCGCCCAGAAATGCGCGGGTAAAAAGAAGGCCAGCGCGAGACCGGATAGCCGATGAACCAGGAAGGCCCACCATGCGGGATGATTACGCGCGCGGAAGTCGAGCTTGCGGCCGGGCGTGACCGCGCGTGCGGACGTGCGCGCGTGGGTGCTCATGCCGGCGCTCCCGCAATCAGCGCGTAGACCGCGCGCAGACCCGCCAGCGCCAGCGCAACGCCCACGAGCATACTGGCGCGCGCCGCCCACACGCCACGCCAATTCAGCCACTCGTCGGCGATACGGCGCAAGCCCACCGGCACGTGCATTGCCGCGGCGATCACGAAGACCGCGTAGAACAAACCCCAGACGACGTTTCCGTGCAGACGCGCAATGACATCCGCCGCACGCAGACCGCCATGCACGACCCAGATCATGGTTGCCAGATGCACGGCGACGCAGAGCGTCAGCACCATGGCGGACAGGCGCTGCAGCCACCAGCCGTCGAGGCTTCGATTCATCGCGCGCCTCCCTTGAAGCGTCCCACACGCTTGAGGCCGGCGATGCTGGCGGTCGGCGCAAGCGCCTTCGGACAGCGCTCGGTGCACGAGCCCAAGGTGTGACAGGCGTGGCAGCCCGCGTCGGTCGCAACTGCCTCGTGGCGAGCGGCCTGTTGAATGTCGCGGCTATCGTTGACGAGCGTCCATGCGCGGTTGAGCGCGGCCGGTCCGAGATAGTCCGGCTTCCATCCGACCACGTCGCAACTCGCATAGCACACGCCGCAGCCGATGCACTCGATGCCCGCATCGGCCGCCCGCCGTTCGGGCGACGCCGGATCGATTCGTTCGAGTGGAGCGTTGCGGTCACGGTTGCCGGCGAAAAAGCCCTTGGCGTCGCGCCATTTGTCGAAGAACTGCGTCATGTCGACCGCAAGATCCTTGACGATCGGCAGATGATTCAGCGGCGCGATTTCCAGCACGTCGCGCGGATGCCGCAGCACCTTCGCTACGTGCGTGCGACAGGTCCAGCGCGCACGGCCGTTGACGGTCATCGCGCAGGAGCCGCACATCCCGACCCGGCACGCGAACCGGTAGGACAACGTGGCGTCGATGCTGCGCTGAATATGCGTGACGACATCCAGCACGGTCTGACTGGCGCGGCGCGGAACCTCGAATGATTCGAACGCGCCGTCTTCGGCGCCGCGCCACACGCGCACGCTCAGCAAGTCGCTGACAGGAGGTTGCATAGGGATAGTTGAATGGCCCAATTATTCTGCTGGAAGATACCGGCTGACCATCAGACTAGAGCCCGGCGCGGCCGCCTGAAAAGCCAATAATTCTTCGCTCGAGGACAAGTGTTTCTTGCGCATGCGCAGCGCGAAAGAAGGCCGGGTTTCACGGGTATAAACCCTTGTAGCGAGTCGCCTACAAAACCTATCTCATCTAGATGTGCTAGATGAATTTGTCGGCTAAAATCGGGGCAGGTTTAACCTTCGCGGGCGGCATCGCGCGGCCCGCGCATCTCAGGGGTTGTCATGAGCACGCTCGCCTTCAATCCGCCCGCGCTGGGCGGCACGCGGTACAAGGAAGTCAAGAGCGCGATTCTGGCCGCGCTTTCGGCGGGCGAATGGAAAGGCGGCGAATGCATTCCTTCGGAGAAGCGGCTGGCCGAGCGGTTCGGCGTATCCATCGGCACGCTGCGCAAGGCCATCGACGAACTCTGTGCCGAGAACATTCTGACCCGTCATCAGGGTCTCGGGACCTTCGTGTCCATGCATCAGCACGACCGGCATTTTTTCCGTTTTTTTCGCATTGTCCGGCGCGATGGCGACAAGGTATATCCGGTTGTCACGTTGATCGATTTTAAAAAAGCGCGGGCATCCCGCGAGGTGGCGGCAACGCTCGGCATCGAAACCGGCGCACGCGTGTTCCAGTTCGTCAACGGCCTGGCGCTGCATGGCAAGACGGTCCTGATCGAACACATCACGGTGCCGGACACCCATTTTCCTGGCCTCACCGAGGCGAAACTGCGCAACCGGCCCAATACGCTCTACAACTTTTACCAGGATGTGTTCGGCATCAACGTGGTTGAAACCGACGAACGTGTGAGCGTCGCCTTGGCGAACGAACTGGAAAGCAGCCTGTTGGGCGTGAAGGTCGGTGAACCCTTGCTGGAGATCCGGCGGATCGCCTATTCGTATCATCGCAACGCCGTCGAACTGCGCGTTTCGCGGCTGAACACCGAAGAGTACGAGTACATCGGGGCCCGCCCAGGCCGCGAAGAACAGCGGTAGGCTGGGCCCGGCAAGGGTCGGCGGCCCGCGGTCGGCCGCGAGTGGCCTACCCGGTTGACGCCCAGCTTCGCGGCGTCACACCGTCAAATCGGCGTCAACACCGCCTCACCGGCAAAATGCCGCGTCGCGTTAGTCAGGAAATTGTCGACCGAAGCCGTAATCGCCTCCGGCGAGCGCCCGCCCACATGCGGCGTCAGGACCACGTTGCGCAGCGTCAGCAAGGCTTCGGGCGGATGCGGCTCGCCCTCATAGACGTCGAGTGCCGCACCGGCGATCGCGCCGGCCGTGAGCGCTGCGGCTAACGCAGCGGTATCCACCACGCTGCCGCGAGAGACGTTGACCACGAAACCGTCCGGCCCGAGCGCGTCCAGCACCGCTTTGCCGATCAGATGACGGGTACCGGCGCCGCCGGGCGTCGCCACCACCAGAAAATCGCACCACTGCGCGAGGCCCAGCACGCTGTCGAAATACCGCAGCGGCGAGCCGTCACGCGGTTTGCGGTTGTGATAGCCGATTTCCATATCGAACCCGGCGCCACGCCGCGCGACTTTCTCGCCGATATGGCCGAGCCCGACGATGCCAAGCCGCTTACCGGACACGTTCGGCCGCATCGGCAACGTGTCGCGCCAGGCGCCCTCGCGGGTAGCCTGATCGAGTTGGGGCACATCGCGCACCACCGCAAGCAGTAAGGCAAACGCGTGATCGGCCACGCAATGATCGTTCGTGCCCGCGCCGTTGACGAGCACGATGCCGCGCGAGCGCGCGTGGTCGATGGCGAGGTTTTCATAGCCGGCGCCGAGCGCGCTGACAAACTCGAGTCGCGGCATGAGGTCGATTTCGGCGGCCGTCAGCCCGTTCGTGCCGTTGGTCAGCACGGCGCGGATCGTCTCGCCATGCGCGGCGATCGCAGCGGCCCTCCGGGCGGCATCGGGTGCGTAGACGACGTCGAAAGCGGCTTCGACACTGCTGCGGCTTGCGTCTTTCAAGGGGATCAACACCAGCAAGGATGGCTTCATGACGGGCGCATTTCTTTAAGGCGGTGACAGGACGAGTGAGTGTAGCAAGCAGTCCGCAGGCCTGCTGGCAAGGGATCGGAGGTGATGCGCAAACCGCTGCGAGCGAAAAGTCCTGTTGCAAACCTGCTGCCGCGCAGACTAAAGTCCATCCGAACCGTGCCGTTATCTTCCTGAATGGACCGGCGCGAACGCTATGCGTCATGCTTCTTTCTTTTGAGCTGAACCCAGGCCGCTTTAAAATAGCCCGAACGCCGACCACGGACATCTCATGCTGGATACCCCCCCGCGTGGCTCAGTGCCCGCCCACTACGCCCTGCAAGAAGTCTCCCGCCCCGAAGGAAGTCCTCATAGGGGATTGGGAGAAGACTCCGAAATGTTCGAACTCGCGCCGGTCTCGCTCTGGCTCGAAGACTTCAGCGGCGTGCGCGCGTTATTCGATACGTGGCGCGCGCAAGGTGTGACGAACCTGCGCGCCCATTTCGCCGAATTTCCGGCCCTTGTCGCCGAATGTGCGCACAGCATCCGCGTCGTCAAGGTCAACCAGAAAACGCTGACGCAATTCGAAGCCGCCGATTTCGAAGCGCTCACCAGCAATCTCGCCGCGGTGTTCCGCGACGACATGCTCAAGACCCACCTCGAAGAGCTCTGCCAATTGTGGGCGGGCCAGGCGCAGTTCACGAGCCAGACAGTCAACTACACGCTCGGCGGGCGGCGCCTCGACGTACTGCTCAAGGGCGCCGTGCTGCCCGGCCATGAAGACCGCTGGGACCGCGTGCTCGTCTCGGTTGAAGACATTACCGAACTCGAAGGCGCGCGGCATCGCGTCACGCTGGCGGAACAGTATGTGCGCGGCCTGTTCGAGTATTCGCCGGTATCGTTGTGGGTGGAAGATTTCAGCGCCGTCAAGCGTCTGCTCGACGATGCACGCTCGGCCGGCATCAACGATTTTCGGGTGTTCACCGACGTGCATCCCGAGTTTGTCGAGCGCTGCATGCAGGAAATTCACGTGCTCGATGTGAACCAGCACACGCTCGACATGTTCGTAGCGAAAGACAAAAAAACGCTGCTGGCGCGCCTGCCGGACGTTTTCCGCGACGACATGCGACCGCATTTCCGCGAGCAATTAATCGATCTCTGGGACGGCAAACTGTTTCAGCAGCGCGAAGTGCTCAACTATTCGCTCGACGGCAACGAGGTGCACGTGCACCTGCAATTTTCCGTGCTGCCGGGCCATGAACGCAATTGGGACCTGGTGCTGGTGGCCCTCACCGACATCACGGCACGCAAAAAGGCCGAAGCGTATCTGGAGTTCCTCGGCAAGCACGACGTGCTGACCAAGCTGCGCAATCGCTCGTTCTACGTCGATGAACTGAACCGGCTGGAGCGCAAGGGTCCGTGGCCGCTGACGATCATCATGGCCGACCTGAACGGCCTCAAACGCGTGAACGACCAGCTTGGGCACGCGGCCGGCGACGCGTTGCTACGGCGCGCCGGCGAAGTGCTGGCCAAGGCGACGGACGCGCCTTTTCACGCGGCGCGCATCGGCGGAGACGAATTCGCGATCCTGATGCCGGACACCGACGAGCGCGGCGGCGCCGCGATGGTCGACGCGATCCGCCAGCTGGTCGATTTGAACAATCAGTTTTATCCGGGTTCGCTGTTGAGTTTTTCGATGGGCGTGGCGACGTGCCAGCGCGGCGACCGCCTCGAAGCCGGCGTGCAACGCGCCGATCTGCTGATGTATGAGGAAAAGCGCGCGCACTACGCAAACCGTCCGGCCACGGACACGTCGGGCGACTGACGCCAGGGCGCGGCGGTTTTCGATTGTTGAAGATTGTTGAAAAGGCCGCGCCGTGTCGGAGGGTTAGGCGCTCAATCAGCCCGGCAGTTTGGACGCCAGCACGTCGACCTTCTGGATGCTGGGCGGCGTGGCGAACAGCTCGCCGGCCTTCGCCATCAGCGCGGCGGCCACCTTGCCGTTCAGATGCGCATCACGGCCCGCTTCGTCCGGGAAAGCGTCGAAAATGCCGTATGTGGACGCGCCCAGCTTCAGACCGAACCATGCCGTCGTGGCAGGCTCCTCCTCGACGAGCGGCAAGCCGCTCAGCAAAAAGGCCTCGACATCCTTTTCCTTGCCGGGTTTGGCTTCAAGACGAACGTACAGAGCAAGTTTGACCATGGCGCGACTCCTTGGGTGAAATGGGGATAATGGATCCGCTTTGCAGCGGCCGACAAAGCGCGGTGAAAGGTGTCTGCTCGTCGAGCACTCAGCAAGTATAGGGCGGTGTTCGTGAAGCTGCGCCAGCGTGGGTCTGGGCCGCATCTGGGCCGCACCCTGGCGGAAAGGCGCGTCAGCCTTTGTCGGTCCGCACGGCCTCGCCGTAAGTGCTGACGATTCGCCGGTCCTGCTCTTCCACCGAAAACAGCTCCCATTCGAGCCCATTCACGTCCTTGCTGCTCGCGTACCCTTCTACGGAATCGTCCTCGAAGCCGACGTGCCGAAGCTGCCCCGCTTTATCCGGCATCTCGTTGATCGAAAAGTTGAGCAGATCGGTGCGCCACATCGCGTAACGGCCGGGTACAACCGCGGTGGGCGGCTGATCGAGACGGCGGGTGTAATCTTCGATGGAAGCCTCGAGACTCGTAACGGCCAAAGCGATATGGAAGCGTTTCATAGCAGTTGTCCTGACGGTTGGAATGAGGTGTTTTCATCGTATCGGCGAAGCACCGTCGCAACCAGTTGCGCAATCATCCCGGTATCGCCATTACCGGTTTGCGTTAAAACAGCTTCCCGTGCGCAGGGTGACTGCGGTTGGGCCAACGTCCGCTATACTCGCCGGCCCTGAATTTATCCCTGACGCTTTCCGCGGTGCGCCGCGGTCTGGAAAGAAAATCATGTCGACGATTCCCGCCTGCCCGCAATGCGCGATGGAGAACACTTACCCGGACGGCGAAAATTACGTCTGCCCCGATTGCGCGCACGAATGGCCGATGACCGCCGCCGCAAGCGCTGACGAGGCCGACGAACGTATCGTCAAGGACGCCAACGGCAACCCGCTGGCCGACGGCGACGCGGTGGTGCTGATCAAGGACCTGAAAGTGAAAGGCTCGTCGATCACCCTGAAAATGGGCACCAAGGTGAAGAGCATTCGCCTGGTCGGCGGCGATCATGAAGTGGACTGCAAAATGGATGCGGGCAACTTCATGCTGAAGGCTGAGTATCTGAAGAAGGTTTGAGGCGGCCGATTAAGCCGCCGACTAAGCGCCCGGAAAGCGCAATTCGAAACGCACCACGCCCGGCACCGGACACACCACGTGCGCCGTGCCGCCGTGCAGTTGCATGATCGCCCTGACGATCGCGAGCCCAAGCCCGCTCGATTCGGTAAACTCGCTGCGCGCCGCATCCGCGCGGTAGAAGCGGTCGAACAGGCGGTTCAGTTGCTCCTCGGGAATCGGCGCGCCGTCGTTTTCCACTACCACCGTCGCGCCCCGTTCGTCCTGCGTGCCGCTCAAACGCACCACCGTATCGTTCGCGCCGTACCGCACCGCATTCACAACGAGATTGTTGATCGCCCGCCGGCACAGCATCGGATTGACCGATGCCACACCCTGAGCCTCGACGGTAAAGCGCATACCGCGCTCGTCGGCGGGGCCCTCGAAATAGTCGGCGATCCTGACGAGTTCGTCGCGCAGATCGACAGGCTCGCGCTCGATAGACAGCGCAGCATGATCCGCGTGTGCGAGAAACAGGATGTTTTCCGCGATGTGGCTCAACCGGCTCAGCTCTTCGAGATTCGATTCGAGCAACTGCTGATATTCATCCGTGTCGCGCGGTTTGGCGAGCGTCACCTGAGTCTGCCCGATCAAGGCGCCCACAGGCGTCCGAATTTCATGCGCCAGATCGGCGGAGAACTGCGAGAGGCGCTGATAACCATCGGCAAGACGGTCGAGCATGGCGTTGAAGGCGTGCGTAAGCTGACGTAATTCGACCGGCGCGGCCTCGCTGTCGAGCCGCACCGACAAACTCGCCGGACTGATCTGCGCCGCCCGCGTGGCGATCTCGCGCACCGGCCGGAACGCGCGGCGCAAGACGTAATAGGCGAGCAGCGTCGCGGCCAGCATGCCGATAAGCGTGGCCAGCACGATGCGATTGCGATACGCGGCCAGCATCCGCACTTCCTGAGTCATCGGGTGCGCGGCGATCACTTCGACCTCGCTGCCGTCCTCGCGTGCTTTGACGGTGGCAATCGTCCAATGAACCGGCACGCCGTCCGGCAGCAGAGTCTGGCGGACGTCCGCGAGCGTCGGTATGCGGTTCTCCGCGCCGGCCTGCAGGGCGGGCACCGCAATGTTTGCGGGGTTCACGTCGATAAACGGCGCTTCGCCCGGACGGCGAAACAGCAGCACGTCCGCCTCCGCGCCGAACATGCTCTCGAACAGCAAAGGCCGGTTCTTCAGCTCGCTCACCGAATAAAGATCGCGCACGATGCGGCTGAAATGTTCGACTCGGCCTGTGAGCACCACGTCCGCGCGACGCTGTAACGACAGCTGTGCGGAGTGATAGAAATACGCGCCCAGCGTTCCGATCACCACGCACGCGATCGCGGCGAACAGCACGGTGGTGCGAGCCATCAACGAACGTTCGCTCCACAATTTCATGAGCTGTCGCCGAAGGTATAGCCAATGCTACGCACCGTATGAATCAGCTTCTTTTCAAATGGATGATCGATCTTGGCGCGCAGCCGTTTGATGGCGACGTCGACCACATTGGTGTCGCTATCGAAATTCATATCCCACACTTCCGAGGCGATCTGCGTGCGCGATAGCGCTTCGCCCTGTCGGCGCACCAGCAGATGCAGCAGCATGAATTCCTTGTTGGTCAGCGGAATCTCGACGCCTTCGCGCGTGACCTTGCGGCGCAACACGTCCAGCTTAAGGTCGGCGATCTCGAACACGTCGCTCTCGCGAATCACGCCACGACGCAGCAGCGTGCGGACGCGTAACACCAACTCGGTGAAGGAGAACGGTTTGATGAGGTAATCGTCGGCGCCGAGTTCGAGGCCGCGAATGCGGTCGCTGACATGATCGCGCGCGGTCAGAAAAATGACGGGCAGATCGCGCCGCGCTCGCAGCGCACGCATGATTTCCCAACCGTCGATGCCGGGCAGCATCACATCCAGCACCACGAGGTCGTACGCGTGTTCGAGCGCCATATGCAGGCCGTCCGTGCCGGTGCGCGCGAGGTCGACCGCATAGCCGCTTTCGCGCAGCCCCTTCTTCAGGTAGTCGCCGGTTTTCGGGTCGTCTTCGATGACGAGAATGCTCATGGACCTGTTCTTTCGGACCCGGGCGCCGCCGTGGGCGCGGGTCATGAATGTGGACGTGGATATGACGGCCATTCTACGTGGCCGCGCCGCTCCGTTCATGACGTTTTTGTCATCCGTCCGTCACTTTACGGAGCCACTCCCGCGCCTAATCTGCCCCTATCCTTCACCCACCCAGAGCAGACTCATGAAGATTGTTTCCGCTAATGCGATACGCGCCATCGTCGCCCCCGCGCTCGTTGCTGCCTCGCTGTTTGCCGCAGGATCCGCCGCGCAAGCCCAGAGCGCCCCGCCCACGGGTGTACGCGGCACGGTGACCGCGCTTTCGGGCGACGTGCTCAAGGTCCACACGCGCGACGGCAGGGACGTCGACGTGAAGCTCGCCAACGACACGCCGATCCGCGGCGTCGCGCTCGCCAATGTGAACGACATCAAGCCGGACAGCTACGTCGGTACCGCCGCGATTCCGCAGCCCGACGGCACGCTAAAAGCGCTCGAAGTACACGTCTTCCCGGCGAGCATGCGTGGCTCCGGCGAAGGTTATCGCCCGTGGGATCTCGGCTCGAACAGCACGATGACCAACGGCACGGTGGGCTCGCTCGTGGTCAGTAACGGCCGCACGATCACCGTCAAGTACAAGGACGGCGAAAAGAAGATCGTGATCCCGCAAGACGTACCTATCGTCGCCCTCGAACCGGGTGACCGCTCGCTGCTGGTGCCGGGCGCGAAGGTCGTGCTGTTCGCCATAAGGAAGCCGACGGCACCATGGCGGCGAATTTCATCTCGGCGGGCGAGCACGGCTTAACGCCGCCGATGTAAGACGGCGCTTTTCAATCGTTCGCTTTTCAGCCGCTCGGACAGCCGCGTGCCTCGATGACGCGGCCGTCCGATTTGTCTTTGTTTCATGACCGCTCATCATGCCCGAACCGCAAGCGCGCTCTATCGTCCACCCACTCGTCGTACGAATCACGCACTGGATCAACGCTTTTGCGATGGTCTGCATGGTGATGAGCGGCTGGGCGATCTATAACGCGTCGCCCTTCTTCCCATTCAAATTTCCGGTGTGGGCGACGGTCGGCAGCTGGCTGGGCGGCTCGATTGCCTGGCATTTCGCAGCGATGTGGCTGCTGTGCGCGAACGGCCTGATGTATCTGGCGTATGCCATCGGACGTGGGCACATTCGGCGCAAGCTCCTGCCCGTCTATCCGCTCGATGTCGTACACGATGCCGCATTAGCGATGCGCTTCAAGCTGCCGCACGATACCGGCAAATACAACGCGGTGCAGCGCGCGCTCTATCTGTTCGTGTTGTTTCTTGGCGTGCTGCTGGTCGCCTCGGGGCTCTCGATCTGGAAGCCGGTGCAGTTCTCGTGGCTTACCGCGCTATTCGGCGGCTTCGATTTCGCGCGTCGCGTGCATTTTGTCGCGATGGCGGGTGTGGTTGGTTTTGTTGTCGTGCATCTGGCGCTGATGCTGCTGGTGCCGCGCACCTTACTGCCGATGGTGACCGGCCGCGCCCGGCTCGCCACACACGACGGGAGCGAGGCATGAACGAATCAGAACGCAAGGACTCGCGCAACACACGCATTGTTCTCGCCGACCACAAACCGCAAATCGAACGCCTGCAGCGGCGCCTGTTCCTGCGCTCGTCGCTTTCGATCGGCGCGCTGGCGATGCTCTCGGGTTGCAACATGCAGGACGGCGATTCCGTCGACAAGGTGTTGTGGGCCATGTCGCGCTGGAACGATCGCGTGCAAGGATGGCTGTTCGATCGCAATAAGCTCGCGCCCACTTATTCGGCGAGCGAAATCACCGACCCGTTCCCCTTCAACGCGTTCTATCCGGAGTTCGACGCGCCGGATATCGACGGTTCGACGTACCAACTGGAAGTGTCGGGGTTGGTGTCGGACAAGCGCACGTGGACGCTCGATCAACTGCGCGCCTTGCCGCAGGCTTCACAGATTACGCGGCATATCTGCATTGAAGGATGGAGCGCGATCGGGCAATGGCGAGGCGTGCCGTTTCGTACGTTCCTAGAACGCATTGGCGCCGATCTGAGCGCTCGCTATGTCGGCTTCAAATGCGCGGACCGTTACTACTCGAGCCTCGACATGGCGACTGCCTTGCATCCGCAAACCCAACTGACGCTCGATTTCCGCGACGCGCCGCTGCCGGCCAAATATGGCTACCCACTAAAGCTGCGCGTACCGACCAAACTGGGCTTCAAGAATCCGAAGCACATCGCGGCAATTTTCGTGACCAACACGAACCCCGGCGGCTATTGGGAAGACCAGGGGTACAACTGGTTCAGCGGGTTATAACGCTTCGATAACGCTGCCGGCACACGTGCGCCTAGACCGCGGTCACATAACGCGCAACCGGTTTGACCACCCGCGGCGCCGGCGCATCGTACACGCTGCGCATGCGTTTGACTTCATCGACCGGGCTCAGGCCGAACAGGCGCTTGAACTCGCGGCTGAATTGCGACGCGCTTTCGTAACCAACGCGCGCCGCGGCCGCGCCTGCATTCAAACCGTCCTGCACCATCAGCAAACGCGCGTGATGCAAGCGTGTGGTCTTCACGTACTGCATCGGCGAAGTTGCCGTCACGGCCTTGAATTGCGCATGAAAAACGGCGAGGCTCATACCCGCTTCGGAAGCGAGCGTATCGACATCGAGTTGCCCGTGATAGTCGGCATGGATTCGCCGTAGCGCCTTGGCGATGCGGCCGAAATGATTCTGATGCGTGAGCGCCGCGCGAATCGCATCGCCCTGCTCGCCCGTCAACACCCGATAACAGATTTCGCGCACCACGCCAGGCGCGAGAATACGCGCGTCGAGCGGCGAGGCTAACGCCTCTATCAACCGCTGCACGGCGTTGCTCAAGGCCGGATCGAGCGGCGTCGAATAGATGCCGAGCGGCTCCTTCTGCGCGGTGCCCTGCGTTTCATTCAGCGCCATCAACAACTCGGCCACCATGGTCAGATCGATACGCACCGAGATACCGAGGAACGGCACTTCCGGGCTCGCCTCGGTTTCACATTCGAACGGCAGCGGCACCGACAGCACCAGGTACTGCTGCGCGTCGTACTGGAACACCTGATCGCCGAGAAAACCGCGCTTGCGTCCCTGGCAGACGATCACGATGCTCGGCTCGTACATCACGGGCAGACGCGGCATCGGAGTATTGGCCCGCATCAGATTGACGCCTTCCACGCTGGAACGCGTGATGCCGGGATTGGGCGCGAGCGAGTCGAACAATTCGAGCAGACGTTGCTGGGCAGGATCGATCGGGGCGCCATTGACCGGGTCGCGATCGATCGATGTGGGTTCAACGGAACGGGTTGACATGACGGTATAGTGACGCGCAAGAGAATAATGCTTGAAATTTAGCACCGAACGACCTACTGCGCTCACCGCCAGGAGTTTTAGGCAAATCTTCAAGACTTTCGGGTATTCCCCGGTTCGCTCCCGGCTTCTACTATGGGAACCCTGCCGGATCAACTTTTTCCGCGCCGCGCCGGGCTCGGTTGTCCGTTCACTTTTTCGGTGAATACGTCGACCACCGCTTGCGCCGTGATCCCGGTTCACAACAGGGTTTAGCCGTATTGGCGACATGCGTCGCCAATCGTCGGCGCCTTGCGACATCACCCTCTTTGCTGGAGCTACCCATGAGCACGACTTATGCCTATGCAGCGACTGACGCTACCGCGCCGCTCGCCCCATTCGAAATCCAGCGCCGCGCGTTACGCGCCCACGATGTCCAGATGGATGTTCTGTTTTGCGGCGTGTGCCATTCCGACTTGCATCAGGCGCGCAATGAATGGAAGAACACGGTGTTTCCGGTGGTGCCGGGTCATGAAATTGTTGGCCGCGTTACGGCGGTCGGCCCGGACGTGACGAAGTACAAGGTAGGCGATCTGGTAGGCGTGGGCTGCCTGGTCGATTCGTGCCGTACGTGTGCCAGTTGCGAAGAGGGTCTCGAGCAGTATTGCGAGAACGGTTTTGTCGGCACGTACAACGGTGTGGACCGGGTTGACGGTCAGAACACTTACGGCGGTTATTCGACGCAACTGGTGGTGGAT
The DNA here is from genome assembly GCF_003610295.1 of Paraburkholderia sp. BL23I1N1. Lineage (NCBI taxonomy): Bacteria > Pseudomonadati > Pseudomonadota > Betaproteobacteria > Burkholderiales > Burkholderiaceae > Paraburkholderia > Paraburkholderia sp. BL23I1N1. Next base: position 5,944,907 of record NZ_RAPV01000001.1, read on the forward strand.
GAAGAATTCACGCTGCGGGTGCCGGAGAATCTCGACCCGGCGGGTGTGGCGCCTTTGCTGTGCGCGGGTATCACGACGTATTCGCCGCTACGCACGTGGGGTGCTGGTCCTGGCAAGAAGGTCGGGATTGTCGGTCTTGGCGGCCTGGGTCACATGGGCGTGAAATTGGCTCGTGCGATGGGTGCGCATGTCGTGTTGTTCACGACGTCGCCGTCGAAGATTGAAGATGCGAAACGGCTTGGGGCGCATGAGGTTGTCATCTCGAAGAATGCTGAAGAGATGGGAGCGCATGCCAACAGCTTCGATTTCATTTTGAATACCGTTGCTGCGCAGCATGATTTGAATCCGTTTTTGAATCTGCTGAAGCGTGATGGGACGATGACGCTGGTCGGCGCGCCGGAGCACGATCATCCGTCGCCGCAGGTGTTCAATCTGATCTTCAAGCGTCGCCGGCTGGCTGGTTCGTTGATTGGCGGGATTGCCGAGACACAGGAGATGCTTGATTTCTGCGGCGAGCATGGGATTACTTCGGACATTGAAGTGATTGCCATGCAGGGGATCAATGAGGCTTTTGAACGGATGCTGAAGAGTGATGTTAAGTATCGGTTTGTGGTTGATCTGGATTCCATGCGGAAGTGATTTGGGTTTTGCCTGTGCGGCGCTTGGTGGGGTTGGGTGCCTTGCAGGCAGGGGCTTTTCCTGATCTGGAATTTTTGGGCTTTTCTTGCTTTGATTTTTGGCCTTTCCTTGCTTTGTTAGTGGTTTATTAGCGTTGCCCCTGTGCGGGGCGGCACCTACTTTTCTTTGCCTGCCGCAAAGAAAAGTAGGCAAAAGAAAGCGGCTCACACCGCTAATTTTTAAGCGGGTCCCCCGCACAGTCTCGGTAGTGGTGCATCTGGAATCTGTGCCCTCGCACATTCGGCGTACGTGACAAGGCAGTCATGCTTCCCGCCTCGCACGATGTGCTCGCCGGAAAGGTTCCTCCGAAAACATGAGGCTTCGTTTTGGGCGTGGTTGGAGCCATCGGCTTCGCCTCGGCGAAATGCTAATGGACCCAACGCTTCAGAATCGCCGCAGGCATCGAATAACACAGACGGTTTAATGAAGTACCGCGTCGGCGCGCGCAGCGCCGCCGGAAGTATGACGGCCTTGTCACTCACGCCGAATGCGCGAGAGCACAGATTCCAGATGCACCACTGCCCCCTCCAAGCCAGGGGACCCGCTTAAGAGCTAGCGGTTTGAGCCGCTTTCTTTTGCCTACTTTTCTTTGCGGCAGGCCAAAGAAAAGTAGGTGCTGCCCCGCACAGGGGCAACGCTAACAAATCAATAAAAAATCAAGGAAAGGCCAACCCCACAGGCATACAAAAAAACCGCCGAACAGGCCAACAAACCAAGAAAAGCCCACCGCCGCAAAGGCAAAAAAAACCACCCTCAACACCAACAGGAGTTTGAATCGTGATTGACAGAATAACCGCAATGCGAACATTCATCCGAATCGTGGACACCAACAGCTTCACCCGCGCAGCGGAGTCCCTCGACATCCCGCGCGCGACAGCGACGACCATCGTCCAGAACCTGGAGGCCCTGCTAGGCACCGCCCTCCTAACCCGCACGACGCGGCGCCTAAGCATCACCCCAGAAGGCGCAGCCTACTACGAACGCTGCGCGCAAATCCTCGCCGACATCGACGAAATGGAAGCGAGCCTCCGTCACTCGACGGATAACCTCACCGGCCGCCTGCGCATTGAAATGCCCGGCGCGGTAGCAAGCGCCATCGTCCTGCCGGCACTGGACGACTTCCACGCCCGCTACCCGAACCTCGATCTCGCGATCGGCATCAGCAACCGCACCGTAGACCTGATCTCGGAAGCAATCGACTGCAGCATCCAGCTAGGCGATTTGCCGGATTCAAATCTGGTCGCACGGCAATTAGGCACGCTAGAACACGTGACATGCGCAAGCCCGGCCTATCTGGCCCGCCACGGCACGCCCACCGGTCTCGACGATCTGCGCGGACACGCTGCCGTCAATTGCATGTCGCCGCATAACGGCCGCGAAGTCGACTTCGATTTCGAAGTGGACGGCGAAGCGCAAAACGTCAAGGTCAGAGGCTTCGTCAAAGTAAGCGACGAGCAGGCTTACCTCACCTGCGGATTGCAAGGCCTGGGCCTGATCCAGCCCGCGCGAATCGCCGCACAGCCCTACCTCGATTCGGGACTGCTGCGCGAAGTTCTACCGCAATGGAAACCCGTACCGATGCCGGTTTCGGTCGCGTATGTGAAGAACCGCCGCGTGTCGCCGCGCGTGCGCGCCTTCGTCGACTGGCTCGCGGAGTTGTTCGAGCAGACCGAACACGTCGATCAGGACCTGTCGCGCGTCCGTCAATTGTTGCGTGGTCTGCATCCCGCCTGAGGCGGGTTTCATGCAGGCCCGCAACATCGCGGCCGCGTTAGTTCGGAAGCCTCACCATCAGCGGCACCAGACGCGTCAAGAAATCAACAAAGAAATTGAAAACCTCGGACTGTCGAAGCGTTTGACGATCGCCCTCTTCTACACACCTGCCGGCGGCGAACGAATGTAAGCGGTCGACTTGCCGTCATTGGCGCCGAACCTCATATTCACATCCACTTGTTCATCCACCGTCCGCGCCGCAAACGAGCACCCCAAGTGGATCCGTCTGTGCATTGAGATCACCGCCGCCAGATTCGTTGGACTACCCGACGAACAACCGCCCACCACCGAAGGCAGGATCGCTGACCAGCACCTGCCGTCCAAAGAAACGCCTGGCACCCCACCGTACGTCACAGCCCCCGCCGATCTACCAGTGCGCAACCGGTTGCGATTCAGCTTTGCAACGGCGACGAGCGGCCCGCGGTTGCTTGACGCGAACCAACGCGGGATCGACGTGTTTGTGGAAGATAAGACGCAGGTCAGCGATGGTCAGACACCGCGCGGAATACGAGCCTGGTTGCCGCGAGTCACGAAGACGCGCGGCACAGTGCCTGAACTTACGGCTGGCGCGCCTGAGGCGCCGCCCCCGGACAAGCCGGATCTTTACCCCAATGTCCGTCGCACACGCGCCAGCGGCATAACTGGTCTTCAAAGAAGCCGCGTTGTCCGCACTCTTTCACGCGTTCAGCCAGCTTGGCGTTTCCAGGGGCCGCGGATGCACTGATCTTGGTGGCCGTGCTGCCGTCGGCCGCTTTCGTGTCGGCCGGTTTGGTCCTTGCCACGAGCGCAGCCAATAGATCGGCATCCGAATCATCTTTCGAAGCATTACCGGCCGTGCGCGGCTTCTTCGTTTGAGCGACCGCAGTCGGTGCGCTTGCGTGATGATTGCTCGCGGTCGCGGTCTCCTTCTTGCCGTGCGCCGCCGTCGCCGTATCGTGTTTCGCATTGCTGGCGAGAGCCGTTGCGCTCTTACCGTGCTTCGCCGCCGGCACTGTGACCGCCGACGCAGCCGTTGCGGACGCAGCCGTTGCGGACGCAACCGGTGTGGACGCGTTGCTCGGCTCAGCACCATCCGCAAGCGCGCGCGATAAACGGCTTTCATCGCCGCTTGCAGGCGCACTCGCGGATGCCGCGGGCGTCTTGCTATCGCTGTCGTCAGCCACGATCGTGGCCGCTTGCGACGAAGCCGCGGCCGGCGCACCCACTTTCGCGGTTACCTGCGGCGCACCGCTTGCGGCAGACGCCGGCACGGCGACTTTCCCGGCACTGGTCGGCGTAGCCGATGCGAGCGACTCGGTCTGCGCACGCTGCTGCATATGCCACGCCCCCCAACCGCCGGCTGCGATCACCAGCAAGGCGACCAGCACAAGCGGCGTTTTGGACCGGCGTGGTTTATCGGTAGGCGGCTCGACGCGGCCTTCCAGGTTCGCAAGAATTCGCGAACCATTGCCATCGGCGCCCTTAGCCTTATCGGATAACAGGCTAGGTGGGGCTTTGGAATTCGAACTTTCCGGCGCACTCATTCACTGTCTCATTGAATCCTGGATTATTTCGCCGTGATAATACCGTTCCGGCTCCTCTCCGAGCAGGCCTGATTCTAAGAGCAAGCATTACAAAATACAATTGTTTCCAATTTCCGGGGTCGACTTTGATTGCCGTAGTACTTCTCGCCTATTTCGCCATTGCCGTTGTGATCGCCGCAATGCTCCTATTGCCGGCGGTACGCGCCTCTTTATTAGGCGCCGCACTCGCCATTCACGGCCGCGTTATGCGTGGGGCATCGCAAGGTGCAGCACGTGCTCGTGGTCAATTAGCACGTTCGGCAAAAATTTCGCAATCGACTGCAGTCGATATGCAAAAGTTACTGGCAAAGCGGCGCTTGCTGATTTTTACCACCACAGGTATTCTTGCGACGCCGCCATTGGTGGCATTGGCTTTACGCGGCAGGCAATTATTCCAATTCGATGACACTGCAAGAGTACCGGACGAAAAAATTGCCGCGTTATTGAATGGCGAACAGCTCGTGCCCCCGCCGCCGTTGCCGCCCGAGGTATTTGCAACGCGGGAAGTGGAGCAGATCCGGCCCGCGCTGAAAGACGCGAGCCGTGACTGGAATCTGCTCGACGCCGATTTCAGAACGCGTTTATTGCTCGTGTACAAAATCATGCACGAGCAATACGGTTATGAAATGGCATTGCTGGAAGGTTATCGCAGTCCGGAGCGGCAAAACCGCCTGGCGCAAATGGGGGGCAACGTCACGAATGCCGCAGCGTTTCAGAGCTATCACCAATACGGTCTTGCCGCGGACAACGCGTTTTTGCGCGACGGCAAGCTCGTCATTTCAGAAAAAGATCCCTGGGCCATGCGAGGTTATCAGTTATACGGACAGACGGCCGAACAGGTCGGCCTGACGTGGGGTGGCCGCTGGAAATTGATGGATCTCGGGCACGTTGAATATCACAAGCCCGGTTTCGTCCTGGGGCGCGGTCATTAAGGCAAGGCGGGCAATAAAGAGGTTGCAATGGGGCGTTCAATCAATATTTCTGGCAAAAGGCGGCAATGCCGCGTGCATAACGGCATTCGTCCAGTCGCCATTGGCGGGACATCCTATGGCGGATTTAACAATTCGCCCGCATTCACCTTCGCCTGAATATGCTTTCATTTTGTTTCAAACGCGGCGCCGGCAGATTTTGCCCGCGCTCGCGTCTTGCTGTTTGCCACACACGCGCCACAACACACATCACCAAGACCTGAACGGCTTATGCGACGCATTCTTAACGTGTTGACCCATACACGCACGCTCTCGATCATCGGCTTGCTCGCGCTCGCTGCTGTTTTATTCATCGGCGCCGATACCTTGCAGATCGACATGATGTGGCCTGCCATCGTGCTCGGCGCGGTGATCGCACTATGGCTGCTGCTCTGGGTGGTGCGCCGCCTGCGCGCGCGGCGCGCGAACGACAAGCTCGGCGAAATGCTCGAGCAACAAGCCGAAAAGCAGACCGAAACCGGCCCCGCGCCCACGCCCGCGCGCCAGGCCGAACTCGACGTCTTGCGTACGCGCCTCGTAGACGCGGTGAAAACGATCAAGACCTCGAAGATCGGTCAGATGTCCGGCGGCTCGGCGCTGTATGAGTTGCCCTGGTACATCGTGATCGGCAACCCGGCTGCGGGCAAGAGCAGCGCCGTGCTGAATTCCGGCCTGCAATTTCCTTTCGCCGAGAAGAACAACGCGGTAATTCACGGTATCGGCGGTACACGGAATTGCGACTGGTTCTTCACCACGGAAGGCATTCTGCTCGACACCGCCGGCCGCTATTCCGTGCACGAAGAAGACCGCACCGAGTGGCTCGGCTTCCTTGGCCTGCTCAAGCGCTTCCGGCCGAAGGCGCCGATCAACGGCATCATCGTCACGGCGAGCATTGCCGAGTTGACCAGCAGCAAGCCCGAGTTCGCGATCAATCTCGCGAAGAATCTGCGCCAGCGCGTGCAGGAGTTGACCGAGAAGCTCGAAGTGTTCGCGCCGGTGTATGTGATGTTCACCAAGGCCGACCTGATCACAGGCTTCACCGAATTCTTCAGCGGCAGCGAGCGTCACGAGTACGACCGCGTGTGGGGCGCCACCCTGCCCTACGAACCCGACGAAAAGCGCGACGTGGTGGGCCTCTTTGACGAACACTTTGAAGAGCTCTACGACGGCCTGAAAGAAATCAGCGTTGCGCAGATGTCGATCAGCCGCGGCAACAAGCTCTCGCCGGGTCAGTTGAGCTTCCCGCTCGAATTCTCGACGATCAAGCCCGCCTTGCGCGCGTTTCTCGCCACGTTGTTCGAAACCAACCCGTTCCAGCACAAGCCGATTTTCCGCGGCTTCTACTTCACGAGCGCATTGCAGGAAGGCGAAACCAACAGCGCCGCCGCCACGCGCATCGCCAACCGTTTCGGCCTCTCCGCGGACAGCCTGCCCAAGCCGCATAGCGCGTTCTCGAAGAACGGCTTCTTCCTGCGCGACCTGTTCTCCAAGGTGATCTTCGCCGACCGGCAGACCGTCAAGCAGTTCGCGAGCCCCGCCAAAACGCGCATGCGGTATGCCACATTCTTCGGCTTTGTCGCGGTGCTCGCGCTGGCGCTCGGCGGCTGGACGTGGTCGACGATCGGCAATCAGCAGCTCGCCGACAATGTCAAAGCCGACCTCGACAACGTGGTGCGCCTGCAGCAGAACCGCAACGACCTGCAATCGCGCTTGCAGGCCATGGACATTCTGGAAGACCGCATCGACCAGCTTGAACAATTCCGCCGCGACAAGCCGCTGGCGGTGTCGCTCGGGCTGTATCAAGGCGACCGCCTCGAGCAGCACCTGCTCACCGAGTATTACAACGGCGTGCGCCAGATCCTGCTCGACCCGGTCTCGCAGAATCTCGCGTCGTTCCTGAAGGACGTCAACGCACATCCCGATCAGCTCGCGCCGCTGAACCGCAATCCGGACGCTGCCGCGCCGATTCCCGTATCGGCGCACAACGCGATGGCGACAAACGGCCAGGGTGGCCTGTATAGCGACGCGTCGCCGACCAACGTGGAAGACGCGTACAACGCGCTCAAGACCTACCTGATGCTCAGCGACAAGCGTCACGTGGAAACCGCTCACCTGACCGATCAGGTCGCGCGCTTCTGGCGCGGCTGGCTTGAAACGAATCGCGGCAACATGCCCCGCGACGAGATGATCCGCAGCGCCGAGCGCATGATCACGTTCTATCTGTCGCGTGTGTCCGACAACGACTGGCCGATGATCGACCAGAACCTCGGCCTCGTCGACCAGACCCGTGAAAACCTGCGCCGCGTGGTGCGCGGCATGCCGGCCCGTCAGCGCGTCTACGAGGAAATCAAGGCGCGTGCGTCGACCCGTTTCGCGCCGATGACGATCGCGCGGATCGTCGGCGAAAACAATACGGCGCTGGTGGCCGGCAGCTATGCGATTCCCGGCACCTTCACGCGTGAAGCGTGGTTCCAGTACGTGCAACCGGCAATTCGCGATGCCGCCACGAAGGAATTGCAGGCCAAAGACTGGGTGCTCAACACCTCGGCGCATGACGATCTGACGCTGGAAGGCAGCCCCGAGCAGATCCAGAAAGCCCTCGTAGCGATGTACAAAACGGAGTACGCAATGCACTGGCAGAAGTTCATGCAAGGCATTGCCGTGCAGAGCTTCGGCAGCTTCGGTCAGGCCGTGGATGCGATGAACCGTCTCGGCGATCCGCAGGATTCGCCGATCCGCAAGGTGCTCGAAACCGCGTACGACCAGACTTCGTGGGATAACCCGTCGCTCTTCAACGCGAACCTGAAGCGCGCGCAAACCGGCGTGACCAGCTGGTTCAAGAACTGGTTCTCGCGTGCGCCGACCGGCCAGATTAACGCCAATATCGACATCAACGGCAATCCGGTTGAAGTGCCGATGGGGCCGATCGGCCAGGAGTTCTCGGCACTGGGCCGCATCGTCGTCTCCGGCGACAACGGCTCCATGCTGAAGGGCTACATGGACACGCTCTCGAAGGTCCGTACGCGCTTCAACGTCATCAAGAACCAGGGCGATCCGGGGCCGGGCGCGCGTCAGCTGATGCAGCAGACGCTCGACGGCAACGGCTCCGAATTGGCCGATTCGCTGAAGTACGTCGACGAACAGATGCTGACAGGTCTCACCGATTCGCAACGCAAGGCACTGCGCCCGCTGCTGGTGCGTCCGCTGATGGCGGCGTATGCGGTGGTGATCCAGCCGGCCAGCGTCGAAGTCAACAAGGTGTGGAACGCACAGGTCTATCAGACCTTCCAGAACTCGCTCGCGAACAAGTATCCGTTTGCAAGCGACGCGAAGGTCGAAGCCGGCGCCGGTGAAATCGGCCAGGTGTTCGGGCCGGATGGCGCGATCGCCAAGTTCGTCGGCACCACGCTCGGGCCGCTCGCGGTGCGCCGCGGCGACACGCTGACCTCGCGCACGTGGGGCGACATGGGTCTCGCGCTGACGCCCGACTTCACCAGCGGCTTCGCACGCTGGGTGGCACCGCTCGCAGGGGGAGCCGCGAGCTCGTCGGGCCAAAGCTCGGCTGAGCCGCAGACCGTGTTCCAGATCCTGCCGCAGCCGAGCAGCGGCACCACGGAATACACGCTCGCAATCGACGGCCAGCAAATGCGTTACCGCAATACGCCACCGCAGTGGACCAACTTCGTGTGGCCGAATCCGTCGGGTTCGCCTGGTGCAACACTGAATGCGACGACCTTCGACGGCCGCACGCTGCAGCTGGTCAACGAGCCGGGCCGCTACGGTCTGGAGAAGCTGATCAACTCGGCGCAACGCAAGCGCCGTCCGGACGGCACCTTCGACCTGTCGTGGACGCAAGGCAACGTGACGGTGGCGGTCAGCATGCGCATCATCAGCACGTCGCAGGCCTCGGGCGGCAGCAGCGACGCGCCGCAACAGCAAAGCCTGCGCGGGTTGCGCCTGCCTTCCTCGGTGGCGGATGTGAGCGCTGCGGCGAACTCGGTCAATGCGACGGCTGCGGGTGGAGCGGTTATTAGCGGACCAACGGCACCAACAGGAACAGCGGGCACCACGCCTGCTGTCGCACCGGCCTCGCCGGCGGCACGGCCCGCGACGGCCGCCGCCGCGGTTTCGAACACAGGGGGTGCGCAATGACGCAAACCGTGCAGGCGCAAATCGCCTATTTCGGCAAGATTCCGTCGCGCGGCGACTTCGTCAAAAGCGCGCATAACCCGCAGCTGCTGGCCACGCTCGATCGCTGGATCGCCGAGGCCATGGAGTTGCTCACCGAGGATCCGCGCTGGAAGATCGTCTACGAAAACGCCAAGCCGATGCACTTCGCGTTCCTCGGTTCGCGCAGCAAGCTGGCGATCGCCGGGCATATGGTGGCGAGCCAGGATCAATCGTCGCGCCGCTTTCCGTTTCTTGCCGCGACCGCGCTGGAAGTTGAAAAACCGCTGACGTTTCTGGCGCACAGTCCGCTGGCCTTTGCACGCCTGTGGTCGCGCATCGCCTCGCAGATGAAGCCCTTACTCGGCGTGGGCGAGCCGGCTGGCGCGCTACAGGCACTCGGCGAAACGCAAGTGCCGATCGAAATCGGCGGCGGCCCGGGCAATCCGCATGACGGCACCTTCAACGATTTCGTCGAGCACCAGACGCTCTCCGGCCTCGAACAGATGTTGCTGGCAAGCGGTCATCCGGTGCGCCTGCGCGGCGCGATGCTGGCGCTCGGTTCGCTGCTGCGTCCGGTGATGCAAAGCGGTTCGTCGCATCTCGAACGCGGGCTGACCCTGCCGCTGCCGAACGATCCGTTCTATCGCTCGCTCGTCGCCGCGTTCTGGCTCGAACTGATCGCGCCGTTCGTTTCTCAGGCCGATTTCGAACTGGCGATTTTTATCGGCACGATTGCCGAGCGCGAGCGGCTCATCATCGGCTTTAACGGCGCCTCGGCCAAAACGCTGCATAGCGTGGTCGATCCGCAAGCGTACGCGGCACATAACATCGATATCGACGATCCCGAGTGGATCGACGAACACGCACAAAACGATCATGGCATCAGCAAGCTCGTCAGCTACCTCGACCAACCGCAACTGTCGTTGCGTGTCAGCATCGACACGTTCCGCGAAGCATTCACGGGAGCGTGACACGATGTTGAGCAAACACACGCGCATTGCCTCGCTGCTGGCAGGCCTTTTCATCAGCGCCCTCGCCCATGCCGACAACGACGGCCCGGCACGCGTCACACCCGTCGACAACAGCGGCATTGCGATTCACACGATCATTCTGCCCGCGTCTGCGTCGGCACAGCCGGGCAATGCCGGGCCCGCGGTCAATACGGCCGGGCTGGCCAGCGGCACCACGGGTGCCGGCACCGGCGCGATCAGCGCCTCGCCGCGGCCCGCCAACGCAATGCCAGGCCAGGTCGTGGTAGGGGGAAAAGTGCCGGATGAAGCGACCAAGGCGGCGGTGCTCGCCCGTCTGCGCGACACTTACGGCGCGGCCAACGTGGTCGATCAGATCGAAGTCGCCGATGTCGCGACGCCGCCGAACTGGTCCGCCAACGTGCAAAAGCTGATCGGCCCGCAGTTGAAGCAGATCAGCAAAGGCCAGTTGAAAATCGACGGCACGCAGATCGACGTGAAAGGCGAAGTGCATAACGAATCGCAGCGCCAGCAGCTCGCGAGCGACATGGCGAATGCGCTGAATCCGACCTACACGATCAGAAACGGCCTGCGTGTGAGCGCATCGGAGCAGGGGCTGCTCGATCAGACCTTGGCGAATCGCACGATCGAGTTCGAGACGGGCAGCGCGACGCTCACGCCGCAAGGCCGAGCGATTCTCGATCAGATGGCCGCCGTCCTCTCGAAGATGCAGACGAAGACGGTGGCGATCATCGGTCATACCGACAACTCGGGTAATCGCACCTCGAATATCGCCCTGAGCCAGGCGCGGGCGGACGCGGTGAAGGGCTATCTGGTCGCCAAGGGCATCCCGCCTGAACAGATGACGACCACAGGGGTCGGCCCGGATCAGCCGATTGCCTCCAACGATACAAACGACGGGCGCGCGCGCAACCGGCGCATCGAGTTTCGTGCGGGGTCCTGAGTTGTCGTTTGCTTGACCGCCGCGTGATTAAAAAAAGCCTGGCACCGGTGATGTTCGATGCCAGGCTTTTTGTTTGCGCTTAAGGACGTTCTAGCTATTTCCCTCAGGCTTCACGCCCAGCAGTTCGCGAATATGCGCGAGCGACCCATCGTCTTTCACGACCGACGAAAGCCACTGATGCAAAGGCATATCCGCGCATTCCGCCGCCTTGTCGGCGAGGTAAGCGGCCGGATTGTGGGGCTCGGTGCTGCGAAAGAATTTGGCCACGGCTCGCAACTGCGCGATGGCTTGCGCACGGCTCTGGATTCCTGCAATCGGGCTGATCGTGGTCGGCATGGTCGTCAACACGGGTTCCTCGCGTTGCGGTGAAGTCTTGAAGGTAGGCTCGGCGCGTTCTTGTTCTTCCGGCTTCGGCACTTTCGGCGGCGGCGCTTCAGCGCTGACGCCCAGTTCACGCGCGAAGCGTTCCGCCAGCCGGTAGACGCTCTCATACGCATCTTTCGCCTGACGGAAGCTCGGCGCCGAATCGGCCGCACGCCGGTCCAGTTCCTGTTCGAGCGCGAGCATTGCCGCTTCGAACGCTTTCAGATCGACCAGCAGCGTCGAATAGAACGCCGGCGGTGTGGCGCGTTTCGACGCCTCGATCTGCTCGATGGAAGGCTTGCCGCGCGCGATATCGTCAGCGTGATCCGGATCGCGCTTGACCGCTTGCGCGACATGCGTGGCCACGTCCCAATCGATCGTGCTAAACGAGCTGCCTTGTGCGGACGTGAGCGGCATCGCCCGCAACAGATCGCCGGTGCGGCCAACGAGCCACGCGACGTTGCCGAGGCGGTACTCGGTGTCGTCGCCCTCCGGCAGCGGATGCACGTGATCCCAGTACTTTTCGCACAGCCCGGTCAGCAGCGCATAACCTTGCGTGAGACCGGTCACGCCCTCTTCGATGGCAAGCGCCTCGGTGAGCCAGACCGCGAGGCGCAGGTCTTTCGTTTGCGTTTGCAGCAGATTGCTCGCGCGTTCGACCACGAACGGCCAGTCGGCTTCTTTAATATCCGTGACCCATTCACCCTGATCCAGCGACGGGTCCTCAAAACGGCGCGCGTGCTGGATTGCATCGAAATCCGCTGAAAACAGCAGGTCGTCGCCACAGGGCGAGGCTTCGCTGATCGGATCCAGCAGCGTGTTCAGATTAGTCGACATGACAGAAAGCAATAAGTATTGGGTACGGCATTAAAACAGATTGGCAAGCAGGCGAGGCATGCCCGTTCACACAACCGTGTATTCGAACTCGCCCGCTTCGCTCGCACGTACCGCGATGCGTTCGATGGCGGCGCCGTTGGCCATGCGCTCGAGCACCTGCTGCGCGACTTCGGGCAATAGCGTGCCGTTCAGAATGTGGTCGACGTTGCGCGCGCCGGAGTCCACTTCGGTGCAACGCGCCAGCACGGCGTCGACGAGCGAATCGTCCCACTCGAACACCGCCTTGTGATTCGACTCGATGCGACGGCGAATCCGCTCCAGCTTCAAGTCGATGATTTCGGCAAGCACGTCGTCTGAGATCGGGTAGTACGGCACCAGTTTCATGCGGCCGAGAAACGCCGGCTTGAAAGCCTTATACAGTTGCGGGCGCAACGTCTCAGCAAGTTCGTCGGCATCCGGCAGTTCTTCGGCGCTTTTGTTCAGGCAGGCCTGCATCACCGCTTGCGAGCCAACGTTCGAGGTCAGAATGATCAGCGTGTTGCGGAAATCGATCTCGCGCCCTTCGGCGTCGTCCATCGTGCCCTTGTCGAACACCTGGAAGAACATTTCCAGCACGTCCGGGTGCGCCTTTTCCACTTCGTCGAGCAGCACCACCGAATATGGATTACGACGCACGGCCTCGGTCAGCACACCGCCCTCGCCATATCCGACGTAGCCCGGCGGTGAGCCCTTCAGGCCGGACACGCTGTGCGCTTCCTGGTACTCGCTCATGTTGATCGTGACCATCTTGCGCTCGCCGCCGTAGAGCACGTCCGCAAGCGCGAGCGCGGTTTCGGTTTTGCCCACACCCGACGGTCCGACGAACATGAACACACCGCGCGGTTTATTCGGATCTTCGAGACTCGCGCTGGCGGTGCGAACGCGTTGCGCGATCGCATCGAGTGCGTGGTCTTGCCCGATCACGCGAGCGGCCAGCAGCGGCTGCAAATTCAGCACGGTCTGGATTTCGTCCTTGATCATGCGGCCGAGCGGAATGCCGGTCCATGAAGCGACGATTTCGGCGACCACATGGCCATCCACCTGCAAAGGGACCATCGGCTGACCGCCCTGCAGGGCGTGCAATTCCGCAACACGCGTGGCCAGCGTTTCGCGCGCCTGCTGTGCCTTGTCGGCCTGAGCAGCATCTGCGCTGCTCACGCGCGCGGCGTCGATCTCGGCACGCAAGCCGATGATCTCCGTCACCAACGCGCGCTCCTTGTCGTAGCGCGCTTCGTCTTCCGCGAGGTCCTTCACGTCTTCTTCACGCAGGCTGCGCAGTTCCGCGAGCCGTTCGTCGTGCAGCGCGCCGCTCGCCACTTCGCGTTCCAGCGTGGCGATTTCCGCGTCGATGCGCTCGAGCCGTTTCTTCGTATCGTCGATAGCGGCAGGCGTCGAGCTATGCGCGAGCGCGACTTTCGCGCAGGCGGTGTCGAGCACGCTGATCGCCTTATCCGGCAGTTGCCGGCCGCTGATGTAACGATGCGACAGACGCACCGCTTCGGTAATCGCATCGTCCAGCACGCGCACGTTGAAGTGCTTTTCCATCAACGCTGCCATGCCGCGCAACATCGCCGCCGCGAGCGTCTCGCTCGGTTCTTCGATCTTCACGACCTGGAAACGCCGCGCCAGCGCCGCATCTTTCTCGAAGTACTTTTTGTATTCGCTCCACGTGGTCGCCGCGATGGTGCGCAATTCGCCGCGCGCCAGGGCCGGCTTCAGCAGATTCGCCGCATCGTTCTGCCCGGCCTGGCCACCGGCGCCGATGATCGTATGCGCTTCGTCGATAAACAGAATGATCGGATGCGGGCTCTTCTTCACCTCGTCGATCACATTCTTCAGGCGGTTCTCGAACTCGCCTTTCACACTCGCACCGGCTTGCAACAGCCCCATATCGAGCACGTGCAGCGCGACGCCTTTCAGCGGCGCGGGCACGTCGTCAGCCGCAATGCGCAGCGCGAGGCCTTCGACCACTGCCGTTTTACCGACGCCCGCCTCACCCGTCATGATCGGATTGTTCTGCCGGCGACGCATCAGAATGTCGATGGTCTGGCGAATCTCGCCTTCGCGGCCGATCACCGGATCGATCTTGCCTTCACGCGCACGCTGTGTGAGATTGCTGGTGTAGGTATCGAGCGCGGGGGTTTTGGAAGGCGCGCCGGGTGCCGAGCCGGCAACAACTTCATCGCTCACGCTTTCTGCCGAGTTCTCTGCGGCGTGACTACGTTCGACTTCACGCGACCCCGCGGTCATGTCGTCGAACTTGTGCTTCAGATCCGTCACCCGCACGTCGCGCAGCAGCGGCGACATACGCTCGGCGAACTGCGCGAGGTCAGGCGCCGTCAACAATGCGAGCAGCAAGTGCCCCGAACGAATCCGTCCGATCTGCGAATCGAGCGACGCGATCAACCACGCCTGTTCGAGCAAATCGATCAGATGCTTCGAAAACACCGGCGTGCGCGTATTGCCTGTTTTCAACCGCTGCAATTCGCGCTCGATATCCGCGCGCAACGCATGTGCGTCGACCCTGCTCGCACGCAGCGCCAGTGTGACATCGCTCGCCGGTTCATCCAGCAGTGCCAGCAACAGATGCTCGAGGTCGACCTCGTAGTGACCACGCGCGAGACAGTTGTTCGCCGCGAGCAAAGCCGCCTGCCGGCAGGTCGGATTCAGTTTGGCGATCAGGGTATTGAGGGACGTGCTCATGTCGTGCGATCCGGGTCCTGGTTCTATCGTTATGGTCAGTGAATCACGTGCAATTCGTAGCGGGCATCCGCGCGGTCACGGTCGGCCTCTCTAGTGCACAGAAAAGCGTCCCAGCCGAGGCGCGCGCCCCCGCTCAACATGCTTGGGCCCACTTCCGCGCGGCGCAGCACCAGCGAGACCTCGTATTCGAGCGTCACGCCGGCGAGCAGCGTCAGCATGCGCTCGAGCGCTACAGCCCGGTCGGCGCCGGGTAAAAACGCTTCGTAGTCGGCTTTGTCGAGCGGGCCGATCGCGAGCCGCGCGCGCATGTCGCGCTGCCAGACCCGCTCGCCCGCCAGCGCCGTCGCGCCGAGCGTCGCGTTGACGCCGCCGAGCACGGTCAATTGATCGCTCGGCACGTCGTACCATTTGCCGACGAACTGCTCGACGCGCACCTTGACCTTGAAGTACTCGGACAGGGTGCGTTGCAAATAAGCCGCGGAAACCGGCCGGTGCCGTGCGGCCAATGCGTAACCGGCGATCGCTTCGTCGAATAGCGCGCCGTCGCCGTTTTGCAGACTGTTGCGGGTGTCGTCGTCGGCGACGCCTGCGAGCGCCAGCAATAGCGGCAGATAGCGTTCGTCGCGATCCAGTTCGTAGTGAAACGGCAGCCGGTACTTCTTCCACGCCGCGTAAAACAGTGCGGTCGCGCGATTCGAAAACACGTCGAAGAATTCACGCGCGGCCCGGTCGCGCTTGATCTGCTCACGCGCGATGATCTGCTCGGTGTAGTGCAGCGGCAAGGCGCCCTGCCCGCCGAGCAAACCGAAAAACGCCGGCGTGATATCCACCTTGTGGAGCGAACCTGCTTCGAGCGCCGTGGTGCGTTGCGGCTTCTCTTTCAGCGCCGCGCCTGCCTCGTCGTAAGACTGCGCGCTGTGAATCTCGCTAGGGGGAAACGACATCGACAGCGAATTGCGAAAGGCAATTCGCTGCGCGACGATCTCGCCGGGCCGTCCGTTACTCGATGGCGCTTGTTGGGCGAACCACTTCTCGAGAATCCGCACCGCCTGAAAGAATTCGAAGCGATGCGGTTCGTCGAGAAGCCGCTCGACTACGCCAGGATCGATTCGCCGCTTCGCGGTTTGCATCGCAGAATCTCCTCGCCGGTGCGCTTCGACACGACAACCAGTTGCACAAAGCTGTTCAGATGCACGTACAGCCCAAAAAACGTATCGATCACCCGCACGAACGACGCGAGACTCGTGCCGACGAAATGTTCTTCGTCGATCGTCAAACGAATCTCGATGCCGCGCACGAAGGTCGCGAACGGCTTGCCCGGCAGCCATTGCACCGCTGCGCGCTGCTCGATGCCGACCAGCCCGTCGATATGCCGCGCCGACACCGCCGTGCGCCGCAAATCGTAAAGCACCAGCATTTCCTTGAGCGCCGACAGCCCGCTATTGGCGAGCGACACATGATTCAACGCCAGATGCGAAATCAGCCGCCAGTGCGAAGCGCGGCCGCGCTCGAACCGCACACTGGGCGTAGGCCTGCGCAGCATCGCGATGCTGCCGGTCAGCGAGCCGCCTTCCAGAAACAGATCGCCGCCTTCGAGCCCCACCGCGAGACCGGCTGGCAGGTCGCGATTGGTACAGGTCAGATCGAGACTCAGCGTATCGGTTTGCGGTGCGGCTGGTTCGAAGTCGATATCGACAATCGAGATTTCGGTCTCGTAACCCGGGCTTTTCTGCGCAACCCAATCGTTACGCCGTGCGAACCAGTAGTGCCCCGCACGCGCCGCTTCGCCGTGATGCAGCGAATAGAACGGCCGGAACTCGATCACCGATTCTTCATGTGCTTGCTGCCGGACGAGTTTCACCGAGTCGATCGAATAGACCTCGTACGCGAACGCGCGGCGCGCCTCGGCGATCACCGGATACGAAATCGCCTGATGACTGATGCGGATCGGCTCGCCGTGCTGTTCGAACAGATTCACGACCGGCGTGCAGAACAAGCGGAAGTGATGCGCGGACAATGAATCCAGCAGACGCGCGACGTGCGAATCGCTGCGCACTTCCTTGAGTACGACATGCAGCGTCAGACGCTGGCAGCGGCCGCTCGCGCGCGTCATTGCCGCCAGATCGAAATCGGCGAAATTGAATTTTTCAGGGAACGCGAAGTATTCGGTCAGCAACCGGTACGCTGGATGCGATTTCGCCGGATAGTCGATTAGTGCGTCGTCTTCGTCGAAACCGGCTTGTACGACCGGCGATTCACGAAGTTGCTTCCACACGCCGCGGCGGTCGGCTTCGACATAAGTTGCCAATGCATTGACGAACAGGCAATCCGCCAGCGCCGCGATAAACGATTGCTCGCCGTGCAGATGCGTGCGCAAGGTACCGACTTTCAGTGCGGAGAGATCGAGCTGCGCGGCCGTCGATTCGAACGTGATCGACACGATCGCCGTGGCGTTGCCCGGCAGGACGGTCGCGCTCGGCGCCATGGCGACCGACGTGTACTTCGCCTCCGAGATGCGGATGGGCGCCAGTGTCACGTCGTAGGCGGTTCGGAATCGGCATTGCACGCCGCGAATCGGGCGCGACTTGAGTTCAGTACCGCGATCGACCAGAACCGGCTCGGTTAGGTGACTGAGCGCAGCCGAGGTGCCCAGCTGCGCGATCGAACAGGACGGGAACGGCCGCAGATAGTGCGGATAAAGCACTTCCAGCAGCGCTTCGGTGAATTCGGGGTAATCGTCGTCGAGCTTCTTGTTGATGCGCGCGCCCAACAGCGCGAACGATTCGATCATCCGCTCGACATGCGGATCTTCGCAGTGCTCGCCTGACATCGCGAGACGCGCCGCGATCTTCGGATAGCGTTCGGCGAAATCGCGCGAATAGCGCCGCAAAAATGATAATTCGCGCTCGTAATACGGCAGCAATTCTTCCATCGATCTATCCCCGAACCTGAACCCTCTCCGCTCAAACTATCGCCACCGGTGCGCGTAAGCGGCGGCAAAGCGGTACTCAAGATACTAAAACGCAGGCACTAAATCGCCGGTACTAAACCCGGCCGCCAAAATCAGGTACTAAAGCTTCGCGCGTGCGCGCGTCACCGAGTATTGCAGCGTGGAAGGCTGCAGCATCGCATCGAAACTCACCGGTTCTTCC
This sequence comes from Paraburkholderia sp. BL23I1N1, assembly GCF_003610295.1. NCBI lineage: Bacteria > Pseudomonadati > Pseudomonadota > Betaproteobacteria > Burkholderiales > Burkholderiaceae > Paraburkholderia > Paraburkholderia sp. BL23I1N1. The sequence continues at coordinate 5,963,084 of NZ_RAPV01000001.1, forward strand.
GCCGGGTGCACGACCAGCAACGCCTGAATCGCAAAGTTCAGCGCGTTGGTGGATTGTTCGTTCAATTCGAGCGTAACCGCCACTTGCTGCAGGCGCGGCTCATGCCGTGCGATTGCCTGCTGAATCGATTTGCAGATAAACGTACGGTCGTAGTGGCTCGCAAGGCTCAGGCCCGCGAAATCGTTCAGGCCGTACGTGAGCACCGAGCGCTGACATTCCGGCAGCGCCGCGAGTTCGTGCTCGGTCAGGGCGATCCGGGTGTTCAGGATCGCCTCGACGTCGCGTGCCACAGTGGCCTTCAACTCGTCCAACGACAATTGCCGCATCGCCGGAGAAGCCGGCAGATGCGGTTCGTCGTCGAACAGCTTGTCGAGAAAGCTAGGTTCGAAGCGTTTCATCAGCGTCCGAAGAACCGGTTCGACGCGAGGCGCGCGCGGCGAGCGTCAGCCTTTTCAGGCGCGCGCCGCGTGCGCCCCGGCATCAGACCGCGTAAGTCTTGTCGTTCTTCGTCAGGCTCCACGCGCCTTGCGCGTTGCCGCCCTGGTTGCCGCCGATCTTCTGCTGCGTGTACTTCCACTGCACGGCAGCGTACTTCAGCGAGAACTGTTCGCTCGGCAGGCCTTCGCCGACCACGCTCGGCGTGGCGCTCGAGATGATCACGTACTTGAGCTTCACTTCCAGGTACTTGATGCGATTGCCTTCGCCGTCCGAACGCATGAAGTCGATCGTCACTTCGTCGAACGTCGTGCCGCCCGATGCGTGTTGATAGATCAGCGGGCTGACCACGTCGATGTCTTTCGTGAACTGCATGTCGGCGTGTTCGCAACGCTCGGACGTGTGACCGCCCGCCGTCGAAGCCGTTGCCGAACGCGGTTGCGTAATCGAGTGGCTCCACGAATCGATTTCGATCCAGCCAGCATGATCTTTATCGGCAGATTCGCCTTTGATCGCCGGATTGCCGAATTTTAAATAGATGTCCTTCATAACTCATCGACTCCCCAAAAAGGTGGTTTTAACAGCTAACCCGTGCGGCCGGCACGGGTTTTCTGACTTCGTTTATGAATTTGCCGGTTTCGGCAGGTCGGCGACAAGACGCAGAGAGATCGAAAGTTCGTCCAGCTGGAAGTGCGGGCGCAGGAAAGCGACCGAACGATACGCACCCGGCTTACCCGGAATCTCCGAGACCTGTATTGATGCCTCACGCAGCGGGAACTGCGCTTTCTGCTCCTGGGTCGCGTTGTCGTCCAGCAGCACGTACTGCGAAATCCAACGGTTCAGGAATACTTCGACGTTCTGCGCGGATGCGAAGCTGCCGATCTTGTCGCGCATCATCGCCTTCAGGTAGTGCGCCACGCGCGACACCGAGAAGATGTACTGCAGCTGCGCGGACAGCACGGCATTCGCATTCGCGCTATCCGTGCTGTACTTCTTGGGCTTCTGCACCGATTGCGCGGCGAAGAACGCGGCGTAATCCGAATTCTTGCAGTGCACGAGCGGAATGAAACCGAGGTCGCTCAGTTCCTTTTCGCGGCGATCGGTAATCGCGATTTCGGTCGGGCATTTCAGCGCGACTTCGCCGTCGTCGGTCTTGAACGTGTGGGTGGGCAGGTCTTCCACCAGACCGCCGCCTTCCACGCCGCGAATCGCCGCGCACCAGCCGAAGTCGTCGAATGCAGCCGTCAGGCGCGCGGCAAATGCCCACGCTGCGTTACACCACAGGTATTTGCTGTGATCGGTGCCGTCCACGTCTTCAACAAAGTTGAAGCCTTCAGCCGTGGCACCGTCTTTCGGATTGAAAGGCAGGCGGCCAAGAAAGCGCGGCAAGGTCAGGCCGACATAGCGCGAATCTTCGGAGTCGCGGAACGACTTCCATTTCGCGTATTCGACGGTATCGAACACCTTGCCGAGATCGCGCGGCTTGCCGAGATCGGCAAACGTCTCGAGACCCATCAGTTCAGGCGAAGCCGATGCGATGAACGGTGCATGCGCCGCGGCCGCGACGTGCGCCATCTGTTCGATGAAGTACACGTCTTCCGGCTGACGCGTCACTTCGAAGTCGCCAATGATCGTGCCGAACGGTGCACCACCGAACGTGCCGAACTCTTCTTCATACACCTTCTTGAAGAGTGCACTCTGATCGAATTCGATGGCGTTCTTGAAGTCGCGCACGAGGTCGCGCTTGGGCGCGTGCAGCGCCTTGATCTTGACCGTCGAGCCGGTATTGCTTTCCTTGCACAGATAATCGAGGCCGCGCCACGTGCTTTCCATGCGCTGGAATTCCGCCGCATGCATCACCGCGCTCAGTTGCGCGGAGATCAGGCGGTCGAGTTCCGCGACGCGTGCGTCGATCGTGGCCGACAGGTTGTCGGATACCACCACCGTGCCATCAAGCACCTGGTGCACGAGTTCACCGATCAGGTCTTTCGCCCGCGCGTGCTCGGACTCGGACTTGGCCACGCGGCTCTTCTCGACGATTTCGTCGAGCAGCGTGGATTCCGTGCCGCTCTGCGCGCTGGCGAGTTGGGCTGCTGCCGTTTGCTGGTTCATCTCACACCCCGTGCGTACTTAATCGCCCTGCTTGTCGTGATCCGGCGCGCCGGCGTGCTGGTCTGTCGCGCTGCCCTGGTCTTTTGCCAGCGCCTGCAACTGCTGCGTGTTGTTGAGCACTTCGCTCAGCAGGTCTTCGAGTTTGTCGTTACCGGCCAGCTTGTTGCGCAGGTCGGCCAGCTTCGACCGTGCTTCGAGCAGACGGCGCAGCGGCTCGATCTGCTCGACCACCTCATCCGGATTGAAATCGGCCATCGACTTGAAACGCAGGTCGACGGCGAATTTGCCACCGGCCTCGCTCAGGCGGTTTTCCACCTGGAACGCGGCGCGCGGCTCGATCGCTTTCATCACGTCGTCAAAATTATCGCGGTCGATATTGACGAACTTGCGATCGCGCAGCTTCGGCTGCTCGACTTCGGACTGCCCCGCCAGATCGGCAACCACGCCGACGACGAACGGCAGTTCCTTTATCTCGATCGCATCGCCGCGCTCAACTTCGTACGTCAGTTGAACGCGCGGAGGCCGCACTTTTTGCAAACGTTTCTGAATACTTTCTTTCTTCGCCATCGTCGGCTCCCGGATGCAGATAGGTCAGGCGTGTCAATTAGCGCAGTGCGCTGAACGGATCGGACGCGCCGCCGCTTTGCGCGGCTTTGGCGGGCGCTGCCGGCGCCGGTGCGGCGGGTGCAGCGGGCGCGGGCGCCGTGGCAGCAGGCGCTGCTGCGCCGGCGGTTACCTCCGGTGTATCCGTGGCCTTGCCCTTAACGACGTGACGCACGATGCGTTTCTTCTTCACGGCGGGCTTGTCGTTCGGGTCGGGCGGGAACAACGTGGCTTCGCCGAGCGTGTCGCGCAACTGTTTGGCGAGCGCTTGCGCGTCCGACTTCGCATCGCCCGCGAGCGACGCGTCCTGACGCAGTTCGCCGAGCGATTGCGTGGCCACGCGCAGGCCGGCTACAGCCAGCACGCTCTTGGCCTGACGGTCTGTCTGGTCGCGCTGCAGCGCTTCTTGCGCGGCGACAATGGCCTGGCCGTAATGACCCTGCGTGAACTGGATCTGCGCAATGCGCGACCACGGTTCTTCACGGGTCGGATCGGATTTTGACAATTGCTGGTAAAGCGCGATGGCGCGATCCTGATCACCACCCTTGGCGACGGTATCCGCGTCCGCGAGTTGCTTATTAAAAGCCTCCGGTGTGGTCGCTGCGTTGTTGCCCTGTGTCGCGCAACCGGCAATCACGCCGCATGCCAACACTACCCCAGATAGTTTTACTAACAGACGGTCATTCATCGTTTTTCACCGACGTGCGATTTTTTTAATTCAAGGAGAAACCGGAGTTTTGCTTTGCTTCAACTGCGCGGGTATAGTACAGGCCAATTTTCGATAATTCAACTTTCGTGTGAAGAAGCATTGCACAAAAAAAATGCATGGGGATGATTTAAACGAAACATGCAGAAATTGTTTCCTGCTGCAATAGCCGCATTGCGAAGAGCGGAAAAATTTTCCGCACACCAGGCAGCTAACGCGCGAGTCCCGGGGAACAATGCGCTTTGCATAAAGCGGCATTACGCGGCATAGCGTTGCTGAAAAATTGCCGGATTGATTTCGTTATTGATGTTTTGACGGGGGACGGCGCCGAGCCGGTCGATGTATATGAATTCGCGTCTTGTTCGCCATGCATCGCTATTGATTACCAGTGCCGTGGCGTGCGCGCTGCTGGGCGGCTGCGCGGCCGCCGTGCCCGCGCTGGGAGCCGCTGCCAACGCGGTTTTGCAGGCGAGCGGCCTCGGCAAGCCCGACGTACCGGATGCGCAAAAGCCGCCACGTAATGTCGGCCTCACCTTATACGCCGCGCCGAATCTGAATGCCGCCAATGATAACCGCCCACTGGCGCTGGTCGTGCGGCTTTACGTGCTGAAAGACCCCACCTCATTCCAGCAGGCGCCATTCGATGCATTTACCGATCCGGCCAAGGAAAAGACCACGCTGGGCGGCGATTTGCTGGGCGTGCGCGAAGTGACGCTGATCCCCGGTCAACGTTACGTCGTCACCGAAAAAGTCTCGCGTGAAGCGCAGGCATTCGGTATCGTCGCTCTATTCCGCGATCCGGCAATGCAGCGTTGGAAATTCGCCTTCGACCCGGCGAAGTCGGAGAAATCCGGCATAATGATCGGCCTGCATAACTGCGCAATGACGGTAACCAACGGCACTGTGATCCCGGCTGAACAGGGACTGCCCGCCCAAGCGCTGAATATGCTTTCTTCAGTAAGCTGCGGTTAAAGATGCTGGACAAATACGATTTAACAATTTTTAGAGAATTAACAATGCGGCGCTCGAATCGGTTTATCTCCGGGCACGCCATACGCTGAACGCATATAACAGGTTTGAGATGAGTTATTCCGCAAAAGTGCTCTGGGGGGAAGGCCTGTTTCTGAGGCCGCAGCATTTTCAGCGTCAGGACGCCTATCATGAGGCGCGCCTGTTCGAATCGATCCAGGCGATCCAGCCGTACAACTGGGGCGTGCGCTCGGCGCGGCTCGACCGCGACGCGCTCGGCAGCAACGTGCTGCGCGTGAGCGAACTCTCGCTGGTGTTTCCAGATGGCGCGCTCTACTCCGCACCGCAAGCCGACGACCTGCCGCCGCCCATCGCGCTCGACACGCTGCCCGACGGCATCAACGAATTCACGTTTTATCTGGCGCTGCATCCCCTGCGCGAGACCGGCGCGAACTATTCGCAAGACAGCAACGCGGGCTTCGTCTCGCGTTACATCAGCGAGCAAACGCCGGTGGCCGATCATTTCACCGACGCCGCCGAAGCCGACATCACCTTCCTGAAAACCAGCGTCAAACTCATTGCGCATAGCGAGCCGCGCGACCAGTTGCTGTCGGTGCCGCTCGTGCGCGTGCGCCGCACCGCCACGTCGGGTTTTGAAATCGACGACACGTTCGTGCCGCCCTGCCTCGCGATCGACGCATCGCCGATCCTGCATCAACGGCTGCGTCAACTGATCGACGCGCTGCAGGCCAAGGTCAACGCGCTGTATGGTTTTCACCGCGAGCCGACCAAGAACATCATCGAGTTCCGTTCCGGCGACATTGCGTCGTTCTGGCTGCTGCACACCGCGAGCGCCGCGTTTGCCTCACTTGCGCATCTGTATCAGCATTCGGCGCTGCATCCGGAACGTCTGTTTCAGGAATTGTTGCGACTGGCCGGCCAGCTGATGACGTTTTCGAAAGGTTATGCGCTGTCCGACCTGCCGGCCTACCGGCATGACGATCCGGGCCCGGGATTTGCGCGCCTCGACACGATCCTGCGCGATCTGCTCGAAACCGTGATCTCCACGCGTTACTTCGCGATTGCGCTCGAAGAGGTGCGTCCGTCGTTCCATGCGGGCCGTCTCGACTCGGGCAAGATCGACGACAAGACCCTGTTCTACATTGCCGTCTCCGCGGACATGCCGACCGCGGAACTCGTCGAAGCCGTCCCCGCCCGTTTCAAGGTCGGCGCGCCGGACGACGTCGACAAGCTGGTGCTCTCGGCCATGCCGGGCGTGCGCCTCGTGTACACACCGCAAGTGCCGCCCGCCATTCCGGTACGGCCGGGCGCCTGCTACTTCTCTTGCGAATCGCGCGGCGCATTGTATGACCGCATGTTGCAGGCCCAATCGGCAATGATCTACGCGCCGTCGGGCATCAACGATCTTCAACTCGAACTGATCGCCGTCACATCATGAGCTACGCGCCCTCCCTGTTTGGCGGCAGCACGCCTGCCGCGACGCCCGCACCCATGACCGAGCCGAGCTACCAGGTTCGATCGCTGCTCGATCTGCTGTACGACGGTTTCTTCATGCTGTTTTTGTTGAAGAACGGCCGCGAACCCGGCGACGCACAGGAATTCAGCCAGCGCATCCAGCAGTTTCTCGGCGACTTCGAGCGCGGCGCAAAGAAGCTCAATGCGTCGGCGGAAGATGTCTACGCGTCCAAGTTTGCGTTCTGCGCGGCGATCGACGAATCAGTGTTGTCGTCGACATTCAAGATCCGCACGGAATGGGAGCGCCGGCCGTTGCAGCTGGTGCTGTTCGGCGAGCAACTGGCAGGCGAGAAATTTTTCCAGTACCTCGAGGAATGCCGCGCGCAGGGCGCCGCGCGTTTGCAGTCGCTCGAAGTGTTCCACATGTGCCTGCTGCTCGGCTTCCAGGGCAAGTATCTGCTCGAAGGACCGGAAAAGCTCGCGTATCTGACCGCGCGCATCGGCGACGAAATCGCGCATATGAAGGGCAAGCGCGCACCGTTCGCGCCGCATTGGCCGCTGCCGGATCAGGTCGCGCACCGGCTCAAGCGCGAGGTGCCGTTGTGGTCGATCGGGGCGGTGTTCGCGCTGGTCGGACTGCTCGCTTATCTGGGCCTGAACACCTATCTGCGCGATCAGACGTTGCGCACGCTTGCACCGTATTCGCAGGTGGTCAAGCTTGGTCCGCAGTCGGCTACGTTGACGATTTCGCTGCCTTAAATCCGCACCGCAGGACGTAACAAAAAAGGCGGCCCGTTTTTGCGGGCCGCCTTTTTTTCTCTGCGAAACGGACGTATCAAAGCGAACGTATCAAAACGAAGGCATCAAAGCGTCGACGAACCGCCGACGCTCAACAACTGTCCCGCTTACTGCGATTCTTCCGCCCACACGGCGTTTTCGCGCGCCATCAGCGCCGTCGCCGCAGCCGGACCGAACGTACCCGCCGTGTAACCACGCGGCTTGTCGCCCGACTTGGCCCAGCCGTCCAGAATCGGCTCGGCCCATGCCCATGCCGCTTCGAGTTCGTCACGGCGCATGAAGTGCGTGAGGCGTCCGCGAATCACGTCGATCAGCAGACGCTCGTACGCTTCCGCGCGACGCTCGGTGAAAGCCTGCTGCAAGTCCAGGTTCAGATTCACCGGCAACATGTGCATGCCGCTGCCGGGTTCCTTCGCGAGCATCTGCAACTGGATCGACTCCTCCGGTTGCAACTGGATCACGAGACGGTTGCCGTAATTGCGCCCACCGCTCGGAATGATCGAGAACGGCAATTCGGAAAACTCGATAACGATTTCCGATACCTTCTTCTGCATACGCTTGCCGGTGCGCAGGTAAAACGGCACATTGGCCCAGCGCCAGTTGTTGATATGCGCGCGCAACGCGACGAAAGTCTCGGCGCGGCTGCCGACCGGTACGTTGTCTTCCTCGAGGTAGCCCTTCACCGGCTCGCCGTTTACCGCACCGGCCGTGTACTGGCCGCGCACGGTATCGCGCGCGATATCCTCGGGCGTCATGGGACGCAGCGAGCGCAGCACCTTGAGCTTCTCGTCGCGCACCGCGTCCGGATCGAGCGACACCGGCGGCTCCATGGCGACGATGCACAGCAACTGCAGCAAGTGGTTCTGCACCATGTCGCGCAGCGCGCCGGTTTTATCGTAGAACCCCGCGCGGCTGCCCACCCCGACCTCTTCGGCCACCGTGATCTGCACGCGCTTGATATACGGCGCCTGCCACAGCGGGCCGAAAATCGCGTTGCCAAAGCGCAGCACCATCAGGTTCTGCACGGTTTCCTTGCCCAGGTAATGATCGATCCGGTAGATCTGCGCTTCGCTGAAATGCTTGCCAACCGCCGTGTTGATCTCCTGCGCGGACGCCAGATCGTGGCCCAGCGGTTTCTCGAGCACCACCCGCGAATTCTCGTCGACCAATCCCGCCGTCGAAAGGTTTTCGCAAATATTCGTGAACAGATCTGGCGAGGTCGCGAGGTAGAACACGCGCCGCACACCTTCGCGCGACACTTCCTTCAGACGCTGGTAGTCCTCGACTGAATCGACGTCCATGCGCACGTACTCGAACAGCGCCAGGAATTTGTCCCAGGAGGCGGAATCGAATGCTTTCTTTTCGATGAAGGGCTTCGCCTTCGCTTCCATGAATTCGTTGATGTACTCCTCACGCGACCACGGCTTGCGGCCGATCGTGAGAATGCGGGTATCCGGCGGCAGATTGCAGTGCAGATGCGCCATGTAGAGCGCTGGCAGCAGCTTGCGAAACGACAGGTCGCCGGTGCCGCCGAAGATGATCATGTCGAGCGGCAGATTGGGAGTGGCTGAAGCGTGTTGGGTCGTCATAGCGCGGTCGCGGCGTCGTGATAGGCGTCAGATCAAAGGACAAGGGGGCAAAAGCGCCGGCGAACCGGCGCTTTTTTCTGGCAAACGCCTATGGTGCAACGTTTTGAGATTGTTTGCACGGCAACATGTGCCGCAGGTTGGCGCAAGATGCCAACGGGGACCGGCGAACCGCCATGCACCGGGCGCGGCAAACGGTCCACGATCAGCCGCCTGACAAGGCTTCGCGCGCCACGCGGCACGCCGCCAGATCCCATGCCGCGCAGCCGACGCTTTTAAAAACAATCGGTTTTTCCAGCGGCAACAAGGCGGCGTTTTCCACCCCTGCGGCGATTCCGCCGACCTGCGCCCAATCGACACCGGCCTGAATGAAATCACCGGCCTCATGCCTCGCACCCGCTTCGTCGTCGACGAACAGCACGCTGCCTGCGATCGTGCGTGCGCCGATCTCGACCATGGCCGGCGTGAACGCGCCAACGCCGATCACGAGCCGGTCCGCGCGCGCCGCTTCGTTGTAGACGGCCTGCTTGCTGGTGGTTAGCGCGATCACCACGTCGATCGAATCGGGGATGGGCGCATTGGGGTCGGTCAACGGTTTCAATTCGCGCACTCTGCCAGCGTCCCCAGCGTGCGCACCATGGGCCGCGCAAAACGCCTCAGCCCGCGCGGACGCACTGCCCTTCACCCACACGCGCGCGTCGGGAAACAGCTCGCCGATCGCTTCCAGATGATTCACTGCCTGCGTGCCGGTCCCGATCAGCAGGAATTCGTGCGATCGGGCCGGCGCGAAAGTGCGGATGCCGAGCATCGACATCGCCGCCGTGCGCCGGCCGGTCACCGTCGGGCCATCGAGAATGAAGAGCGTCTCGCCGGTGTCGGCGTCGAAGGCCATCACCTGGCCGTGGATCGTCGGAATGCCGCGCGCTCCATTGCTCGCGCACACGTTGACCAGCTTGTGGATCGCGAGATCGGGCGCGGTGGCCGGCATCGACAGCATGATGCCGCCCTCGTTGAGCGGCACGACGAGCCGTTCAGGACTTGCGATGCGTTGCCGCGCATAGTCGATGCTCGCGCGCTTCAACGCGTCGATGAGCGTCGCGTACGGGATCAGCCGCGCAGTAGCGGCGGCGTCGAAAATCTGCGTGGTCGGGCGGGTCATAAGCGGGCTTTTCCTGTCCTTGCGAGAGGATGCGTCTTTCACATTGCACTCGCGTGGCGCGACGACTGGATGACCATCAGCAGATCGTCTGGCTCGATCGGACACGGCTCGTCTTCATAGAACGACAGCATGCGCCCCGCCCGTATCAGCCCGATCACCACCACGCCCGGCAACGCATTGCTCCAGCGGCCGACTTCCTGCGCCGTCGCCGGACGTTCCACCAGATTGACACGGCCGCGCGACGACAGCAGATCGTTGACGAACGGCACGATGTAGTTGCTACCCACCGCGTCGGCGAGCAGCAGTCCGCCGATCTTGGTCGACGAAACGATCACGTCGGCGCCGGCCTGGCGCAACTGGCGCTGGTAGGTTTGCTCCTGAATCCGCACGACGATTTTCGTGTCCGGCGCGACGCTGCGCACGGTCAGCGTGAGCAGGATCGCGACCGCGTCGTCGCTCACGGAGATGATCACGGCCTTGGCGATGCGCACCTGCGCCTGCTGCAACAGGTCCTCGCGCGACGGATCGCCGAGCAGGCCTGCCACGCCCAACGCCGTGGCCGCTTCGAGCGCGTCCTGCTGCGAATCGATGACGACGATCGATTCCGCGGCGAAACCACTTTCCAGCAGTTCGCGCACCGCGACCGAGCCGCTCAATCCGTAGCCGCACACCACGACGTGATCGCGCAGTTGTTTTTGCAGGCGTTTCATGCGGAATTCCTCGATGACGCGTTGAATGACGAACTGATAAGCGGTGCCCAGAAACACGAACCAGATGACGATACGGATCGGCACGATGAAGAACGCGTCGATGAGCCGCGCGCGGGCGGTAACCGGCACGATATCGCCATAACCGACGGTGGCGACGGTGACCATCGTGAAGTACATCAGATCGACGATGCCGAGCACCTTGCGGTTGGCGTCGTGCAGACCATCGCGGTCGAGATAGAGCACTGCGAAGGCGAGCACGCACAGGCCGAGCACGAGATAGACGCGCTGCAGCAGCACGCGCTGCGGCGACGCCGCGGGGCGTGTGAAGAGCGTGCGGGCGCGCGGCGCCTGCCAGGGTGTGCGGGCACGGCGCGACAGGCGAAAACGCGGTGGGCGTGACTGCGGGGGTGGTTGATCAGACACGCGCTACTCCGGGAATCGGGAACAAACGATTCTACGACGCCCGGCGCGCCGTGGGGCCGGATCGCGGGAATGCGAAGGATGTCCGTGTGAAGTCCCTCGACAGAAACCGGATCCGATCAGTGCATTCGCCGTACGGCGTGGCGGCTGCCGCATCTAGCGCACGATGCGGGTGAGCGTCATGCCACGCCCTGCGTAGAAACGCGCCATCGTTGCGAACGGCAGATACACATCTGCCTGGTGAGGCGCGATGCCCGACGGATTATGAAACCAGACGCCGTCGCGATCACGTCCGTGCAGGAGGATCAGATGCCCGCCCTGGCGCTGATTCGGCCGTTCGGGGTAGCGAATCTCGGGGCTCACGGAGACGATCGCCAGCGTGTCGCCGTCAATGCGTACGGCGAGTTCTTCAAGCGGCGCCTGTGGCAGCACCTCGACCCGAATGCCGAATGCCGAATGCCTCACCGATCCAATCGGCGAACGGCCGGTAGATCAAGCCATCAACGCCGCCGTCGTCGCGCAGCCGGTACACGCCGTGGCGCAACGCGTCATCCAGCAATGCGGCGCGCGGCGCGTGTTCGATGCCCCAGTAGTCGAGCGCGGATTCAAGGCAGGTCAGACCGCACAGGCGTTTGGCCCAGAAACGGTAACGCTCCGGGTCGGCGAAACCACTGCGCTGCCAGTATGGGTCGTCGCATGGGTCGCCTTGTTGTTCGACAATGTGGCGCACCCAGTCGGGGCTGCCCCATTGCGTGTAGTACGGCACGTCGGTATGGCGTAGCGTCGGTTCGTTCATGAGTCGCGCGGAGTCGGTAGAAGATGTTTTTACAGCATGCTACACGGCCATCCAGCAGGGACGCACGCAGATGAAATTTATTCGTCTCGCAGATATTTGCCAATTATTCGCCAGACAGATATTTGCCGAATATGCGTCACACGAATATTTGACAAATATCTGTGTGACGCATAAAGTGCGTTTATTCGTCTCACGGATAATTTGCCATGATCCACCTCGTTGCCACACCGGACCAGATGGCCCAACTGCTTGCTGCCGGCCGGCGCCAGGCCGGTCTCACCCAAGCCGAAGCCGCCGCGCGCGTCGGCATCAGTCAGAGCCGCATCTCGGCGCTCGAAACCGACGCCACCGCGCTCACCCTCACGCAATTGCTGGCGCTGTGCGGCGCCTACGGCCTGCAACTGCAGGTGCGCGACAAGAGCCAGCCGGCACCTGAGCCAACGCCTTTGATCGAGTGGTAAGCATGGGCCGCCAAACGCATTCCCGGACGCTTTCGGTGTGGGCAAATGGCGAGCGCGTCGGCGTCTGGCGCCTGCCCACCCGCGGCCCCATGGAGTTCACTTACGACCCCGCATGGGTCGCCTCGCCCGCCGGCCGGCCACTATCGCTCTCGCTGCCGTTCGCGCCGAGCAACGTGGCGCACAAAGGGCCGCGGGTGCTCAACTATTTCGACAATCTGTTACCTGACAGCGAGGCGATCAGAAAGCGCATCGCCCAGCGCTACCAGACCGATACGCTCGAGGCGTTCGACCTGCTGCAAGCCATCGGCCGCGATTGCGTGGGCGCCGTTCAGTTGCTGGCCGTTGATGATGCGCCCGCCGACGTCGAACGGATCGAAGGCACGCCGCTCTCCGACAGCGAGATCGAGGCCATGCTGGCGCGCACCGTCAGCAACTCCGCCCTTGGCCCGCCCGGCGAAGCGGACGATTTCCGCATCTCGCTCGCCGGCGCGCAGGAGAAGACCGCCCTGCTGTGGCACGACGGCAAGTGGCAACGTCCGCATGGCGCCACGCCCACCACGCATATTTTCAAGCTGCCGCTCGGGCTGGTCGGCAACCGGCTCGCTGACCTCAGCACCTCGGTCGAAAACGAATGGCTGTGTTTGCGGATTCTGCGCGCCTATGGCCTGCCGGTGGCCAACACCGAGATCATGACGTTCGGTAAACAGCGGGTGCTGAGCGTCGAACGCTTCGACCGGCAATTGCATTCGAGCGGGCAATGGCTGCTGCGCCTGCCGCAGGAAGACTTCTGCCAGGTGTACGGCGTGCCGTCGCATCGCAAGTATGAAAACGAAGGCGGTCCGGGCGTGCTGGACCTCGCGCGAATTCTTCAGCAATCGGTGTCGGCGCAACAGGACATCGAGACGCTGCTGGCAAGCCAGATCCTGTTCTGGATGCTGGCGGCGCCGCACGGCCACGCCAAGAATTTCAGCATTCGCCTGCTGGCGGGCGGCCAGTACCGCCTGACGCCGCTGTACGACGTGATGTCGATCTGGCCGGTGGAAGGCAACGGCCCGAATCAATGGTCGTGGTTCAAGGCCAAGCTCGCCATGGCGATGTGGTCGCGCAGCAAACACGACGCCTTCCGCGAAGTGCAGCGGCGCCACTTCAACACCATGGCGCCGCGGTGTTCGTACGGCGCGAATGCCGAGCCGTTGATCCAGCGGCTGATCGAACAGACGCCGGAGGTCATCGCGCAGGTCTCGGCCGAATTGCCCGAGCGGTTTCCAGGCAAGGTCGCCGAGCGGATTTTCAAAGGCCTGAAAAGCTCGGCGGCGAAGCTCGACACCATGCCGCCGGCATAGCGTTGCGTATGTCGCATAAGGAAAACACTAGCCGGACTTATTTCTCTACAAATGACAAACGGTTTCATCGGTAAAATACATTTCAATGCTAAAAGCATAAACAGATCGCCGAATTTTCCCGTTCGCACCTCGCACCGGCAGCTTCGGCGGCGGTCATACAAAACACAGACCGCGATATTTTTTACGGTACATTTGCTGTCCTCCGCGTAGCCGAGTCCACGCGCATCCAATGTGCATGGCCGCCCTGCGCGTGTCGTACGCACGCTCCACAGCCACCCATCAAGAAGGCAGATCATCACGCAGTATGACCAACGAAACACACTCACCTGACTCCATCGCAGTCGCCGAGCGCGTGCGCGAGTTGATGAGCCGGCATGGAATCGGCAAACGCCAGCAAACCACTGAGCTGTGCCGCATCCTCGATCTGAGTTTTTCACAGGGACACCGCAAGCTGCGCGGCAACAGCCCCTGGACGCTCTCGCAGATCAAGAAGGTGGCCGAGGTGTTCGGCGAACCTGCCGCTCAGCTATTCGGCGCACAGTCGCTCGATCCGGGCATGGTCGGCGCCATCGCCCAGGAGGCGGTGTTCTGCGTCGGCGCGATCGAGCTGGCCTGCACCGCATGGGTCGGCGCCGCGCTCGAACCGGGCAGCCGCCCTGACTTTGTCGCGTACCCGAAGCTCGGCCAATGGCGCGTTGCGCGTCACGACGGCACGCTTTACCAGGGCGCGTACGAGGTCCACAAGATCGAGATCTATCCGCGCCGCGCTGAAACCGACAAGCCGACCATCGCCGTGGTCGACGACGATCAGCCCTCCGCCGACAACCTGCGCGACTATCTCGAACGCAGCGGTTTCGCGGCGGTGGCGATCTACGGCCTCGCCGCATTCACCGAACAACTGCAAACGCAGGTCTTCGACGGCGTCGTGATCGACTGGCTGTTCGGCTCGCAGACCTCGGCGGCGGCGATCCGGGCGGTGCGGGCATCGGAGAATCCGGACGCGCCGATTTTCGTGCTGACCGGCGAACTGCTGACCGGCAAGGCTAGTGAATCCGAGATCAGCCAGGTCATCCGCAATTACGACGTCGCGTGCTATGAGAAGCCCGCGCGTATGGCGATCCTGGTCGCCGATCTGTCGAAGCGCCTCAACCGGCCCTGACGCATCGGCAAGACGGCTGAAGGTGTGTGCTCAGGTTGAGCCCTCCTCCATCCGAGGCATCTGCGGCATCACGTCTCTCCAGGCGCCGCATCACACCGTATGCCGCGAAGCCAACGCACGCTGCAACGCGCTGCGCAACTCCTCGTAATGTACCGGCTTTAATAACGCTTCGAAAATCGGCTGCGAGCCGGCTCCTCCTGCCTCCCCGGCCTCACTCGCCACGCTATCCGCCTCCGGCGCATACGCGCTCACCACGATCACGGGAACGCCCGACGACGGCCCCCCGCGCGCCGCGAAATCCGCAAGAAACGTATAGCCGTCGCGATCCGGCATATGCAGATCGAGCAACACCACGTCACAGCGGCGCGCGTCGAGCCACGCGAGCGCATCGTCGGCATTGGAGACAGCGTGCGCGTCGAAATCCATGTGCGCGATCATTTCGCTGAGCGACTCGCGAATCAGCCGGTTGTCGTCGACGATCAATACGCACGGACGCGCCCCGACCGGATCAGCGTGAGCCGCCACGCCAGGCGGCGCGCTTGCTGCGACCGGCGTGACCGGGATCGTCACCGTAAAGGTAGTGCCCTTGCCTACCTTGCTCGCCACTTCGACGGTGCCGCCAAACAGCCTGACGAGCCCTTGTACGATCGTGAGCCCCATCCCCGCGCCTTCGAAGCGGCGCGTGCGCGACGCGTCCAGTTGCGTGAACTCCTGGAAGATCAGCGGAATCTGCGCTTGCGGCACGCCCGGCCCCGTATCGCTCACGACAAAGATCAGCACCGTCGGCCGCTGCCTCAATTCCACGCGCACCGTGCCGGTTTCGGTGTAACGGATCGCGTTGGTGACCAGGTTGTTGACGATCTGGCGGATCCGGTGCGGATCGGAATCGACGGGGCCGCTCATGCCACTCGCCTCGCTTTCCAGCTTGAGACCTCGGGAAGCGGCCGACATCGCGTGTTCGTCAACGATCGACGCCAGCAGCTCGCGCGGCTCGAAAT
This sequence comes from Paraburkholderia sp. BL23I1N1, assembly GCF_003610295.1. Lineage (NCBI taxonomy): Bacteria > Pseudomonadati > Pseudomonadota > Betaproteobacteria > Burkholderiales > Burkholderiaceae > Paraburkholderia > Paraburkholderia sp. BL23I1N1. The sequence continues at coordinate 5,978,815 of NZ_RAPV01000001.1, forward strand.
GCTCGTGGCGCAACTCGAGCTTGCCGGCGCCGAGGCGCGCGTAGTCGGTCAGGTCTTTCATCTGCGCTTCCAGGTGCCGCCCCGCGGTTTCGAGCCGCTGGATCACCTTGCGGTCGGCTTCAGAGTGATAGTTGAAGCCCAGCAATTCGATCGACGACACGATCGCATGCAACGGCGTGCGCAGTTCGTGGCTGATCATGCCGAGAAACGCGTCCTTCGCGAGACTCGCCTCGCGCGCCGCGCGGCTCGCCTGATGCTCCGCTTCGAGCGCCGCGTGCTGCTGATACATCAGGCGCGTACGGCGCCGGCCGTTGAGCACCAGCAGCGTGGTCGCAGCAGCCGAGAGCAACAGCAGCAACAGGCCGCCCGCGAACAGCATGCGGCGTTTGTCGATGAAATCGCGGTTCATCGCCTCACGGTCGGCCACGTCGGCGAAACGGCGGCTCAACGCGAGATCGTTGACCTCGTTCCAATGCTGGCGCAACGCCACGACGATCTGATTGGCGCGGCTGCGGTCCTTCGGCAAGGCATCCACCTCAGGCTGAATCTCGCCCAGCACATGATCGATCGACTGGATTTCATCCATTTGCCTTTGCAGCAGTGCGAGCTGCGTGGTCAACCGGCGTGTCGATCCGGCCATCACATGCAGCTTCGATTGCAGCAACTGATAGCGCAGCGTGAGCCGCTGATAGTCGTCGTCGACGCCGGATTGATACAGCAGCAGCTGGTTTTCGAAACGCGCATACGCAATCTGCAATTGCGCGGCATCCCAATAGAAGCCGTCGTACTGACCGGTCAGCGGTTCGGTCGCGCGCGAGTTGAGCAGGTTCGCGTACAACAGATAGCCGATTGCGCCGGCCGGCGCCGCGAGCGCGGTCAGCCAGATCAGCACATAGAGGACACGACGCCAGGGGCGGCGCGTTGTTATTTGATGATGAGTGCCTTGATCTGCCATACGAATTTCGAGTCACCCGCCGCGCCCATGAGTTCATCGGGGAACGCGTCGCGCGGATACATAAGAAACAGCGGCCCGAAGTCGCTGATCTTCAGGCGCCGGCCGTTCATGCTGTAGGCAACGATCACGCCGTAGCGATCGCAGTCCGACACCGGGATGGTGTACGTATAGTCGTCGAGCGTATGGATCTCGACTGCGCTGCCGGTTGCGCCGACGGCCTTCAGGATATCCGCGAGCAGCGGTCCTGTGAAGGTGGAACGCGGCGTCCAGGTGGTGGCGGTCGTAATCGGATGGACCGGCAACGCCAGCAGTTGCGCCTCGGTGAAGTGATAGAGCTGGTGCTCCGCATCGTTGGTCTTGCTGATTTTGCCCGTCACGTCGAGCGACAACGGCAACGACTCTGCCTGAGCTTGAGCCTGCATGCTCCACGCGGCGAACGCGAGGAGCAGACCCAGCCCCCACCATGCGCCCCTGTACACACCGTTCCTGCCGCCCACCGTTGCGCTCATCTTGGTCATCTGCCTGGCTTATTCCATCGTTTGTTATTTTTGCGGGCGGCGCGAGACTGCGCCGGCTCAACCCGCCAGCGAACCTGCAGCGCCCCTTTTTCCGCCGCGACGGTGGTCTTTGCGGCACCCTCCGTTCGGCGACGCGCGTCACCCCGACGCGCGATCTTTGAACCGCATGCATAATATCGCCAAAATTCTATGTCTCAAAAACGAGGACCTGCCGCTGTGCTGCGCCGCGCGCCGCTCCCCGTCTATGGGACACCCGCCCTACGCGCACAACGCGACGCCATAAGAGTCATGAACAAGCCGGTTTTGCCCCTGACGTACGAACAACTCGATCACTGGATCGAATCGCTGCAACCCGCGTTGCTGGCGGAGCGCTTCACGATGGCGATCGGCATTCTGCGTGGCGGCGCGCCGCTTGCGCTGATGGTCTCGCATGCGGCCGGCACGCCGGTCGCCTTCCTGCGTTACGACCGCCAGTCGCGCACGGTCGCGTGGGACTCGACGCTGGCGATTCCGCCCGCGGGTTCGAAAGTGCTGTTGTGCGAAGACATCGCGGGGCGCGGTTTTACGCTGGCCGATTGCATCGCCTTCCTTCAGCAGCATGGTCTCGACGTCAGGACGCTGACCGCCGCGGTCGACGACCTGAGCCGCATCCAACCCGATTATGCGATCGACGCGCGCGGCTACTTCGCGCTGTTTCCGTGGGAGCGCCAGGCCTACACCGAGCGTTATCGCGAGGACTGGGAGCGCGTTGAAGCCGGCGCCGCGCCCGCCATGGCCGACGATCACGAATACGCCACCTACGCGATCGACCTCGACGGCATTCTGCTGCCCGACGTGCCCCTCGCGCGCTACGACGAGGATCTGGCCGCGGCGCTCGCCGAACGCGACGCGCTGCTGCCGTTCGAGGTGCTGCCCGGCATCGATCTGCAACGCGTGCGTACGATCATCACCGGCCGGCCGGAACTGGATCGCGCGCGCACCGAAGCGTGGCTCGCGCGGCACGGCTTCGGTCATATGCAACTGGTGATGCGCACGCCCGGCACGCACGATGAAAGCGCCGCCGGCGCCGCCGCTCACAAGGCCGCTGCGGCATTGCGTGGCGGCGTCACGCATTTTGTCGAGAGCGATCCGGTGCAGGCACTGCTGATTGCGCAACAGGCGCCGTTGCTGCGCGTGATCTGGTGGGACGCGCTCACGCAAACGGGCATGCTGGTCGGGGCGCGCGCGTGGAACGAATGAAGCGTTAGGCTTCTTTCGCCTCCCTGAGCTCTTTCATTTCTTTCCCGTCCTTACTGTCGCGCAGATGCAGATGCCGCGCGGCCCGCTGTGAGGCGACAATGATCAGCTTCATCGTCGCGCGCGTAGCGCCGACGAACAGTTTGCGCGCGATACGTTCGTCGAACGATTCGAAGTCGACTTCGGTGAGAATCACGCAAGGCGCGGCCTGCCCCTTGAAGCGATAGATCGATTCGAACAGCACATCCCCTTCGCGGTACGCCGGGTTGCCGAACAGATCGTACTTACCGGTAAAACTACGCAACCGATGCGGGCCGAGATGATCCTGCGCGGTCATCGCCGAGCCTTCGCGGCCGCGAAACGAGAGCACGGCAATGTCCTGTTTGCGAAAGCCGAGTGACAAAGCCTGCGTGATCGCCCGCTTGGTCGCCTCGATGCTGCCTTCGGCAGCATTCGCTTCGTCGTAGACGGAGAGCGAAATGTCGGAGCCGTCGAACGGACTGCCCGACGCCAGACCCGCCGCCACCGGCACCGAAGCGCCCACCACGTCGCGCACATAATCGAGAATGTCGCGCGGACTGCGGTAATTGGTGGTTTCTTTCAGCGTGGTCCAGCCGCGCAACTCAACCGGCTCGCGCATATACAGATTCTGCAGCGGATCTTCGAGCCACCACCACGCGGCGCCCGGCCGCAACAGGCGGGCGAGCGCAGCCACCCAGGGCTGCTGGAAATCCTGCCCTTCGTCGACGATCAGCACGTCGAATTGCCAGCGCGCGTCGATCGGCGTTTCGGCGAAAGTCGTTTCAAGCCAGTTGAACACGTCACCGGACTGAAAATCGGGCTCGCGACCCGCGTCGCGTGCAATCCAGTCACACAACTGGTGATAGTTCGCCACCTTCGCCTCGGGCGGCGCAACCCGCGCGATGTGATCCGCCAACGGCCGGTTGAAACACACATACAAAGGCCGCTGCCCGCGCCCCACCGCCTCCTTCATCACCTGCACCGCGAGTTGGGTTTTACCGGAGCCGGCCGTGCCGATCACGCGCAGCCGGAACGGCGAAAACTCGAGCCGCCGCGCCCAGGTCGCGAGGCCGCCCGCCAGACGCGTGACGAGCGTGCCGGCCTGACCGACCAGCGCGCTGGCGTCGGGCGTGAGCGCGAGTTCGTCGGCGAGAAAGTGGTGGATTTTCGGGGCGCAGGCGAGACGCGCTTCATCGGCCGACAAGGCTTCGCGAATGATCGCGGCAAGCCGGTCCTTACGCGTCGCGTCGACGATCCGCGCGGGATTGACGCCGGCAATGGCCGCGTCTTTGACAATGTGGTCCGGGCAATACAGCAGCTCTTCGATGAAATAAGTACCCGCGCCGAACGCCGCGGTGAAGCGCCGGTGCAGCGTTTCGACGGTGTGCGCGAGCGCGATCGCCACATTGCGTTCCGTCTGGAGATAGACCTTGACGAGTCCTTTCGGCGTTTCGCGCAGGAAACCGGTTTTCTGTTCGACGATCATCACACGCCCGGCCGGACTGACGATCACGAAATCGGCTTCGCCGAACACCGAGAAATTCTGGTTCAGGCGGGTCCAATGCACGCCGTGATAGACCGTGTAGCCATCAGGAAGCGCATCTTCCAGCAAGGCGAGGGTTTCGCGTTCGCGTGCCGCCGCACCGGTGGCGGCGAGGCTCTTCCAGTCGTCGGGGACAATGCGGGCCATGCGGTGCCTCGTCGTATTCGGGTGCGCTCATTGTACGCAACGCCCGCGCGTTGCCGGCGTGCAAAACCACGGTATCGTGTATCGTTACTCGCTGAACGCCGCGCGCCGCGCGCGGCTTGCCAACCGCCATGTAAAAAAGGATTTGCCGGATGATTACGATCTGGGGACGCGCCAACTCGGTCAACGTACAGAAAGTCTTGTGGTGTTGCGACGAACTCGTGCTGCCGTACGAACGCATCGACGCGGGCCTGCAATTCGGCCGCAACAACGAGCCCGACTATCTGGCAATGAACCCTACGGGCAAGATTCCGACGCTGGTCGACGACGACTTCGTGCTGTGGGAATCGAACTCGATCCTGCGCTATCTGGTGCTGCAATACGGCGAATCGAGCCTCCTGTATCCGTCCGAGCCGAGACTGCGCTCCTGCATCGACCGCTGGCTCGACTGGTCGCTCACCACGCTGCAACCCGCGGAACGGCCCGTGTTCTGGGCTCTAGTGCGCACGCCCGCCACCGAGCGCGACACGGCCAGGCTCGCCAGCGACTTCGCCGCGGTTACGTTGCTGTGGCGCCTGCTGGACAACCATCTGCAAGGCCGCTTCTTCCTCGAAGGCGGGAAGTTCACGCTCGCCGATATCGTGATCGGCGCGTACGCGAAACGCTGGTTCGGGCTGGACGGCGTTGAACGTCCCCCGCTGCCGAATCTGGAGCGTTGGTATTCGCGGCTTGCGACACGCCCGGGGTTCAAGAAGTACGTCGATTTCCCCCTGACTTAACACCGACCTGGGCCATCCGGCGGCCATCCGACATGACAATCACGCTTTACGCATGGGGCACGCCGAACGGCCGCAAGGTCAGCGTCGCGCTCGAAGAAATGGAACTGCCTTACACGGTGCAACCGGTCAACATCGGCCGTGGCGATCAGTTCCAGCCCGATTTTCTGCAGATCAGCCCGAACAACAAGATTCCTGCCATTGTCGATACAGACGGGCCGGACGGCCAGCCGATCAGCGTGTTCGAGTCGGGTGCGGTGCTGCTGTATCTGGCCGAAAAGACCGGCAAATTCCTGCCGAAGACGCTGCGCGAACGCGTCCCGGTCCTCGAATGGCTGATGTGGCAAATGGGCGGTTTCGGGCCGATCCCGGGCCAGGTACACCATTTCGCCGCGCTCGAATCGGCCGCCGACCGCGCGTATGGCCTCAAGCGCTATTCGGACGAGACCCACCGCCTGTACGGCGTGCTCGACCGGCGCCTCGCGCAAACGGAGTTCGTGGCGGGCGAATTGTCAGTGGCGGATTTTGCGATTCTCGGCTGGGCATGGCGTCACGAACGGCACAAAGTCGACCTCGCCACCTACCCGAACGTGCAACGCTGGTACACGGCGCTGTTCGCGCGGCCCGGCGTGCAGCGCGGCTTTGCGGTGAAGCTCGATTGAGTCCGGCGGCCTCATCGGCGGACTCATGCCTTGCGGCAGCGCCCAGCTGCGACCGGCAAGCGCACCGGACACCGGCACAGCGAAGCACGATGGCCTTTATAATCGACGCATGAAGACCGCCAAGCCCGCCGCGACCGCCGATAAAACCACCCTTGCCGCCTCCGCTCATCATCATGAGCCGGGGCACCTGCATGGTGAGCACGGTCAATCGCAGGAAGCCGCACTGACTCTCGCGGACGAATATTGCCGCGAACGCGGCGAAAAACTCACGCCAATTCGCCGCAAAGTGCTCGAATTGCTGCTTAATTCCGGGCGCGCCACCAAGGCGTATTCGTTGCTCGACGATATGCGCCAGATTCACCCCGGCTCGGCGCCGCCCACGGTTTACCGGGCGCTCGATTTTCTGCTTTCGGCCGGGCTCGTCCATCGCATCGAATCGATCAATGCGTTCACCGTCTGCCACGACCTGACGCAATGCCAGCACGGCATTCTGGTGGTCTGCCAGCAATGCGGCAACGTCACCGAACTGCATCAGCCCAAGCTGCGCCAGGCGCTCGTCGCGCAAATCGAAGACGCGGGCTATCGCATTGCCAGCGATGAAATCGAATTGAAGGGATTGTGTGCCGCCTGTCAGGCAGCAGAAGCGGGAGCAGAAGCGGGAGCAAAAGCGGCAGCAGAAGCAGCCAACGCCGGTGCCAGTGCCGCAACGCCGGTCGGCGCCGGCAAATAACAGTACCGCCGGCAATCAGATCTTCAATCTGGTTGCCGACCCTTAGCTGACCCTTTGCTGACTGTTACTTCGCGCGCAAGCTTGCCGCCCGAGATGCGGCGGCAAGAACCCGCCACCCGCCTGCAAGACCGTTCAGCCCGCCGCGCGGGCGTCGATCGCATCGTGCAATAGCGTCACGAGGTCCTCCGGCAAAGCCGGCTTGGTCATGAAATGCTGGAAGCCTTCGCCGATGCTGCGCAAGCGGTAAGCGTCGTCGGTATGACCCGTGAGCGCCACCGCTACCGAAGGCGCGTGGTCGCCGCGAATCTCGTGGTCGCGCAGCCGCTGGATCAGATAAAAGCCGTCCATGGCCGGCAATTCCAGGTCGCACACCACGGCGTCAGGCAACAGCCGCAGCGCCGCTTCGACACCCTCTTCCGCATCCGCCACTGCGACGACATGCGCGCCTTCCGCCTCGAGTAACAAGGCCAGTGATTCCCGGCTATCCGGGTCGTCTTCGACGAGCACGATCGTGGCCTGATCGAGTCTCAATGCTCCGTTCATGTGCTGTTGTTGCTCTAAAAAACCGGTTGGGCCGTCAGATGCGGCCAACATATCGCCCTGCTGTTTGCCGCGAATTTGCGCGGCTGCGGTATTGCTGTTCATGGCTCCGACTCGATTTCGTGCGTCGAGTTGCATGCAGGCCCGCGATTGTAAAACATGGCCTGAGCGCAACGCGTGCGCACAGTAACGCGCCAAAATTGCACGCCGATGAAAAACCGGCCCTCGGCGCCGTTGCTCCGGCAGACAGATGCCGCCACCCGATTCGCCGTGACCGCTGACAGAAACCCGCGTGCGCCGCCTTTGTACGCGAGGCGTGTGCGCTGAACATTGATGCTCTCTTGCAACGCCAGCGCGATTACGTTTCACGCGCGGCGATTGCATCCACCCCTTCAAGTAGCATGTTGCGTGCCTCGGCGCTTTTGTCAGTTGCGCCGTTACGCCGCGGCACGATTGCGCCGGCATGGTTGCGCGAGCCTGCTGCGCGATCCACGGCGGCGCTATCATCGGATGCGCGAGATCGCAGCGGCTGCGTTCGGCCGCTGCGACGCAACACGGCAGATGAGCGCCATCTCCCCGCCCTAAACCTGAGGCCGCCCGACACACCATGCCCGATCTCGACTCCGCCACGCTCGAAACACTCCGCCACGTCAGCACCGCCACGTTGACCACCCAGTTGTTCAAGCGCGGCCTGCGCAATACGTTCATGCAGGGTGTCGCGCCGCTCGCCGCGCACAGTGGCGCGAATCTGGTCGGTCCGGCATTCACGCTGCGCAATATTCCCTCGCGCGAAGATATCGACGTGCTCGAACTATTTGCCGATCCGGAGTACGCGCAGCGCAAATGCGTTGAAACCATTCCGGCCGGCCATGTACTCGTGCAGGATTGCCGCGGCGAGCGCGGCAGCGCCTCGTTCGGTTCGATCCTCTCGCAACGCTTGCAGGTGCGCGGCGTGGCGGGCATGGTGTCCGACGGTCCGGTACGCGACAGCACGACGATCGTCGCGCTCGGCATGCCGGTGTTTTGCGCCGGGGCAAGCGCGCCGCCGAATCTGATCCGGCACCATGCGGCGGATATCAACGTACCGATCGGCTGCGGCGGTGTAGCCGTGTTTCCCGGCGACGTGATCGTGGGCGATGCGGACGGCGTAGTGGTGATCCCGCGCAAAATGGCAGCCGACGTTGCGCAGGCCGCGGCCGAGCAGGAACTACTCGAAGCATTTCTCACCGAGCGTATTCGCGACGGCGCTGCCTTGCCCGGCACTTATCCGCCAAACGAGAAGACGAAGGCCGCGTACGAGGCGTGGCGGCAAAATCGTCATTCTGAATGAATCAGCCGGGATGTCAGTTCGCTTTGCCGGAACCGATGCCCTGCATCAGCAAGGCCACCGCATGCCGGGCGATCTCCGCGCCGCCGATATTGCGCCGCATGGGATCGTTACGCCACAGCTTCGAGGCGGCCAGCGGCAGTATCGTCAGACCCAGCAACGTGACGAATACGAGCGACGGCTCCAGCCCCGCATTCAGGCGCCCTTCCTTTTGCCAGCGCTCGATGGCCGACAGCGACGCCTTCTGAGCCGCGTCGCCGAAACGTTCATGCATACGCTGGCGCAGCAGGCCGCCGTCGCTGATCACTTCGCGCACCCACAGCGACGGAAACCACGGGTTATCGCTCGCCACCTGCACCAAACGCTGCGCAAGTTGCGTGATTGCCGCCACCGGGTCGTCGGGATGTTCCCGGAACGGCACCCCGATCTCCAGCCGTAAGGGAACGAAACGCTCGTCGATCAGCACGTCGAGCAGCTGATCGCGCGTCTTGAAGTAGTAATGCATCATCGCCGGCGTGAAACCCGCCTCGCGGGCAATCTCCCCAAGCGTCGTGTCGACGATGCCCTGCCGCGCGAATAAGGCGAGCGCGGCGTCCAGCAAACGGCTGCGTTGCTCCGTGCCGCCAGCCGAACCCGAAGGCCTGCCGGGGCGACGCGGGGGTGCGGATGCCGCCTTCGCCGGTTCGCTCATGGAAGTTGACGCCGCCTTCGAAAGCTTGCGCGTCTTCTCGGCGACCGTCTTGCGCGGTGCGCGTTTCACTTTGTGTTCATCTGCCGGAATCCTTGCCATTGCATTCAATTTGACGAGTGACGCGATGTCGCATATATTAATCTCCGAATTAATTAATTTCAACACCGTGGTGCCATGGACCAATCGACAACGACTCAACCCGCCGGGCTCATGCAGCCAGGCGCGCAGCCCGAGGTGCAGCCCGGCGCGCAGGCAACCGATCACCCGCCGATCCGCCTGCTGTTTCCGGCATTGCTGCTGGTCATGCTGCTTGCAGCGCTCGATCAGACGATCGTCTCGACCGCGCTGCCGACCATCGTCGGCGAACTCGGCGGGCTCAACAACCTCTCGTGGGTGGTGACCGCCTACCTGCTCAGCTCGACCATCGTCGTGCCGCTGTACGGCAAATTCGGCGATCTGTTCGGCCGCAAGATCGTGCTGCAAACGGCGATCATCGTGTTTCTCGTCGGTTCCGCGCTGTGCGGTATCGCGCAGGACATGACCCAGCTGATCATCCTGCGCGCGCTGCAGGGGCTCGGCGGCGGCGGTCTGCTGGTCGTGACGATGGCCGCGATCGCGGACGTGATTCCGCCGGCTGAACGCGGCCGCTACCAGGGTGTCTTCGGTGGCGTGTTCGGTCTCGCAACGGTGATCGGCCCGCTGCTCGGCGGTTTTCTTGTCGAGCATCTGTCATGGCGCTGGATTTTCTACATCAACCTGCCGCTTGGCATCATTTCGCTGGCTGTGATCGGCGCGGTCTTCAAACCGCACGTGCGGCACGTGAAGCACACCATCGACTACATGGGCGCCGCGTTTCTTGCCGGCGCCCTCACCTGCATCATTCTGTTCACGAGCCAGGGCGGCACGATCCTGCCGTGGTCGTCGCCGCAGTTGTGGTTCACGTTAGGGATGGGGCTCGCGGCGATCTGGGGTTTCATCCACGAAGAGCGCACCGCCGTCGAACCGATCATGCCGCTCGAACTCTTCAAACAACGCACGTTTTTGCTGAGCAGTCTGATCGGCTTCATCATCGGCGTGTCGCTGTTCGGCTCGGTCACTTTCCTGCCGCTCTATTTGCAAGTGGTCAAGGGCTCGACACCTTCGGAAGCCGGCATGCAAATGCTGCCGATGATGGGCGGCCTGTTCGTGATGTCGATGGTGACCGGCCGCCTGATCAGCAAGATCGGCAAGTACCGCATGTTTCCGATCGCCGGCACGTTCCTCGTGGCCGTGGCCATGCTGCTGCTCGCGCGCCTGCAGATCAGCACGCCGATTCATGTGATGTATATCGACATGGGCATTCTCGGTTGCGGCCTCGGCATGGTGATGCAGGTGCTGATTCTCGCCGTGCAGAATACGGTCGAGTTCAAGCACATGGGCGTCGCCACGTCGGGCGCGACGCTGTTCCGTTCGATCGGCGGCTCGATCGGCGTGGCCAGTTTCGGCGCGGTGTTTTCGAACGGCCTTGCCGCGCGCCTGGAAAAACTGATTCCGCCCGACACCGAATTGCCGCACGCGCTCGGGCCGGCCACCATCCACCAGTTGCCGCAAGCGTTGCGCGACGATTATCTGCAGGCGTTTGCCGGCGCGTTGCATACGGTGTATCTGTCGGCGGCCTGCGTGGTGGTGCTGGCCTTCGCACTTGCGTGGCTTCTGAAGGATCATCCGCTGCGCAAGCACTGATTCCGTATCGCGTTTTTGCAGGCATTTTCTGCGAGCGTTTTCTGCAAGCGCTTGATGACGAGGTCGAACGCCACGGGCTTCGACCTCGTTCTGTTTTCGTCGCCGCCCTTCCGTTCCGCCGAGCCCGCGGTCGTTAGCTCGCCTGCAAGTCATGGCCACGCAATCGATGTGAAAAAAACGACCCGCCTGTTCGTTCTGCCGACATATGAAGTGTTTCGTCATACCTACAAATGTGCTTTTCCGCATCTGGGGTAGGTGAGAACGTCGATTGACGTTCTCACCGAAACGCCACATATTTCAAGCAGCGGCACCGCAAGCGAGAACTTGCGTCCCAAGGCTCTCCGGCGCATGTGGATCGTGATTTCCGCGGACGTACCTCCTGCCTCAACACGATCTGGAGCATGCCGTAACGACGTTGTTTTCCACAGGTGGGGCCACAGCATGTCCACCCAGACAATACTCGGCCATAGTTTTCCGATGCCCTGCAAACGCTGTGGCGGCGCCCTGTACCGGCAAGTCGACTATTGTCCATATTGCGGCGCGGTACATCCACTCGACGCCGGCCCACACAAGCGCACCGTGATTCCCGGCAGCCGCGCCAGCGCCAGCGCTAGCGCCATGAACAAGGCGGCGCAGAAGAGCGGCTTCGATCCGGCAGAGCCGGCTGAAACCGAACCCACCGTGCAGGCTGCGTTTGTCGACGAAGCCGCTCCTATCGAGCCTCCGCTGCAACTGCCGGTACTCGCGTCGCTTCCTGCGCGCACCGATCCGCCGCATTCCACCGACGCGCCGCAATCTGAAGGCCGCAGTGCTGTCCCGTTGCGCCGGGTGCTGCTCGCGATCGCGGCCATTGGCGCAATCGGACTAGCGTATGTCGCTTACGCGCTATTCAGCGACAACCGCGAATCGCAGAACGGCAATGCCGAGCAGACAGCAGACAACGTCCAGGACGCGAGGACGGCAACCGGCACAATTGCGCCCTACGCGCCGGCTCAATCGACGAAAGAGGCGACAGCGAGTAAGCCCGCCGTCCCTAGCCCCACCAGTCCCACCAAAGCCGCACCGGCGATGCCATCCATGCCCATCGCGCCGCCATTGGCCGCAGCGCCCGTAAAACCGGCGACGCCGCAGTTCCGCGATGCCGCGCAAGCGCTGCAGACAGCCCGTCTCGCCTTCCGCGCCAACGATCTGTCCGCGGCACAGGTGGCGCTTGGCGCAGCGCAAACGCTGCAACCCGGCAATAGCGACGCGCAAAGCCTGCAGACGGAATTGAAGCCGCTCGCCGCGCGCCGCGACGCCGCGTTGCAGGCAGCGCAAGCGTGCGCAACGCAACAGTCGTGGAGCTGCGCACGTCAGCACGCCAACGAGGCGCTCGCGATCGACACCGGCAACGACGCCGCAAAAACGATCCTCGAGCGCGTAATTCACGAGACAGGTTGGGCGCCAATCAAGCCGCATGCAGCGGTAGACAGTCCGCTCATCGATAAATCGTTTGGATACCGAATTGCATAGCGGTTGGCGAGATCGATTGCTCTCGCCGACCGCCGTGAATCACGGCACGCGCGATCGCACCGGCGATCGTTTGCCCACTGAGCGGAAACAGACGGACAAGGCACGCGCAGCACACCGAACATGAGCGGGCAAGCCGGCTCGCCGGTGCTTCGCGCGTGCCGGCGCGAGAAGCAGTTCAACCCTGACCGATAGGAAGGTAGATCATGCTGAAGAGACTTCTGGCGGGATGGCTGGGGCTGCTGCTGATGATCGTGTCTTCGATGGCAAGCGCCGAGCCTGCGCACTACAAGATCGTCACCGGTCCGGAACGGGGCACGTATATTCAGATCGGCCAGGATCTGTCGAAATGGGTCGCGCAGCCGGCGGGCATCGACCTGGACGTGATGGCATCGAAGGGCTCGGCCGAGAACGTTCAGCGCATGCGCTTCGAGCCGGGCGTAAAGCTCGCGCTGGTGCAGTCCGACGTGTATCAGGCCTATATCGACATGGCCAACGCCGGCAATACCGACGCGGGCACGACAATCCGGCCGCTCCGGCTCATCATGCCGCTCTATGACGAGGAAATTAACGTCGTGGTGCGCGCGGACTCGCCAATGAAAACCTTCGCCGACATCAAGGACAAGAGCATCAGCGTGGGTCTCATCGGCAGCGGCACCGCTCAATCGGCCACGACGCTCTATCACCTGATGTTCGGGCAGGGCATTCCCGAGCAGAACATCCAGCACCTGAGTAACGAAGACGCGCTGGCCGCATTGATCGTCAAGAAGGTGGATGTTGCGATCATCGTGGTCGGGCAGCCGGCGAAACTGTTCACCGACATGAACCCCGAACTGCTGCAACAGATCCGCCCTCTGAGGGTCGATCCCAACGCACCCGAAACCGCTCGCGCGAAGCAAACGTATTTTCCCGCCACGCTCCGCGCAACCAGCTATCCGAACTGGCTGAAAGAAGACGTCCCCACGCTGACGGTGAAGGCCTTTCTCGTCACCTACGATTACGGGCTGCGCGATACCGTCGGCAACCTGAATCATTTTGCCGACTCGTTATGCGCCAACTTCGACAATCTGCAGGAACACGGGCATCCGAAGTGGAAGCAGGTGAAACTCGAATTGCCGACGCTCGTGCGCGGATGGAAATACTACGGCCCCGTGGAGAAACATTTGCGCGCGTGTATCACGAACCGGAACGCGGGGATCAGCGCGACGGCGGCGCAAGCGCAGGCCCAAGCCGCTCAGAAACCGCACGCCGCCTGCACGGATCAGGAGCGTCTGCTTTTGCTATGCAAGTAATGTGGCGTGGCGACGAGCGCGCGTTCAGGCGTGCTCTTTCGCTGCGGCCGACACATCCATTGCCCGTTGCAGCGCCTCGTACACCTTCGGCCGGTTGCACTGCGACACGTTAAAGCGCAGAAAACCGGCCGCCGATTGCGACGCACTGAACACATTGCCCGGCGCGAACACCACGCTCTCGGCCAACGCGTGACGCGCGATGTCGGCGGCGTCGAGCGCATCCGGCAGGCGCGCCCACACGAATATACCGGCGCGCGGCCGCGTCCACACTTCCAGCCCTGCGTAGCCCAACCGCCTGATCGTCTCGCTCATGGCGTCCGCGAGTTTCGCGCGCATCGATTCCAGATGCCGCCGGTACGTGCCATCCACCAGCAGCCGATGCACGACGCTCGCAGCAAGCTGGCCGTTGCCGAACGAGGTGGCCAGCTTCAGATCGACCAGCGGCTCGACCCATTCGCTGCGCGCCGCGATGTAGCCGCAGCGCACGGCCGCAGACAAGGTCTTCGAAAAACTGCCGATCGAGACCACCCGCGCGAGACCGTCGAACGCCGCGAGACGCGGCGCCGGTTCGTCCTCGAAATCGGCGAAGATATCGTCCTCGACGATCAGCAGATTGTGCTCGCCCGCCAGTTTCAGCAGCCGATGCGCGACGGCCGGCGCAAGCGTGGCGCCGGTCGGATTGTGGATCGCGGAATTGGTCACGTAAAGCCGCGGACGGTGCTCGATCAACGCGCGCTCGAATGCCGCCAGATCGGGGCCGGACGGCGTATAAGGCACACCGACGATGCGGGCACGGTGCGCGCGCAGCAGCGCCTGAAAATTGAAGTAGCACGGATCGTCGATCAGGACCGTGTCGCCGGGTTCGAGCAGAAAACGGCAGACGAGATCGAGCGCATGCGTGCCGCCGTCGGTCAGCACGATCTGTTCGGGCGGCGCCGCCACGCCATGCTGCGCAAGCCGCCAGGCGAGTTGCTGACGCAGCGCGGGTAACCCGAGCGGGCTTGCATAGTCGGCGAGCGGCGACTGCGGATCGCGCGCCACGGCACGCAACGCGCGGCGCACGCCGTCTTCCGGCAGCCATGAGGGCGGCATCCAGCCGCAACCCGGCTTGAACACCTTCGCACCGGCCTCCAGCGATTGCCGCGTGAGCCACAGCGGATCGACCTCGCGATCCAGCCGCGGCCCGAGATCGGCGAGCGCGAGCGGCGGCGCATGACCCGACACGAAAAAGCCGGAACCGCGCCGCGCCACGATCACCCCTTCCGCGACCAGCCGGTCGTACGCTTCCACCACTGTCGACTTTGACACACCGAGTGTCTCCGTCATCGCACGGATCGACGGCACGCGCGCGCCCGGCATCAGCGAACGGCTCGCGATACGCTCGCGCAAGCTGTCCATCACCGTACCGACCCGCGTACCGGCTTGTGCGCCGGTTTGTGCGCCGGCTTGTGCGCCGGTTTGTGCCCCGATTTGCGCGCCCGAGGCCGCTCGCTTGCTATCACTTTCCGCCATCTGTACTGCTCCATGTTCGGTACAGTTTGTACGAATTGTACTGATCCGTAGCTTACCCTTTGCAGCGGAAAAGCGGATGCTATGCATTCTATTTTCGATGCGCACGGACTCTTTCGATGGACAAGACAACGAACGGCTGGGTGAGCGGCATGGTGGGCGTGTTGATTTTCAGCGGCTCGCTGCCCGCCACCCGCATCGCCGTGCAAGGCCTCGATCCGGTGTTTCTGACGGTCGCCCGCGCGACCATCGCGGGCACGCTGGGTCTGTTGCTCCTGCTGGTGTTTCGCGAGGCGCGGCCCGCCAGGCGCGATCTCATTCCGCTGGTGGTGGTCGCGCTCGGCGTGGTGGTCGGCTTTCCGCTCCTGACCGCCCTCGCGCTGCGCCACGTCAACGCCGCGCACGCCGTGGTGTTCGTCGGGCTCCTGCCGCTGTTCACCGCGATCTTCGGCGTGCTGCGCGGCGGCGAGCGCCCGCAGCCGGCGTTCTGGGTGTTCTCGGCGCTCGGCAGCGGCGCGGTGGTCGCGTTCGCCTTGCGCCACGGCATCGACGCGTCGCCAATCGGCGATGCGCTGATGCTGGCGGCGATCGTCGTCTGCGGCCTCGGTTATGCCGAAGGCGCGCGGCTGTCGCGCCATCTCGGTGGCTGGCAGGTGATTTCGTGGGCGCTGGTGCTGTCGCTGCCGGTGATGCTGCCGCTCGCTTTGTGGACGCGGCCGGCCTCGTTTGAAGGCGTGAGCCACGCGGCGCTGTGGGGGCTCGCTTACGTGTCGCTCTTCAGCATGCTGATCGGCTTCGTGTTCTGGTATCGCGGGCTGGCGCTCGGCGGCATCGCGGGGGTCGGGCAACTGCAGTTGCTGCAGCCGTTTTTCGGCTTGCTGCTCGCCGGCTTGCTGCTGCACGAACAGGTGCCGCCCGCGATGATCCTGGTGACGGTCGTGGTGGTGGCGTGTGTAGCGGGCGCGCGGCGCTTCTCGCGGACCGCGCCGGTGCGGCCGGCAGTCTGAACAGGGTTTCGCCCGCGCGAGCGCGTCCGCATTTTTGGGACCGCGCGGTTGGCTGTCGGTTGAATATGTCATCATCCTGATGATCGATCCACCACCCGCGCCGCGACTACGATGCCGACCGCTTTTGCTCAAACCGTCGAAGCCCGCTTTGCCGAACTCACGCCCACATCCAAACGCGTCGCCAGTTACATGCTGGCGAATCTCGAGCGGCTCGGCCTCGAAACCGCCGATCAGATCGCCCAGCAAGCCGGCACCAGCGGCATCTCGGTGGGCCGGTTTTTACGCAGCATCGGCTACCAGAACCTCGACGACCTGAAGCGCGAACTGCGCGGCGCGCAGGAACGCCCGTGGCTGATTACCGACCGGCTCGACGCATTTCGCCGCACCTCCGGTCAGCACGACGAAGCCACACTCGCCGCAAGCGAGCCCGGCGCAGCCAACTCCGCCCCCAACCCCGCTCTCGCCCACTCGCTCGAACTTGAAATCGGCGCGATCCAGCATGTCTACTGCCTTGCGCAATCGCCGGTGTTCGCCCGCATGGCCGACCGTATTTCAAATGCGGACGCCGTCTATATCCTCGGCATTCAGTCCACGCGCGGCATCAGCAACGCGTTCTACAGCTACCTCGAGTACATCCGCCCGCGCGTCTTCTATTCGGACGGCATGTCGGGCTCCTATGTCGATTCGTTGAACTCCGAGTTCAAATCGCCCTATCTGATCATCACCGATACGCGCGCCTACTCGATGATCGCGCGCCGCTATTGCGAAGCCGCCACGCGCCGTGGCCTGCCCTTCGCGCTCGTCACCGATATTTACTGCCCGTGGGCGCGCGAGTTCGACGGCGATCTGTTGCAGGTGAAAACCGATGTCGGTCAGTTCTGGGATTCGCTGGCGCCGCTTACCTGCCTGTTCAACCTGCTGATCTCCGCGATTGTCGAACGGCTCGGGCCGGGCATCGACGAACGCGTTGCACGTAATCGCGAACTGCAAAGCGAATTCGACCAGTTCGATCTTTGAATCCAGCCGTGCTTTCGAGCATGACGCGGACGGTCTGCAACACATAGCCGTCATGCGCGATCTCCAGCGCGACGCTAACGTTCTGCTCGACCATGAGGAACGTCACACCTTGCCAAAGAAGCCGGAGGCCGCCTTGCGGTATCCTCACCGGCTCGTTCACAAGGAGAATGGATTCATGAAGTTTTCGATTTGCGTGGCGCTCGCCGCCCTGACGCTGTCCGCCACCGCGTACGCCCAGACCTCGCAAACCTTTCGCTTCGGCGAAGGCCAGAGCGCGCTGCCGGCCGGCAACACCCATCCGGCGCCCGCGCCGGCCGCACAGGCCCAACAGCCGCAACCGCAGCCGATGCAAGCCCAGCCTCAACCGCAACCACAACCCGCGGAACATGCTCCGGCCAAGACCAAGGCCAAGCCGAAGCACAAGGCAAAGCATCACCGGCATTACCGCGGGCATGTGACACAGCCGGATATGTACTCGCATAGCTGAGCGCCGGAAAACACACCGCGTGCACGCATCTGCGCGAGGAAATCCGTAGCGCCCGGCACAGTCGCATGGACGGGCGCTACGCGCGACACCTCGGACACATCAATCACTTCTGCCTACACCGAACGCACCCTACCTCAGTCGCGCCAGTCACCTACGCATACGCCGATACCGTCTATAGCTCATGGCGAATTTTGACGCGCTTCAAATTCGCGCGCGCGGCGGGCATAGTAAAACGTATCCGCAGACTCACCGGCCACGACAGGAACACGCATGAGCACCACCCGCCCCGCGCCCTCCACACCCCATACAACTGATTCAGCCTCCACCCAGCCGCCCGCCGCGCCCTTGATCCGCGACGCCACCGAAGCCGATCTGCCCGCGATCCAGGCGATCTATGCGCACCACGTGCTGACCGGGGTTGCTTCGTTCGAAGAAATCCCACCTTCCGTCGACGATCTGCGCACGCGGCTCGCGTCCGTGCGCAGCCACGGGCTGCCTTACATGGTCGCCGAGATCGACGGTGAAATCGCCGGCTATTGCTACGCGACGCCGTACCGGCCGCGCGCCGCCTATCGCAACACGATCGAAGATTCGATCTATGTGAGCGACGCGTATCGTGGGCGAGGCCTGGGGCGCGTGCTATTGCAGGCGCTGATCGAACGTTGCGAAACCGGACCGTGGCGCCAGATGGTCGCCGTGATCGCCGACGGCGGCAGCGGTGGTTCGCTGTCCCTGCATACACAACTGGGTTTCGAATTGACCGGCACGTTGAAGGCGGTCGGGTTCAAGCACGGCCGCTGGCTCGATACCACGTTGATGCAGCGCCCACTGGGCGTGGGCGATTCGAGCGCACCGGACGACGTGCCGCAGGGCCGCGGATAAAGCGCCGAGTGTCACCCCGGCCTTGGAAAGGCGGCTCTTCGCGAAGCGGCCTTTTCCCGTCGCTCCCCCGTCGCCCCCTGCCTCGAACCACCGCGCTGGTGCACCCAAACCGCTGCAACAGTGTGTTGACATTCAGCAAACGGCTGGCCGCCCCGCTAACTTTGACGAAGAACTGTTTACATCCTGCCCGCCCGGAACGTATAAACATGTTGAAACCTTCTCGTTGGACGTATAAACTTGTTTAAACGTCCATAGGAGGTTGGAATCATGGCAAAAACAGCAACGCTCAGGATCCAGCAGTGGGGAAACAGCCTGGCTGTCCGCATTCCCGCTGCTGTCGCACGCTCGGCGCATTTCGAGGTCGGCCAGGAAGTCGAAGTGACGACTGACGAGATCGGCGTGACGGTAAAGCCGGTTGGGCCGCGTAAGCTCACGCTCGCGGAAAAGCTGGCGGCGTTCGATCCTGCAACGCACGGCGGTGAGGCGATGATCACCGGTCGCGTCGGTGCGGAGGTGTTCTGATGGCAGGCGCTGTGTGGGTGCCGGATCGCCGCGACATTATCTGGATTGACTGCAACCCTCAGGTCGGTCGCGAGATGAAGGATTTGCACCCCATGCTGGTCCTGTCACCGAAGCCATTCAACGAGCGAACCAGCATCGTTATCGGACTCCCGATGACGACAGCCAGGTTCAACGACACGAATCCGTTTGCCATCAGATTTCAGGGACCAAAAAACGTTACGAGCTACGTGCTTGGACACCAGCCCAAGTCGTTTGACTGGCGAGCGCGGGGCGCGAAAGCGCATCCGTGGAAACGTGTACCCGATGAAGTCTTTGCAGCCGCGTGCGAGCAGTTGAACCAGATCATCGCAATTTGCGACTAGGTGCGCCGCGTTAAAATCCCCCCATGCCCAAACCGCAGCCCCCCTTTCCGCCCTTGCCCGCCGACTCGAACGTCCGGCCAAGCGACGCGCCGCGCAACGAATACACGGTCGACGAACTCGCGCGCGTCACCGACAGCACCGTGCGCAACGTGCGCGCCTATCAGGACCGCGGCCTGCTCGCGCCGCCGGAAAAGCGCGGCCGCGTGGGCGTGTATGACGACACGCATGTGTCGCGTCTGAAGCTGATCAACCATCTGCTCGCGCGCGGCTACACGCTTGCGAACATCCAGGACCTGATCATGGCGGTGGACGAAGGCCACGATCTGCGTTCGATTCTCGGCCTCGAAACCGCGATCGGCGGCCGCTGGTCACGCGAACGGCCCAAAAAATACTCGCTGATCGAATTGCTGCACATGTTCGGCGACAAAGCCTCGCCAAGTGCACTCGGTAAAGCGGTCGATCTGGGTTTGCTGGAGCGCGACGGGCTCTCCTTCGTATCCGGCAGCCCCACAGCGCTGGCCGCCGGCGCGACCATGGCGAAAGAAGGCATTCCGCTCGCCGACCTGCTCGACGCCGTTGGCGTTGCAAGGCCGCATTTCAATGCGGTCGCCAAGGCGCTGGTCGATCTGGTGGTCCGTCAACTGGACCGTTACGATCCCGACGCGCTGCCCCCGCCCGCCGACGTGCCCGCACTGGTCGACGCGATCTGGCGTGTGCGGCCACTGGCGATGGTGCTGGTCGAAAGCGAAATGAATCGCGCGCTGGAAGAAGCCTCCGGCGATTATCTCGGCGACCGCGTCGCGGCGATCATGGAAAAGAAGCTGGGCCATCCGGCCGAGGGCACGGCGGCCACGAAAAACAAGCCGAAAAAATAGCCGTTCCTGCGGGCGCTCGCGGCCAACCGCGCTTGTGACATGCGTCGTGACATGCGTGGTGACACGCGCCTTTCCTGTCGCGATTTATGCGAGCGTTTCCATTCCCCTTCGCGTGCGCGTCATATTCAAATCTGCATTGCTTCGTTTGATCGGCGGGACGTCCATGCGACGATCTTCGATCAATCGAACGCAATGGAGAGTCGCACGATGGCCCGTCATACCCGTATCTCACTGCACATCGCCGCCGCATTGCTGGCGGCGCTCACCACATTGAGCGCAACAGCGCAGAACAGCAGTAGCAGTAGCGGTAACGGCAGCGGCAGCGAGCCGGCCAACGTGCTGCGTATCGGCTATCAGAAATCAGGCTTGCTCGCGGTACTCAAGGCGCAAGGCTCGCTCGACGAAAAGCTCAAGCCGCTCGGCTACAGCATCAAGTGGTTCGAGTTTCCGGCCGGCCCGCAATTGCTCGAAGCGCTGAACGCCAACAGCATCGATTTCGGCTACACCGGCGCACCTCCAGCGGTGTTCGCGCAGGCCGGCGGCGTGCGCTTCGTCTATGTCGGCGCGGAGCCGTCCGGGCGGCACGCCGAAGCGATTCTGGTCCGCAGCGCTTCGGCGCTGCGTAGCGTGGCGGAGTTGAAGGGCAAGCGCGTCGCGCTGCAGAAAGGTTCGAGCGCGAACTATCTGCTGCTCGAAGCGCTGAAAAAAGCCGGCCTGCGTTACGAAGACGTTCGCCCGGTGTATCTGGCGCCCGCGGACGCGCGCGCGGCCTTCGAAAGCGGCACCGTCGACGCATGGGCGATCTGGGACCCTTACTATGCCTCCGCACAACAGGCGCTGAAGGCACGCACGCTGGTCGATTATTCGGGGCTCAACAGTCCCTATAACTTCTATGAGGCCACGCGCGATTTCGCCCAGCAGCATCCCGATGTGGTCGGCGCGATTCTCGCGCAGTTGCGCACCGCCGGCCTGTGGGTGAACGCGCATCCGGTTGAAACCGCCGCGCTGATTGCGCCGAAGGTCGGTCTCGATCAGAAGCTGGTCGAAACCTGGGTGCGCCGATATCCGTACGGCACTACCGCCGTCACCGACGAGATCGTGCGCTCCCAACAGGTCGTTGCCGATGCGTTTTATGGCGCGCATCTGATTCCGCAAAAGATCACCGTGAATGACAACGTCTGGCAGAACCGCGAGGTGGCAGCCAGTCTTACGGGAAAATAGACGCTGGTTGGTCTAAAACACGGCAGGACACGTTACTTCGTCGTCCGTATCAAATAATGCCTTGACGCTGCGCCGGCCTGAGGAATAGCTTCTCAGGTCACCGCCTCATTTCACGGGTCACCCGTCATTCATTCCATGACGGGACCACGACAACACGCCCCTCACGTCGCCATGCGCGCCGCGCGCCCTTTCGCATCCGGACACTCATTTTGTTAAAAAGGGTGTACGGGCAGAACTTTCCATTTGCGAAACGGTCCATTTTTTGCACGCTTTAATTGCGTCGTTCTCCGGATACCTGCCCTTCACTCGCGTTTCGCGGGCATACGGTATCCATGCTTCTTGTAACCCATGCGGCGAACAATACGCCGCTGCTTAAAAAATCAGGACCGTCAAGGTTATGCAGAATTTACTCGCTGAGATTCACCCTGACCGGTGGACCTTCCTCTGGGACGCACTCTCCACGATCTCGATGCACCTGTGCGCGGCCGCATTGATACTGGTGGTGGGCTGGTGGGTCGCCCGCCGCGTTGCACGCTCGCTCAACCGGCTGCTCGCGAGCCAGTCGCGCATGGACACCACGCTGCGTCCGGTCATCTGCGACACTTGCCTGTGGAGCATTCGCGTCATCTCGATCATCGGCGCGCTGTCGCAACTGGGTATCCAGACGGCGAGCATCGTCGCAGTGCTCGGCGCCGCCGGCCTCGCTATTGGTCTCGCGCTGCAGGGTACGATGCAAAACATCGCGGCCGGCATCATGCTGTTGCTGCTGCGACCGTTCAAGGTGGGCGATTCGATTGAAGCCGGCACGGGCACCGTCGCGGGCACGGTCGAAGAAATCAGCCTGTTCACGACACGCCTCACGAAAGCCGACGGCATTTGCGAATACGTGCCGAACAGCGCGCTGTGGAGCAATTCGATCCGCAATTACAACCGCAATCCGACCCGCCGCCTCGATCTGGAAGTGGAAATCTCCGTGCGTGACGACGTCGACCAGGCGCTGGCCGCACTGCGCAATCTCGCCGCTGCCGACCCGCGCGCGCTGCAAAAGCCCGCGCCGCAGGTGATGGTGGCCCGTTTCGACGACAGCACCGTGGTCCTGAACATCCGCGTGTGGGCCAACATCGACACGTTCTGGGACATGCGCTGGGATCTCGCTCGCCGGGTCCGTCAAACACTCAACGACGCCCACTGCGGCTTGCCGGTTCGCACCCGTGAACTGCATATCGTGCAAAGCAACGACGCGGACGAGTCTGCCGCGGCTCGCGTGATTGCCGCGCCGAAGGCTTCGGTCCAATAACGCGCTAAAGCTGTAAGCCGGGCGGATTTCCAAAGCGAATCCGCCCAGCATTTTTCACATAGCGGAATGGCATCCGCTTCCGCATTAGTCTCGAAGCCCTCCCCTCGCCCTCGCCCGCGCCGTCGCCGTTTGCGCCTTGCGCCACAACCTTCTCCGCTCCATAGAGTTTCCCGTCTAACCCCAATACTGTTAACAAGCTCAAATTTGTGTTAACTTTCAAGCCTCTGAACCAACAAGAAGAGCTTGAAGGATGGCAAGAACGGAAGCAACGCTGCCAGGCGGGGCGCGGCTCGCGGACTATCTGGCGGTGGGGTATCTGGCGCTGAACTGCTCCCTGGGACAGGTCAAGGAGGCGCTCACGAAGTGCGGCGTGCAGACGCGCGTGCGCCGCGACATGCCGCGTGAAGTGCTGGTGTATTTCGTGATGGCGATGTGCCTGTATCCGCGCGTGGCCTATGAGGAAGTGTTTCGTCTGGTGATCGAGGGACTGCGGCGCATCTACGGCGACCAGGTACGCGACGCGCAGGTCAGCAAGGCGGCGATCTCGCAGGGTCGCGCACGCCTGGGATGGCAGGTGATGCGCGAGCTGTTCGCCCGGCAGGCGGCGCAACACCCACGAACCGCAGGCGGCGACTATGCGGGCTATCGGGTCATGAGCGTGGACGGCTCCACGCTGGATGTGCCCGATGAGAAGGCCAATGCGCAAGCGTTCGGATATGCGCAGGGAGGGCGCGGTGAGGCCGCGTATCCGCAGATTCGCTTCGTAGCGCTGGCCGAATGTGCGACGCACGCGCTGTGTGAGGTCCAGATGGGCGGGGTATGCGAGCACAGCGAACAGGCGCTCACACGCCAGCTGTTTCCGGCATTCTCGGACGACATGCTGGTGCTGGCCGATCGCCTGTTCTATGGCTATGACATGTGGCGCGACGCGGTGGCCACCGGAGCGAAGCTGCTGTGGCGCGTGAAGTCGAATTTGCGGCTGCCGTGCGAAGTGCCGCTGGCAGATGGTTCGTACCTGAGCACTGTCTATGCCAGTGACACCGACAGGCGACACCAGCGCAACGGCATGCAGGTGCGGGTCATCGAGTATCGCCTGGAAGGTGTGCCTGATGCCGAGCCGCAGTATCGCCTGATCACCAATCTGCTGGACGCAGCGGTGGCGCCTGCCATAGAACTCGCGGCGCTGTACCACCGGCGCTGGAAAATAGAAGAGATGTTTGACGAGATCAAGACACATCTGTGCGACGGCAAGAAGGTGCTGCGTAGCAAGACGCCTGATCTGGTCCGTCAGGAGTTCTATGCGTTAATGCTTACCCACGCGGCGATCCGTCGACTGATGTATGAGGCTGCCCAGGACAGCGGGCAGCACCCGGAAGACTTATCGTTCGTTCATGCCGTACGCGTGTTGAACCGACGCCTGCCCGAGGCGGCGGCCGTTCCCCCCTGAGCAGTGGCAAAGTTGGAGGCTCAGCTTACTGCGGGAAATCGCCAGTGGGCGTGCCGTGCAAAGCCGCGGCAAGCGTAATCCCCGCGGCGTGAAGCGAAAGATGTCGAACTTCCGGATACGCCGACGATCGGAGCCGCTGAATCAGCGAATTTCACCGAAAGCGGTCATCAAGTGAACAGTATTGCGTCTAACCCGCTGCTTGCGTCATCCGTTGACAGCCCCTATTGTTACATTAGTCAATGTAACAGTTAAGAACGGACAACAAGGAGACGGATCGGATGAACGCACGCATGATGCCCCTCGACGACGCGGCGCCCAACGCATCCGCGCCTATCGATACCGATATCGCCATCATCGGCTCAGGCTTTGCCGGCCTCGGCATGGCGATCCGTCTGCGGCAAGCCGGCATGACGGATTTCATCGTCGCCGAAAAAGCCGAGTCGGTCGGCGGCACCTGGCGTGACAACCACTACCCCGGTTGTGCCTGCGACGTGCAATCCCACGTCTATTCGTTCTCCTTCGCTCCGAATCCGCGCTGGACGCGCATGTTCGCACGTCAGCCGGAAATTCGCGCGTATCTGGAACAGTGCACGCAGAAGTTCGGCATCCAGCGTCATCTGCGCTTCGGTCATGAGCTTGCCTCGGCAATCTACGACGAAACCCGTCACCGCTGGCAACTGACGTTCGCAAACGGGCTGCAATGGTCGGCGCGCGTGCTGATCTCGGGAATGGGCGGACTCTCGCGCGCCGCCGTGCCAAATATTCCGGGCATCGAGACATTCAAGGGTAAGGCGTTCCACTCGCAGCACTGGGATCACACGTATCCGCTTGAAGGCAAACGCGTCGCGGTGATCGGCACGGGGGCGAGCGCGATTCAGTTCGTGCCGCAGATCGCGCCACGCGTCTCGCATCTGAACCTGTTCCAGCGCACGCCGCCGTGGATCATGCCGAAGGCCGACCGTGTGGTGAAACCGTTCGAACAGTGGTTATTCAGGCATCTGCCGTTCACGCAGAAGATCATGCGTTCGGCGCTCTACTGCATGCTCGAATCGCGTGCTGTCGGCTTCGCGATTCATCCTTCGCTCATGAAGACCGCACAGAAAGTCGCGGAGCGGCATCTGCGCCGCCAGGTGCCCGATCCGCAATTGCGCGCCACGCTCACGCCGAACTACACGATGGGCTGCAAGCGCATCCTGATCTCGAACGACTACTTCCCCGCGCTGTCACGGCAGAACGTATCGGTGACGACCACGGGCATCGCCCGTGTGGAAGAAGACGCGGTGATCACGACCGACGGCACGCGTCATCCGGCCGATTGCCTGATCTTCGGCACCGGCTTTCAGGTGGCCGATCCGTTTCCGGCGGGCGTGGTGCGTGGCCGCGGCGGCGTTGATATCGTCGATACATGGCGCGACGGCGCGCACGCCTATCTCGGTACGACACTGCCTGGTTATCCAAACTTCTTCATGATCGTCGGCCCGAACACCGGCCTCGGTCACAACTCGATGGTGTTCATGATCGAATCGCAGGTCGAATACGTTCTGCGCGCACTGAAGACGATGAACGCGGAACGCGCCGCTGCGATCGAGGTGCGCCCGCATGTCGAGCGTGCCTACAACGAACAGATCCAGCAGAAACTTGGCCGCGCGATCTGGTCGACGGGCGGCTGCAAGAGCTGGTATCTCGATCCGAAGACCGGCAAGAACACCACGCTGTGGCCCGGATTCGCTTATAAATTCCGCCAGGCGACCCGCACTTTCAGCATGGGTGACTACCTCGCGTATTCGCCTACCCCGCAGCCGCTGAGTGGACATGCGGGCTCGCAACAGCAGGCTCTGCATACGCACGGCACTGCCGTGACGACAGCGGCCACGACATCCGCGGAAGCAACCTGAATAAACATAACGACAAGGCACCGTTCAGAGAGGACAGGAGATAAGCCAATGAAGAACTTTACCGACAGAGTGGCCGCGATCACCGGCGCAGGCTCGGGCATGGGCCGTTCGCTCGCAATCCGGCTGGCGCGCGAAGGCTGCCACCTCGCGCTCGCCGACCGCAATGCCACGAGCCTCGCCGAAACCGCGCAGCTCGCGCAGGCCGCCGCGCCGCATATCGTCGGCTCGCCGCTGCGCATCACCACGCGAGTGCTCGACGTGTCGGACCGCGCGGCGATGTTCGAATGGGCCGCCGAAACGGCCGCGCAGCATCAGCGCGTGAACCTCGTGTTCAACAACGCGGGTGTGGCGCTGTCGAGCACCATCGAAGGAATGGAGTACGCCGACCTGGAGTGGATCGTCGGCATCAATTTCTGGGGCGTGGTGCACGGCACGAAGGCGTTTCTGCCGTATATCAAGGCGTCGGGCGCGGGACACATCGTCAATACGTCGAGCGTGTTTGGCCTCTTCTCGCAACCCGGCATGAGCGGCTACAACGCGACCAAATTCGCCGTGCGCGGCTTCACAGAAGCGTTGCGCCAGGAACTCGATCTGATGAAGTGCGGCGTATCGGCGACCTGTGTACACCCGGGCGGCATTCGCACGAGCATCGCGCAATCGAGCCGCATCTCGTCGAATATGGTCGGCTTCATGCTGGAAAACGAACAGCAAGGCAAGGACGACTTCGAGAAGTTTTTTATCACCACCGCCGACGAAGCCGCGCGCGTGATTCTCGACGGCGTGCGCAAGAACAAGCGGCGCGTGCTGATCGGCCGCGATGCGCGCGCCGCCGACTGGTTGGCGCGCACGTTGCCGGCGGCCTATCAGGCGCTGGTCGTGATGCAGACGCGCCGCATGAAGCGCATTGCGGAAAAACGCGCGCGCCGCGCCGCACAAGTGGACGGCCGGCGTGCCTGACAGTTCGCCCGCGATCTGACGCAATGCAAAGAAACCGATCAGCACGATCAGCAGCACATAAAGAATCAAAAGGAGAAAGGCCATGATGCCGGTTCGCCGCGACCTTCGCTTCAACTTGCCGCAGGAACGCGCCTGCGATTGGCACGTGCAGGGCTCGCATGTGACACACTTCTTCAACGCGCTTTCGCTGCTATTCCCGGCTGGCGAACGTTTCTTCATGGACAGCGTGCGCAACTACCGCGACCAGATCGACGACCCTGTGCTTAAGAAGCAGGTGCACGGCTTCATCGGCCAGGAAGCGATGCATACGCGCGAGCACATCGAATACAACGATCTGCTGCAGGAAGCCGGCTTACCCGCGCATAAGCTCGACAAGCGGCTGTGGGCGATTCTCAACTTCTTCCGCAGACACCTGCCGCATTCGTATCAACTCGCGGTGACGGTCTGCCTCGAGCACTACACGGCGATGCTGGCCGCTTTGCTGCTGGAAGACGCTTCGCGGATCAGCGGTTCGGTTGAAGGCTATACGCAGATGTGGACGTGGCATGCGCTTGAAGAAACAGAACACAAAGCGGTGTCGTACGACGTATGGAACGCGGTGCTGAAGCCCGGCCTCGGACGCTACCTGCTGCGCACCGGCACGATGCTCACCACCACGCTGACCTTCTGGCTGATCGTGTTCGACTTTCACGTGCGCCTGCTCATCGCCGATCGCAAACGCGGTGGGCATATCCGCGGCATGTGGCGCGTCGTGAAGTATCTGTACGGCCCACGTCACGGCGTGTTTCCGCGGATTGCCGGTGAATGGCTGAGCTTTTTCCGACCGGGCTTTCATCCGTGGGATCACGACAATCGCGCGCAACTGGCGCGCATCGACGGACTCGTCGCCGCGGTCGACGCGAGTAACGCGATGAACGCCACGAACGCGATCACACCGGGCACACGCAAAGCCACGCGGCGTGGCGCGCAGGCGGCAGCGTGATACGCGACACGCTGTCGGTCGACGCCGGCGACGTGCGGCTCGCCGTCTACGTGAGTGGACCGCGCGACGCGCCGCCGATCGTGCTGGTGCACGGTTATCCGGATTCGGCGGCAGTGTGGGAACCGGTCCGCGCGCAACTCGACGCGCGCTACCGCGTGATCAGCTATGACGTGCGCGGCGCGGGCGCGTCCGGCGCGCCGCAGTCGCGCGCGGCTTACCCGCTCGAGCGGCTGGCCGCCGATCTCGCTGCCGTCGCCGATGCAACGTGCGGCGCGCAACCGTTTCACCTGGTCGGTCACGATTGGGGGTCGATTCAAAGCTGGGAAGCGGTCACCGACCCGGCCTTCAAGGGCCGCATTGCATCGTACACGTCGATCTCCGGGCCGTGCCTCGATCACGCGTCGCTCGACTTACGCGGCGGCGCAGGTGAGGATCATGAGGGACAGCCCAAAGCACGTCAGGCAGCGAAGCGTCCGTTCGGCAGCGGACTTCGGCAAACGCTCAAATCCTGGTACATCTTCTTCTTTCACCTGCCGTTGCTGCCGGAACTGGTCTGGCGCGCGGGCGGCGCACGCATGTGGCCGTTATGGCTGCGCCTGACGGAACGGGTGCGCCCTGAACGCGATCCGGCGCAAACGCGCAACGCGATCAATGGCCTGAATCTCTACCGCGCCAATTTCATCGATAAGTTGCTGCACCCGCGCGCACGCCATGCGCATGCGCCGGTGCAATTCATCGTGCCGCTGCGCGATCGCTATGTCGGGCCCGAGCTTTCCATCGGACTCGAAGGCTGGCTCGGCGCGTATAGCCGCATGGAAATCGATGCCGGCCATTGGGTCGTCTTGCGCGAACCCGAGCGTATCGCGGCAGGCATCGAGCGCTTTGTCGAGCAGCACCGGGCGCCGCGGCCGGCAGCCAGCGGCGGCCCCGGCACCTCGACGATCAACGCTCGCGCGGCAGGCGTGTGAATAGCGTCGGGTAGTCGATCACGAGGCCGTCTTCATCCACCGTCAGGTCAGCGGTGAAATTGCGGAAGATGCCTTCGTAGCGATACACGCGGTTCAATTCGATGCACGAATACGCCTGCTCGGCAGGCGTGACCTGCAAATCCGGCGTCGAAATATAGGCCACCGAAATCGGCTGACGCTCGCCTTCGGCCAGTTGCAGGCGGCGGATCGGCAACGTGTTCGTATAGGGCGTCGCGGCGATATCGATATCGATGCACCCTTCAATCGCGCTCAGTACGAGGCCATGGCCATCGTGCCAATGGCCGGCGCCGTCCCCGTGCAACTCCACCTCGCCGCCGCCGACGATCTTCAGCCACGCATAGGTGGTGCGCCATTGCGCATCGCAGCGCACCTTGTAGTAAAGGCCATACTCTTTGCCGTAGCGCTCCCCGACCACGACGCTTTCCACCGCAAAGCCGTCCGCGCGCGCGTCGAATACCAGATGTTCGAAGCCCTCGCCTTCTTCCGATGCCCACCTTAGTTCACGCATCAGCCTGCCCCCTTTTTGGAACGAAACGGAACGGCACGGCAAGCGCGCCGGGTTCCTATCCTAGCGCGAAATTTTTCGGTGCGCCGACACACTGCTTTTCGGCTCATGGCGCGAGGATCCGGATGTGTCGCAAATAGCCACTATCAACGCCTGGCAATGCCCGCCGCGGGGCAAGTGGCCTATGCTCGCGGTTCACACTCAACCTGACCTGCTGCGTGCGCTTTATTTGCATGCGGCCAGCTCGCGCCGCATCGAATTCGCCGCCTTTAAACCATGCACGCCGCCGCAAACGAAGCACAATCCGCCGCCTTGCGCACCCTGTTGCGCAGTTTCGGCCAGATCGTGCTGCAGCCGAACGCTTTCACCGGTGCGTGCCTGCTCGCCGCGTGGCTGCTATGCGATCCGCGCCTCGCCTGCGCGGCGCTAATGGGCGTGATCGCGGCCAACGTGAGCGCGGTGCTGGCCAGCTATCGGGAGGACGACACACGGGCAGGACTGCACGGCTTTAACGGCGCGCTGGCCGGTCTCGCCGCATTCAGCTTCATCGCCGACAACGCGACGGCCGCCGCCGTGGCGATCCTGGCCGCGACGGGCACGGCGTGGCTGCTGGAACCGTGGTCGCGCCGCTTGCGCGTGTGTGGGCTCGGCTATTTCTCCAGCCCTTGTTTGATCGTCACGTGGCTTTGGCTGCCGCTGGTAACGCGCGTCGCGCCGCAAGCCAGCCTCACCGCTGAGCACGCGCTCGGTGCGGCGAAGTTGAGCACCGGCGTACTCGCCGGATTCGCGCAAACCGGTTTTGCGTCCGGCGCACTGCCTGGTTTGCTTGTGTTGATCGGCATCGCGGCGGCGTCACGGCGGCATGCGCTGTGGGCCTTGATCGGTGTGGGCCTCGCGTGCGCCGCGCATCTGCTCCTTGGCGCAAGTACGAACTCGTTCGACGCGGGCCTGTTAGGATTCAACGGTGCACTGACCGCGATCGCACTGGCCGATTGCGGTATCGCGGTAACGCTCGGCGGTGTTGCGATTTCGGTCGTATTACAGGCGACGGCCGCTTACTATGCGTTGCCGGCCATGACTGCGCCATTCGTCCTCGCAACATGGAGCATGCAGTGGCTCAATGGCCAGCTTAAGCGCGGTGCGGCAGTCCCCGAATCGGCGGAGCGCGCCGAAGCCGGACGGCGCGTCACGTCAACAGCATCGGCCAGGCGCGCGGGTTAGGCCGCAGTCACAGCCCACCAGCCAATCTCAGGAGACACACATGTCGTTCACCCACACGCCCGCAGGCCGTGTCGCCGAGGCGGGGCCGATGTCCGAAGCCGAACACCAGACCCGCCTCGATCTGGCCGCCGCCTATCGCCTCGCGGCGCTCAACGGCTGGGACGACCTGATCTACACGCATATCTCGGCCAGCGTTCCCGGCGAACCCGGCCACTTCCTGATCAATCCGTTCGGTCTCGCATTCGACGAAGTGTGCGCGTCGAACCTGGTGAAGATCGATATTGAAGGCAACATCGTCGGCGCGAGCGCCCATCCGGTTAACGCCACCGGTTTCGCGCTGCACGCCGCCGTGCATGCAGCCCGCGCCGATGCTTTCTGCGTGATGCACCTGC
This sequence comes from Paraburkholderia sp. BL23I1N1, assembly GCF_003610295.1. Classification (NCBI taxonomy): domain Bacteria; kingdom Pseudomonadati; phylum Pseudomonadota; class Betaproteobacteria; order Burkholderiales; family Burkholderiaceae; genus Paraburkholderia; species Paraburkholderia sp. BL23I1N1. The sequence continues at coordinate 6,010,048 of NZ_RAPV01000001.1, forward strand.
ACAACACGGCAGGCGTGGCGGTTTCCGCGCAGCCGGCCGGTTTGCTGCCGGCGTCGCAACACGCGCTGCGTTTTTACGGCCACCTCGCGTATCACGATTACGAAGGCCTCGCCTTTACGCCGACCGAGGGCGAACGCCTCGTCGCGCATCTTGCCGACAAACCGGCCATGCTGTTGCGCAATCACGGCACGCTCACCGCCGGCCGCACCGTTGCCGAAGCCTATGTGCTGATGGCCACGCTGATCAAGGCCTGCGAAATCCAGTTGCAGGCGCAGGCATGCGGCCGCGAGCTCGTCGTGCCGGGCGATGCCGTAGCCGCACGCACAGCCGAGCAACTGTTCGACGGCGGTGCGATCGAAGGCGCGCTGGAATGGCCCGCCTTGCTACGCAAGCTCGACCGGCTCGATCGCACGTACCGTGATTGAACTCATTTCCCGACGTAACTTCCCGACGTAACTTCCCGACGTAACGTCTCCACGTAACCTCTCGCCATCAATCATCACGGAGTCACGCAATGCCCACGTTTCATATCGAACTCTTCGAAGGCCGCTCGCTGGAACAGAAACGCCAGTTCGTCGAAGCCATCACCAAGGCGACGTGCGAATCGCTCGGCGTCGAGCCGAACTCGGTGGACATCATCCTCACCGACGTCAAACGCGAAAACTGGGCAACGGGTGGGCGTTTGTGGTCCGAAAAAGACGCGTGAGCGCCCGGAAATACTGCGCGCGTGGCGCGCGCAGCTGGTACTGCTGAGCGACGCGTCTCTGAAACGCGTCGCTGTGACGGCGTCGACAGACGCCGTCACGTCACCCGCCAATTAGAAGCGGTGAATGATACCCACGCCTGCCGCGAACTGGCTGCGTGACGAGGACGGCGCGCCGTTCTGGCCGTCGCCGATATCGGCCGTTGCGTTGATGATGCTCGTCGCCGTACCGGCCTTGTTCGGGACCAGGGTCTGGCCACCCGCACGTTGATAAGCCTCGAGTGCATACAGGCCGGTCCGCTTGGAGAGGCTGTAGTACTGCGAGAGATTGAACTGCTGATAGCTGGCCGCGCTCGTAATGCCATTTGCCTTGGTTGCGCGCGTGTAGCTATAGCCGGCGGCCAGGTCCAGCACCGACAGCGGCTTGAAGTGCAGCACGGCGCCAGCGGTGTTGAAAATCGCCTCGTTCTGGAACGCCGAGTGGATGCCCGGGATGTACTGCACGTTCGAATACGAGAACGAGACATCCCATTGCGACGTGAACGCATAGCCGCCCGTCACCGCCACGCGCTGTTGCGCCTGCGCCGTCTGGTAGCCGTTGTTGATGCCCGACACCGCCGTCTGCGCGCCGTTATTCGACGTCGTGGAGTTGGGGTCCCACGCACCGCCGCCCGACGCCGCATTATTGATGCGCTGGTAGCCTGCCGCGATCCCGAACGGACCGTTCAGGTACTGGACCGCCGCGCTATACGTCGAACCGGCATTGGTGCTGCCCGCCACGCCGCCCAGCGAATACGAACCGCTCACCGTCAGGCCATGCATGTTCGGCGACGTGTACACCAGCGAGTTATTCGCGCGGTACAGCGTATCCAGCGAATCGATATCGCCCGGGTGTGCGCCGTACGCGCCCGTCAGCCACGTGGTCGGGCTATAGGGCGACAGCAGCGTGTAGTACGACGTGTACTGGCGGCCAGCCGTGAACGTACCGTACATCGCGTTGGTCACGCCGACATACGCCTGGCGGTTGAACGCCAGACCGGAGACGGACTGCGCGCCGGTTGCACTGTTAAAGCCTTCTTCCAACTGGAAGATCGCCTTCGTGCCGCCGCCCAGGTCCTCACCGCCCTTCAGGCCGAAGCGGCTGCCCGCCCAGATGCCGTTGACCATCTTGATCACCGAGCGACCACCGCTCGTCGAACCCAGCGACGTCTGGCTGCTCTGATAGCCGATCCCCGTATCGACGATACCGTACAACGTCACGCTGCTCTGAGCGTGCGCGCCGAGGACGACCAACCCAAGGGCCGAGGTTGCTATTACCTTTTTCATTTCTGCTCCTCTTTAAAAAAATTATTCTTTGCGTCAGGCAGTGCCGCACCGGCGCCAGCTCTTAATCAAGCGTTCAAAACACCGGGTGGCCATTGATCAGGCTAGGCAACCATGTCGAAAACATGGGCACGTAAGTCACAATGTTGATCGCGCTGAAGATAGCCAGGTAATAAGGCCACGCCACCTTGGTGGTTTCACCTATCGACACATTGCCGATCGCACAGCCGATGAACTGCACCGAGCCGATCGGCGGATGCACGAGACCCAATGCACAGTTCAGCAAAATCATGATCCCGAACTGCACCGGGCCAACGCCGGCGTGCATCGCCATCGGCAGGAACAGCGGCGTGGTGATCAGGATGTGTGCCGCCATGTCGACGAACGTACCTAGGAAGATCTGGATGACGTTGATATAAAGCAGCATCAACCAGGGCAAGCTCGTTGCACCGTCGAGCATGTGTTCAATGGCGTCGGGAATCTCCAGATAAGCCATCTGGTAGCGCAGCATGTTCGACACGCCGATCAGCAACAGCACCACGCCAGTGGTCTTTGCCGCCTTGGAGAGCGCGTGAAAGAGCTTCTTCATCGTCATCGAGCGATACACGACGATGGTCAGCACCAGCGAATAAGCCACGGCAATGGCCGCTGCTTCCGTCGCAGTGGCAATACCTCTCGCCACACAGAACAGAATGATCGCGATCACCATCAAGCCGGGCAATGCGCCGAGGAACGTGCGGGCTACCGCGAACCAGCCGGGAAAGCGCTGCAATTCGCTCGAGCCGTCAGCGCGGCGCGGATAGCCGAACTTGACCGCTTGCCAGTACGCGGCGATGAGCACGAAACCCATCACCCACAGCACCGGCAAGAGACCGGAAAACAACAGATCGCCGATCGACACGCCGCTCATCTGGTGACCGTTCAACGTCCCAGTGATGCCCTGTGCAGCGAACGCATAAATGATCATGTTCGTCGACGTGGGCATCAGCGCACCTGCTAGCGACGAATGAGTCGTCACATTGACGGCATAGGCCGCGCTGTAGCCTTCGCGCTTCATCAGCGGAATGACGACGCCGCCCATGGCCGAAGTATCCGCCGTCGGCGAACCGGACACGCCGCCGAACAACGTGCACGCGACCACGTTAGCCATCCCGAGCCCGCCGCGGAAATGGCCCACCGTGGCCTGTGCGAAACGCAGGATACGATCGGCGATACCGCCGTGCAGCATCAACTCGCCGGAGAAAATGAAGAACGGGACCGCGAGGAACGAAAACGCGTTCATTCCCGAAATCATCGACTGCATGGCGGTGGCCGCCGGCAAGCCTTCATACAGATACGTCAGGACGCACGAGAGTCCCAGCGCAAACGAAACAGGAACCCCGAATACGAGGAAAACGAGGAAACTAACTGAGAGGATGGCAAGTTCCATGATTCTTCTATTTTTGTTTCTGTGCGAAAAGCCCCAGCAGGTTCTCGAACGAGAACAGAGCAATGCAGGCGCTGGCAATCACCGGGATCACATAACGAAGCGCTTCCGGAAGGCCCAGAATCGGGATCTTGTCGTCCATCGTCGTCTCCGCCATCTGCCAGCAGCCGAAGAAAATTGCCACGGCCAACACGATCAGGCAAAGATGCTGGAATGCATGAGCGACGACCTGACCTTTCGGCGGCAGCTTCTTGACCAGCGAGTCAAGCCCGATATGACCGCCTTCGCGAACCTTGAGCGCGGCGCCGAACATGGCGATCACAATCACCAGCAGGAGGGCAATGGGCTCGACGAAATCCGGTGCATCGCTGAAGACATAGCGCATCACAACGCTGTAGATCACCAACAGGCACAGCGCGGCAAGACTCGCCGACGCCACGACAACCAGCACGCGGAAGAGAAAATCATTTGGGCGCTTCATGAATCTCATTGACCCCATCCTTGCCTACGACGGACTTAGTTTTAATCTTCAGGAATCCTGTTAGCCACCACGATCGGCTCAGGAAACCGTACGGCGCGAAAGGCCCACAGCATTTGCTGTAAGACCTTTCAACACCGCGTTACTGCCGTAACTTATTTGACTGCCTGGATTTCGTCGACGATCTGCTTCATTTGCGGTGTCTTCTCGTACTTTGCCCAGACCGGTTGCATCGCCTTCACGAAAGCAGGACGGTCGATCTGCGCGGCGGTCACGATCGTCGCGCCGCCCTTGGTGACCGTCTTTGCCGCGTCCGCTTCACGCGCGGTCCACAGCTTCTCGTAGTAAGGCACCGAGTCGGCCGCAGCCTTCTTGATGATCTCCTGTTCCTGCGGCGTCAGCGTGTCCCACACCTTCCTGGAGAACACCAGGACTTCTGGCGTCATGGAATGCTGGGTTTCGGAATAGAACTGCGCGACTTCGAAGTGCTTGGTTTCTTCGTACGACGGCAGATTGTTTTCCGCGCCATCCACGAGACCCGTCTTCAGGCCCGTATAGACTTCGGCGAACGGCATCGGCGTGGGTGTGCCGCCCATCGCCCTGATTTCGTCGACCATCAGATCCGAAGGCTGCACGCGCACCTTGAGGCCCTTCATGTCGGCGGGCGAATGGATCGCCTTCTTCGCATACATCGAGCGCGCGCCGCTCTCATAGAACGTCAGCGCGATCATGCCCTTCGCCTTGAAGGCGTCGAGAATCTTCTGGCCTTCCGGGCCGTACATCACTTTGCGGAAATGGTCGATATCGCGAAACAGGAACGGCAGCGACGGAATCATCGATTCAGGAACGATCTCGTTGAACGCGGCACCGTTGGCGCGCGCCATGTCCAGTGCGCCGATGCGCACCTGATCGATCGTGTCGTTTTCAGAACCCAGCGCGCTGTTGCCGAAGACCTTCACGGAATCCTTGCCACCGGTTGCCTTGCTGATTTCTTCACCCATGTATTTCACGGCCATATTGGTCGGATAGGTGTCGCCATGCACGTCCGACACACGGAACACGCGAGCGTGTGCCGACACGGTGCTGAACGCCAGCACGGAGGCCGCGACAATCATCGAAACACGGGAAGAGGCAAACTTCTTGTTCATCGTGACATTCCTTGAAAAATGGATCATCCAATCGATTGCGGCGGGCAACCGCCCTTTCGGGTGGCGAGAGTGTTAACGTGGTTGTTAGCGTGCGGGCCTGCGCGCGATCCCCGGCACAGATCCTCAGCACTCCTCTCAGACAATTCGACTTCTTTGCTTCGACTGCATCGGCCTGGACTCCGCGCGAATGGGTCACACACAGAGAACGCTGTCCTCTTTGTCCAGCGGCCCAGGCTATCTTGAAATGAATTTGTTTGGGCCCATATGTTGTACGACGACATATGAAGTCTATAAAACGGAGTTTGAGTTGTACAGCCGGTATTTACCCGCACCGCGACGGGTAGGAAGTAAGAGTTTCCGGATTAAAATCAGCCGCAAATTCAATACAGATGGGAAGGCAGGCGGAATCCGCGCCTCGCGCATTGATGTTTTTCGTAGAGAGGAAGATGACCCGAAAGTGGCATTTACGCCACTATGTTGTACGACAAGTGATGAATAAAAGATTGCGACTGTTGGGCGCCGACGTGCTAATACCCCGGCGCCCCGTCTCAAATACGTCGTTTTTTCAGAGTTCGCCTGCGTATTCAGGCTCGGGCAGCCCGGTCACGCCGGGGCGAACGGCGAAGAGATGGCCGTCGTGTTCGCTCGCGCCAGTCGCGGGACGAATCGACGTCACGAACAGCGTGTCCAGATTGCGGCCGCCGAACGCGCACATCGCCGGCTTTACGGCCGGCACGGCGATCTGCCGGTCGAGCTTGCCTTTCGGCGTAAAGCGAAGCAACAGGCCTGCGTCGTTCGCGCAGATCCAGTAGCAGCCATCCGCATCCACCGCGGCGCCGTCCGGCCGCCCGGCATAGTGATGCAGATCGGCGAATACACGCCGATTGCGCGGCTCGCCCGCTTCGATGTCGTAGTCGAATGCCCAGATTTGCCGGCGCAGAGGATGCGAGTCCGACAGATACATCGTGGTCCCATCGGGCGACCACGCCAGACCGTTTTGCGTGATCAAGGCGTCGACGACCGGCTCCGACAACACGCCGTGTTCATCGAAGCGATAGAGCGCGCCCGCGGGAATGGCCGCTGCCATGTCCTGCACCATCGTGCCGGACCAGAAGCGCCCCTGCCGATCGCAACGGCCGTCGTTGAAGCGCATATCGTCGAACGCGAAGACCGGCGCGGCAAGTTTTCTGCCCGTCACCTTCATCGGCTCGCCGCGGGGCGCGCCTTCGGTCAATGTGACCGCGAAGAGCCCGGTCTCACAGCCCGCCAGCACCGTCCCTCGACGATCGAACGCGAGACAGGCCACTTTCTCCGGCAACTGCCACTCGGCGCGCTCGGCCGTTTCGAGCCGTAGCCGCACGATTTTTTGCGCAGGAATATCCACCCAGTAGAGCGCCTGTTCCGCGGCACGCCACACCGGACTCTCGCCGACCGCGGCGGGTGCCTGCCCTTCCGCCTCAAGACGCTCCACTCGCGGGTTGGCCGCGGCGCTCATCGCTTCGGCTCCATCGGACCGGCCAGCACGAACGGGCCGCCCTGGAAATGCTGGGTCGGATCATCGAACTCGGCAGTGGGCGCCGTGACCGGGAAGAGATGCTCGAATTCGATCGAACTGTCTTGCGGACGAAAGCCGAGGAACGCCGCCCTGGTGTTATCGACCCACTTGGTGCGGTTATCCGAAACGCCATAAACGATGGCGTGCCCGACCCGATTGGTGAACAGCGAGCAGCGCACCAGTTCGATAAAGTCGCGAAAGCTCAGATAGGTGACGAGCATGCGCGGATTCTTCGGCTGCTCGAACGACGAGCCGATCCGCAGGCATACGGTCTCGAGACCAAAGCGGTCGAAGTAGTAGCGCGACAGCGATTCGCCAAAGCACTTCGTCACGCCATACAGGCTGTCGGGACGCAGCGGCGCGTCGATATCGAGCACCGATGTCGTGGGATGAAAACCCACCGCATGATTCGAGCTCGCGTACACGATGCGCTTCACGCCCTGCTTCTGCGCGGCCGAATAGAGGTTGTACAGGCCGCGGATATTCGCGGCGAGCAGATCTTCGAACGGCGCCTCGACGGAAATGCCGCCAAGATGGATCACCGCATCCACGCCTTCAAGCAGCGCGTGAACAGCGGCTTCATCGGCGAGGTCGACGATCGATGCTTCTTCATGGTCCGCCACGTCGCCGAGCGGCGCGATATCGGTGACACGCACGACATCGGCCCACGCGGCGAGCGCACCGCGCAACTGCTGGCCGAGGTTACCGGCGGCGCCGGTGAGCAGAAGACGGCGGAAAGGTTTTTGCGCCGCCGGGCGCTCAAGGTTCGAGTCAGTCATGTTCCAGTCTTATTCGTCGTTACGTTCAGTACTATCAGGTCACCGGTGCCGGATTGAATAATGTCAACGCATTGTGAAGCTTGAGTTTTTCCGCGCAGGTCTGCTTACGTCCGCTCGCCACGTCGAGCATCAGGCGGAACAGCTCCCAGCCCACGTCTTCGATTGTCGCGGCGCCGGTTGCAATGGTACCGGCGTTGATGTCCATCAGATCATGCCAGCGGCGCGCGAGATCGGAGCGCGTCGCGACCTTGATGACCGGTACTTCCGCGAGGCTGTAGGGCGTGCCGCGGCCGGTCGTGAACACGTGCAGGTTGATGCCCGCCGCGACCTGCAGCGTGCCGCAGATGAAATCGCTGGCCGGCGTGGCCGCGTAAATCAGGCCCTTCTGCCTGACCTTTTCACCCGGCGACAACACCCCGGAGATGGCCGAGTTGCCCGACTTGATGATCGAACCCATGGCCTTTTCAACGATGTTCGACAAGCCGCCCTTCTTGTTGCCCGGCGTGGTGTTGGCACTGCGGTCCGCGCCGCCGCGCTTCAGATAATCGTCGTACCACTGCATTTCGCGGATGATCGCGGCCGCCACGTCCGCATTGGCTGCGCGCGCCGTCAGTTGATCGACCCCGTCGCGCACTTCGGTCACTTCGGAGAACATCACCGTCGCACCGGCGCGCACCAGCAGATCGGTGGCGAAGCCGACGGCGGGATTCGCGGTCAGCCCGGAAAATGCATCGCTGCCGCCGCATTGCACGCCGATCACCAGATCGGAGGCTGGGCAAGTCTCGCGGCGGCGATTGTTCAGCCGCTTCAGATGGCCGTCGGCCATTCTCATGATCGACTCGATCATCGACTGGAAGCCGACGTGCGCTTCGTCCTGAAGCACAACCACGTCGCCATTCAGATCGGCCTCGACATCGCCAATGTCAGCCACTTCGGCGACATTCGCGGCTGCGGCAATCGGAATCGTGCCCGGCGGCATCAGACGCTCGGGTTGCAGCTTCTCGCAGCCGAGGCTGACCATCATCACCTCGCCGCCGAAATTCGGATTCAGGCTGATGTTGCGCACGGTGCGGATCGGCACCATCGCGTCCGGTGCGTCGATCGCGACGCCGCAACCATAGGTGTGCCCGAGGCTCACCACGTCGTCGACGTTCGGATAATGCGGCAGCAGCTCGGCCTTGATGCGCGTGACCGCGTGCTGAACCACGTCGGCGACGCATTGCACCGTGGTCGTGATCGCCAGAATGTTGCGCGAGCCGACCGAGCCGTCGGCATTGCGATAGCCCTCGAACGTGAAGCCTTCCAGCGGCGGCATCTCCGGTGCCTTGATGGTGGCGATCGGCAGATCTTCCAGTCCGGGCGGACTCGGCATGCGGATCACGTGCTCGTTGATCCAGCTGCCCTTCGGCAAAGCCTTGAGCGCGTAACCGATCACCACGTTATAGCGGATGACCTCGTCGCCTTGCGCGAGATCGGCCAGCGCGACCTTGTGCCCTTGCGGAACACGCTCACGCAGCGCCAGGCCATCGGGAAATACGGCGCCCTCACCCAGACCGCCGTCGTTGACGACGATCGCGACATTGTCGTTGGGGTGAACGCGAATATAGAGAGGGGTGTGTTCCATTACATCGATCCTTGTGACGATTTCACGCGTGCTGCGCCAGTCGTTGCGCCAGTCGTTGCGACAATCATTCATACGTCATCCTACAACATGAAAGATGATCAGGATGGTCCGCATTTACCCTATGGCATGCATTATGCCGTGAAAACACCGTTGAGTTAGTCGATTTGTTGTTGTACGATGACGTATAAGAAATCTCCATTTCTCAAATACCGACCCTATTCGACGCCCTGGATACTCATCATGACGACACCGCAGGAACTGAAGCAGATCGTTTCCGAAGGCCTTCTGTCCTTCCCCGTTACCGACTTCGACGAACAAGGCGATTTTCGCGCCGATACCTATGCCGAGCGCCTCGCATGGCTCGCGCCTTACGGTGCGTCGGCACTGTTCGTCGCCGGCGGCACGGGCGAATTCTTCTCCCTCACGCATAACGACTACTCGAACGTCGTACGCACGGCCACGGAAGTCTGCAAAGGCAAGGTGCCGATTCTCGCCGGTGCGGGCGGCCCGACCCGCGTAGCGATCGCGTATGCCCAGGAAGCCGAACGTCACGGCGCGAACGGCATTCTGCTGATGCCGCACTACCTGACCGAAGCCTGCCAGGAAGGCATCGCGGCGCACGCGGAAGAAGTCTGCAAGTCCGTGCCGAACATGGGCGTGATCATCTACAACCGCGCGAATTCCAAGCTTAACGCCGACATGCTCGAAGGGTTGGCCGAGCGCTGCCCGAACCTGATCGGCTTCAAGGACGGCGTGGGCGAGATCGAGAACATGGTGTCGATCCGCCGCCGTCTTGGCGACCGCTTCTCGTACCTCGGCGGCCTGCCGACGGCTGAAGTCTACGCCGCGGCTTATAAGGCGCTGGGCGTGCCGGTGTATTCGTCGGCGGTGTTCAACTTCATCCCGAAGACCGCGATGGACTTCTACCGCGCGATTGCCGCGGACGACCACGCGACCGTCGGCAAGCTGATCGACGAATTCTTCCTGCCGTATCTGGCGATCCGCAACCGCCGCCAGGGCTATGCGGTCAGTATCGTGAAGGCCGGCGCGAAGCTGGTTGGCCACAGCGCAGGTCCGGTGCGCGCACCGCTGACCGATCTGACCGAAGAAGAAATGGCGCAACTCGACGTGCTGATCAAGAAGCTCGGCGCGCAATAACGCAATGACGCAGTAACCCAGCAAGGCGCCAGGCCGTGCGAACCAGGTTCGCGCACACGGCACTGCAAAGAGCGCCCGGGATGGTAACGTCGCCGGGCGCTCTTTACTGATAAGAATTCAGGAGATGACGATGGAAATGAGCCGCACCGCGAGCCCCGCCCATGTCGCCAAGCGCACCAAAGTCCGCTACGCGATTTTGCTGCTGATCTTCGTGATCACGACATTCAATTACGCGGACCGCGCCACGCTCTCGGTGACCGGGTCCGCGATGCGCGCCGAGTTCGGCTTCGACGCGATCAAGATGGGTTACATCTTCTCCGCGTTCAGCTGGGCCTATGTTCTGTCGCAATTGCCGGCGGGTTGGCTGCTCGACCGTTTCGGCGCGCGGCGCGTCTACGCGGCGAGCATTTTCCTGTGGTCGCTGTTTACGCTGCTGCAGAGTTCGATCGGCCTGCTGGGCAGCGCGGCGGCCGCCGTCACCGCGCTGTTCGTGCTGCGCTTTGCGATGGGCGCGGCGGAATCGCCGGCGTTTCCGGCCAACGCCAAGGTCGTGGCCAGCTGGTTTCCCACCAACGAACGCGGCACCGCCTCCGCCATTTTCAATTCGGCGCAATACTTCGCGGCGGTCATTTTCACGCCGCTGATGGCATGGCTGACCCATGCATTCGGCTGGCACGCGGTCTACCTCGTGATGGGCGTGACCGGACTGTTGCTCGCCATCACCTGGCTGAAGGTGATGAAGAACCCCACCGACCACCCGCGCGTCTCGCGCGCCGAGCTCGATTACATCGAACAGGGCGGCGGCGTGGTGAACGGGCATCAGCAAGCGGCCCGGGTCGAGGACGTCACCAGCGCCGGCGGCTGGTCGCTGGTGCGTCAACTGCTGAGCAACCGGATGCTGCTCGGCGTCTATCTCGCGCAGTACTGCATCAACGTGCTGACCTACTTCTTCCTGACGTGGTTTCCGATCTACCTCGTGCAGGCGCGCGGCATGACGATTCTGCAAGCGGGTCTGGTGGCGTCGCTGCCCGGGATTTGCGGATTCTCCGGTGGCGTGCTCGGCGGCATCCTGTCCGACGGGCTGATCCGGCGCGGGCATTCGCTCACCATCGCGCGCAAGGTGCCGATTGTCGGCGGCATGCTGCTGTCGGTGTGCATCATCGGCTGCAACTATGTGTCGACCGACTGGATCGTCGTCGCGCTCATGTCGCTCGCGTTCTTCGGCAAGGGCATCGGGGCACTCGGCTGGGCCGTCGTGGCGGATACCTCGCCGAAGGAGGCTCTCGGTTTGTCGGGCGCCATCTTCAATATGTTCGGCAACGTCGCCGGCATCGTGACGCCCATCGTGATCGGCTACCTCGTCGCGAAGACCGGATCGTTCAACGGCGCGCTGGTTTTCGTCGGCCTGAATGCCCTGCTGACGGTGTTCAGCTACCTGGTCATCGTGAAAGACATCAAACGGGTCGAGTTGCGCACGGGCTAGCAGTCAGGCTGTTATCGTACTTCCCCGGGTGCCGGCAAAACCAGGCGGCTTGCCCGCCTGGCGCCTGAAACCGGGCAGCGACGCCGAGTTTGACGTCGATGCCGAAAATGATCCGGCGTTTATATAATCAGTCGTCAGACGACGGTATAATGAACAACAGGAAGTATCTGCAACTATCTGATTCGAGGGGCGTTTTCGATGGCTACACCACTGGCATCCGCGGCACCGCCACGACGCGCGCGCAATCTTGCCGAGTTTGTCGTCAGCTACGTCACCGAGCAAATTGCGTCTAACGCCTTGAAGCCCGGCGACAAACTGCCGACCGAATCACAGCTGATGGTCACGCTGAGCGTGAGCCGCACCGTTATCCGCGAAGCGATTTCACGCTTGCAGGCGGGCAAGATCATCGAGACGCGCCACGGCATCGGCAGCTTCGTGCTCGAACCGCAGCGCGAAAAGCTGGGCATCGACATGGTGCCCGCCACCACCTTGCGCGACGTGCTGTCGATTCTGGAACTGCGCATCAGCCTCGAAACGGAATGCGCCGGTCTCGCCGCTCAGCGGGCCAAGCCGGACGACCTCGCGCGCATGCGCGCCGCCCTCGATGCGATCGAAGCCACCCGCCACAACGGCCTGGATAGCGTCGACGCCGACCTGCAGTTCCATATCTCCGTGGCGCGTGCAACCGGCAACCGGTATTTCGTCGACATCCTCACGCAAATGGGCAGCGCGCTGATCCCGCGCAACCGGCTCGATTCGGCGGGAATCGCGCATGCCGAACCCGACGCGTATCTGTCGCTCGTCAATCTGGAGCACGAGAGCATTCTCGAAGCGATCACGCGGCACGACGCCGAAGGCGCGCGCGCGGCAATGCGCATGCATCTGTCCAATAGCCGCGAGCGGCTGCGGCGCGCCAACGAAAGCGCGGAAGCGAATAGCTGAATCGGTGTACTGAGCGACCGTTGATTCGTCACGCTGGATGCAAAAAAATGGCCGGGATATCCTGGCCATTTTTTTATCTTACGCAGCGCCCACTCAGACGCCGCTCATGTGTCGCGCTTATGTCGCTTAGCTACGCGTGATCTCGCCATCGCGACGGCGCCACAGGTCCAGCGGATTACCGTCGGCCAGCGACACCGGCAGCAGATCGGCCGGGAAATCCTGATAGCACACCGGACGCAGGAAACGCTCGATCGACGTCGTCCCCACTGACGTAGCCCGGCTATCGGACGTGGCCGGGAACGGGCCGCCGTGCACCATCGCGTGCGAGACCTCGACGCCGGTCGGGAAACCATTGATCAGAATCCGGCCGGCCTTGCGCTCGAGAATCGGCACCAGCTTCTTCGCCGCCGCCAGATCGGCGCTATCCATTTGCACCGTGGCGGTCAACTGACCGGAAAAGTGCTCTGCAACGGCAAGCATTTCCTGCTCGTCCTTGCAACGCACGATGGTCGACGCCGGCCCGAAAACCTCGTCCTCCAGGACCGGCGTGGACAGGAAGGTCAGCGCGTCGGTCACGAACAAGGCCGCGCGTGCTTGCGTCGGGCCCGTCGCGTCGACACCCTGCGCGACCGTTTCGACACCCTTTGTTGCCGCCAGCTTCCCCTCACCCTCTTCATAGGCCGCGTGAATGCCGGCAGTGAGCATGGTCTGGGCCGGCTTGCCGCTCAGCGCCTCGGACGCCGTTGCAACGAAGCCCTTGAGTGCGTCGCTGTCGACGGCGATCGCGAGCCCCGGGTTGGTACAGAACTGCCCCGCGCCGAGCACCAGCGAATCGACAAAGCCACGCGCGACGGCCTCACCGCGTTGCGACAGCGCATTCGACAGGAGGAACACCGGGTTGATGCTGCTCATTTCCGCATACACCGGAATCGGCTCGGCCCGGGCGGCCGCGACACGCATCAGCGACGTGCCACCGGCGCGCGAACCCGTGAAGCCCACCGCCTTGATGGCCGGATGCGCGACCAGCGCTTCACCGACGGAATTGCCGGCACCGACGATCATCGAGAACACGCCTTCCGGCAAGTCCATATCCTGCGCGACCTGTTGAATCACACGGCCGACCATCTCCGAGGTACCCAGGTGAGCGCGATGCGCCTTCACCACCACCGGGCAGCCCGCCGCGAGTGCCGCCGCGGTATCGCCACCCGCCACCGAAAACGCGAGCGGGAAGTTGCTGGCGCCGAACACCGCGACCGGACCCAGCGGAATCTTTTGCATCCGCAAGTCGGAGCGCGGCAAAGGCTTACGTTCGGGCAACGGCGAATCGAGCGTGGCGGAGAGCCATTGGCCGGCGCGCACCACTTGCGCGAACAGTTTGAGCTGACCCGTCGTGCGGCCGCGCTCGCCTTCGAGACGCGCCTTCGGCAAGCCGGACTCTTCGTGCGCGCGCTGGATCAGCGCGTCGCCGAGCGCCGTGATGCCGTCCGCGATACGCTCGAGGAATTCGGCGCGCACCGCGAGCGGCAGATGCCGGTACGGATCGAACGCTTTTTGCGCGAGTTCGCAGGCGAGCTCGACATTCGCGACCGAGCCGCTGCCGAACACCGGCTCGGCGATCTCGGATCCCGTGGCGGGATTGAGCGCGCGCAAGGGTTTTTCCTCGCCGCGCACGGCTTGGCGGCCAATCAGCATTTCGCCGGTAATCAACATTTCGCTTTCCTTGGATGGACATCACAGATATAGGTCATCCTACAACATTGAGCGCCATACGCGCAAGCCGAAACCCTTGTCTCATGAGGAGTTCGGGTTTACGTGGCAGTTACAAGCAGATGAGCCGATGCTAATCTTCACCAAGACGTACGACAACCTATGACGTTCTGTTTAGTAACCGTCAGAGCTTGCCCGGTTAATTGCAGTCCCAGGAGACATCCCCATGACAGCAGCCACGCCTTACCAGCCCTTACCCAATAGCTTTCGCCGCGCCGTCTGCGGCGGCGAAACCCTGATCGGCTGCTGGGCTTCGCTCGCCAGCCCGATCGTCACGGAATTGCTCGGCATTGTCGGCTTCGACTGGGTGCTGCTCGATGCGGAACACGCACCGAACGACGTTCTGACGCTGATCCCCCAACTCATGGCGCTCAAGGACAGCCCGAGCGCACCGGTGGTACGCCCGCCGGCTAACGACAGCGTGTTTATCAAGCGCCTCCTGGACAGTGGTTTCTCGAATTTTCTGGTGCCGTTCGTCGACAGCGCCGAAGACGCGGCGCGCGCTGTCGCCGCGACGCGCTACCCGCCGCAGGGTATCCGCGGCGTCTCGGTGAGTCAGCGCGGCAATCGCTATGCGACGGTCGCCAATTACTTCGACATCGCCAACGACAACGTCTGCGTCATCGTTCAGATTGAAAGCCGCAAGGCCGTCGACAACATTGACGAGATTCTCGCCGTGGACGGTGTCGACGCCGTTTTCGTCGGACCGTCCGATCTCGCGGCCGCCTACGGCCACATCGGCAACCCGAATCATCCCGACGTGCAGCAGGCAATCGCACGCGTTTTCGAGCGCGCCCAGGCCGCCGGCAAACCGAGCGGCATCCTTGCTCCCGTGCAAGCCGACGCGGAGCGCTATCTCTCGATGGGCTGCCGCGTCATCGCGGTCTGTGCGGATATGGGACTGCTAAAAGGCGCGGCACAGACGGTTCAAAAACACTTCATGCAGAAACAGGCGGACGCGAAGTAGCAACGGAAGTAGAAACCGCCGCCATGACATCCACGGAGAATTCCATGCAAAAAGCAGGCTTTATTGGACTCGGCATCATGGGCAAGCCCATGGCCGCCAACCTTCTCAAGAACGGCGTGGCCCTTGCTGCGTTCACGCGCAGCGGTGTGCCCGACGATCTCACCCAGGCCGGCGCTGTCGCCTGTGACAGCCCGGCCGCCGTGGCGGCGCATGCCGACGTGATCTTCGTCATGGTGCCGGACACGCCGGACGTCGAACGCGTGCTGTTTGGCGAACACGGACTCGCCGACGCCTTGCGCCCGGGACAAATCGTGGTCGACATGAGCTCGATTTCGCCGATGGCCACGCGCGACTTCGCGGCCCGTGTGCGCGAGCACGGCGCGGACTATCTGGATGCACCGGTTTCAGGTGGCGAAGTCGGCGCCAAGGCCGGTTCGCTGACCATCATGGTGGGCGGCGAAACGGCGACCTTCGAGAGCGTCAAGCCGCTCTTCGACATGATGGGCAAGAATGTCACGCTGATCGGCGCGGTCGGCGCAGGCCAGGTGTGCAAGGTGGCCAATCAGGTGATCGTTGCCGCGACGATCGAGGCCGTCGGCGAAGCGTTGCTGCTCGCCTCCAAAGCCGGCGTCGATCCGGCGCGCGTGCGCGAAGCGCTGATGGGCGGCTTTGCGTCCTCGCGCATTCTCGAGGTGCACGGTGAACGGATGACGAAGCGCACCTTCGATCCGGGCTTCCGGATCGAGCTTCACCAGAAGGATCTGAATCTCGCGCTTTCGACAGCCCAGGCACTCGGCGTTTCCTTGCCGAATACGGCCACCTGTCTGCAGCTCTTCAACGCCTGCGCGGCGCATGGCGGCAAGGCATGGGATCACTCCGCCATGGTGCGCGCACTCGAAATACTCGCCAATCACGAGATCGGCCAGCAGCCCGCCTAACCCCAATACTGTTAACAAGCTCAAATTTGTGTTAACTTTCAAGCCTCTGAACCAACAAGAAGAGCTTGAAGGATGGCAAGAACGGAAGCAACGCTGCCAGGCGGGGCGCGGCTCGCGGACTATCTGGCGGTGGGGTATCTGGCGCTGAACTGCTCCCTGGGACAGGTCAAGGAGGCGCTCACGAAGTGCGGCGTGCAGACGCGCGTGCGCCGCGACATGCCGCGTGAAGTGCTGGTGTATTTCGTGATGGCGATGTGCCTGTATCCGCGCGTGGCCTATGAGGAAGTGTTTTCGTCTGGTGATCGAGGGACTGCGGCGCATCTACGGCGACCAGGTACGCGACGCGCAGGTCAGCAAGGCGGCGATCTCGCAGGGTCGCGCACGCCTGGGATGGCAGGTGATGCGCGAGCTGTTCGCCCGGCAGGCGGCGCAACACCCACGAACCGCAGGCGGCGACTATGCGGGCTATCGGGTCATGAGCGTGGACGGCTCCACGCTGGATGTGCCCGATGAGAAGGCCAATGCGCAAGCGTTCGGATATGCGCAGGGAGGGCGCGGTGAGGCCGCGTATCCGCAGATTCGCTTCGTAGCGCTGGCCGAATGTGCGACGCACGCGCTGTGTGAGGTCCAGATGGGCGGGGTATGCGAGCACAGCGAACAGGCGCTCACACGCCAGCTGTTTCCGGCATTCTCGGACGACATGCTGGTGCTGGCCGATCGCCTGTTCTATGGCTATGACATGTGGCGCGACGCGGTGGCCACCGGAGCGAAGCTGCTGTGGCGCGTGAAGTCGAATTTGCGGCTGCCGTGCGAAGTGCCGCTGGCAGATGGTTCGTACCTGAGCACTGTCTATGCCAGTGACACCGACAGGCGACACCAGCGCAACGGCATGCAGGTGCGGGTCATCGAGTATCGCCTGGAAGGTGTGCCTGATGCCGAGCCGCAGTATCGCCTGATCACCAATCTGCTGGACGCAGCGGTGGCGCCTGCCATAGAACTCGCGGCGCTGTACCACCGGCGCTGGAAAATAGAAGAGATGTTTGACGAGATCAAGACACATCTGTGCGACGGCAAGAAGGTGCTGCGTAGCAAGACGCCTGATCTGGTCCGTCAGGAGTTCTATGCGTTAATGCTTACCCACGCGGCGATCCGTCGACTGATGTATGAGGCTGCCCAGGACAGCGGGCAGCACCCGGAAGACTTATCGTTCGTTCATGCCGTACGCGTGTTGAACCGACGCCTGCCCGAGGCGGCGGCCGTTCCCCCCTGAGCAGTGGCAAAGTTGGAGGCTCAGCTTACTGCGGGAAATCGCCAGTGGGCGTGCCGTGCAAAGCCGCGGCAAGCGTAATCCCCGCGGCGTGAAGCGAAAGATGTCGAACTTCCGGATACGCCGACGATCGGAGCCGCTGAATCAGCGAATTTCACCGAAAGCGGTCATCAAGTGAACAGTATTTCGCCTAAACCCGCAGCCCTGTTCCACGCGCCGCTCCATCCCCTCTATGCAGATAGAGAAGATGGAGCGGCGCATCAGCACGTTCACAGCCTGAGCGAGCGAGTCTCAACGACAACAGTTTCACGCTCATTCTCAGCCTTCTATTACAAGTATTAAGGATGACTGACGACAAGAGAGACCGTTTCGATAACGACCTCCGAGTACTGACGATCACTCACAACGCCCGCAAAGGGCAAGGAGACATCCGTGGCAACTAAAGATAAAAACAACGGCAAGCCGGCAACATCGAGAATCCGCGACCGGGACGAGCCGAACTCACCTAATCGCAGAGCGTTTATTGTGCTCGCAGGAACCTCCGCAGGCGCAACCCTGCTAGGCGGACTGTCCGCTTGCGGCGGCTCCGTCACCGCTCCCACCACGACTCCACCGGTGGTGCAAGACCCGATCTGGGGCACCTCGGGCGCTGCGACGCAGATCATCGCGTCGCTCCAGAACATCACGCAGGCAATGTTCCCGGCGCGCGATTTTGTGGTCACCCAGTACGGCGCAGCGCCTTGCGCGGTCGTCGCCGCGACCAATCCGTACACGGGCGCGTCTTCAGTTGCGAGTCCGGGCTCGGCGCAAACCAATGCCGCGAACGCGCCCGACGCGAGGCCCGCGTTTCTCGCCGCGATACAGGCATGCAATGCGGCCGGCGGCGGCCGCGTGGTCGTGCCGGCCGGCACGTGGTATTGCGCCGGCCCGATCGTCCTGCTCAGCAATGTTAACTTCCACCTCAGCGCGAACTGCACGATCTATTTCAGCCCTAACCCGGCGGACTACGCGAAAGACGGCCCGGTCAACTGCGGCGCGAACGGCAACCTCTTCTATAGCCGCTGGCAGGCGAACGACTGCCTCAATTACGGCTCGCCAGTCTACGCACGCAATCAGACCAACATTGCCCTAACCGGCGAAGACACTACGTCAATTCTCAACGGCCAGGCGATGACGCCGTTCGCCGGAACCGGCAACACCGCCACCTGCTGGTGGACCTACAAGGGATCGAACGGGGCCTACGGCTGTGTGAACTCGTCGACGCCCTCACAGGCCTACATCAATCCGAAGAACGTCGACCTTAAAACTGCTGCACCCCGGCATCTCCGACGCGCTGTACACGCTGTTGACAAGCCCTACGACACCCTGGCAAGAGGATCAAAACTACCTGCCAGCTTTGTCCGAAGCGGGCGTGCCGATCGCACAGCGGATTTTCGGCATCGGACATTATCTGCGTCCGTGCATGGTCGAGTTTATTGGTTGTACGAACGTGCTGATGGAGAACTATCACACCAACAACACGCCGTTCTGGCAGCACCACCCAACCGATTGCAAGAACGTCGTGATTCGCGGCGTGATGGCTGACAGCATCGGCCCGAACAACGACGGATTCGATCCGGACGCGTGTAACAACGTTCTCTGCGACAGCGTCACGTTCAACACCGGCGACGACTGCATCGCGATCAAGTCAGGCAAGGACCTCGATACGCAGTATGGTCCCGCGCAGAATCACGTGATCCAGAACTGCACGATGAATAGCGGCCACGGCGGCATCACGCTCGGCAGTGAAATGGGCGGCGGTGTGCAGAATATCTACGCGCGCAATCTGCAGATGCTGAATCAGAACTGGGCCACCAATCCGTTGAACATCGCGATCCGCATCAAGACGAATATGAATCGCGGCGGCTTCGTGAAGAACTTCTATGTCGATACAGTCACGCTGCCCAACGGCATCAATCTGAAAGGCGGCGGCTACGGCAGCGCGTTGCTGAGCGGCAGTCCGATCAATGGCACGGTGCCGGTGGGCGTCGTCACGGCGACGGCGGGTAATCCTTCCGCATCGCAGGGCGGTCTGATTACGTTCGACTGCGACTATCAACCGGCAAACGACGCCATTCGCACTCGCCCCGCGGTTGTACAGAACGTGAATATTTCCAACGTGCAGGCGAGCAACGTCACGCTCAACGGGGTAACGGGTTCATGTTTTCAGGCAATCGTGGCTCAGGGACCAGTCGCCTTCGACTACAACGGGCCCGCCCCAACGCCGTCCGTTCCGCCAATCAGCGGCGTCACGATCTCGAACTGCAACCTGGGCACGGCGGTCTCCGCCGGGCCCGCAAGCGCTACGACACCGGGGCCGATCTATGCGTACAACGTCAATGCAATCACGTTGAAAAACGTGATCATCGGTTCGACGACTTACAACACGACGGTCGTCGATCAACGTTAAGCGAGAGGTAAAACAAATGGCGGCGCCCTCGGGCGCCGCCATTTTTCCATTTTCCTTCATTACCCGGCGCGATTCGCGGCCGGTCTAAATCGTTACTCAAAATTCCTCACTTGACCACAGCAGTCGCAGCCCCCCAACGCGGATCCGGCACCTTGTCGCCGCTGCGGGCCAGCAGGCACACCACAGCCGCCGCGATAATGTCGAACACCGCCAGCACCACAAACAACGGGCTATATCCGATCTGCGTGACCAGCACGCCGAACAGCGCTGTGAACGCCGCCGCGCCCAGGTAGCCCGCCATGCCGCCCATGCCCGTGGCGGTAGCGACTTCGTTCTTGCCGAACATGTCGGAGGTGATCGCGTACAGCGCACCCGACAGGGTCTGGTGGGCAAAGCCGCCGACGCACAGCAGCGCCACAGCGGCATAAGGACTCGCCACCAGTCCGACGCAGGCCGGCCCGATCATGCAGAGCGCGCCAACGACAAAAACCATCTTGCGCGACGTGAACAGCGAAACCTTCGCGTGCTTATGGAACAGCGGGCTGAGGTAGCCGCCGAGCACGCAGCCGATATCCGCCGCCAGAAAAGGCATCCACGCGTACAGCGCGACTTCCTTCAGGTTCATGTGCCGCTCGGTCATCATGTACAGCGGGATCCACGCGTTGAAGGTCTGCCAGGCCGGCTCGGAAAGAATCCGGGGAATGCCGATTGCCCAGAAGTCGCGGCTGCCGAGCATGGCAGTCCAACTGCGTTTGACCGCGCCGAGGTCACTGTGCTTTGCCTCCTGTCCGCTGAGGATGTAATTCCGCTCGGCGTCGCTCAACAGCTTCTGCTTCTGCGGGTGCTTGTAAAGCAGCATCCACAGCACGCTCCAGACAATCCCCGCCACGCCGACGATCAGAAACGCCCAGTGCCATTGACCATGCAGCAACGCCCAGACGACCAGCGGCGGCGCCAGCAGCGCGCCGACGGACGAACCGATATTGAACCAGCCGATCGCAACGGAACGCTCCTTGGCCGGGAACCATTCGCTCGTCGCCTTGACGCCGGCAGGGATGCCCGCCGCTTCGGCGATACCGAGCACGCCGCGGAAAAACGCCAGGCTGCGCCAGCCCGTCGACCATGCCGCCGCCGCACAGGCCAGCGACCAGGCCAGCGCGAACACCGCAAAGCCGATCTTGGTGCCGACGGTGTCGAGCACATAGCCCGCGACCGGTTGCATGAACGCATAGCAAAGTTGCCACGCCACCACCACGTGCGAATACTGCGCGGTCGTGATGTCGAGGTCCTTCATCAACGTCGGCGCCGCCACCGACAACGTATTGCGCGCAAGGTAATTGATAATGAGCCCGGCCGCGACCAGAGCGACCATCCACCAGCGGATGCCCTTGATTTTCATGACTGCGTCTCCTCGTATTCCTTAACTTACCGATCAGCGCGGCTGGCCCGCCGTGTCGTTGCTTGCGGCGTCGTCTCGCGAGTAATCGATACCGACGAAGCTGCCGCCCTGGTAACGCTGACCCAATGCATCGAGCGGATTCGGTCGTGGCAGTATTTCCTCGGCGTAGGCCTCGGCGTCCTGGGTCGGCAGATAACCGAGGCGCGCGGCGCCACTGTTGTCCCACCAGCTACGCTTGTTGGCCGACACGCCCCACACAGTGATGAAGCCGATGTCTTCCGCCTCGACACAGCGGTCGAGGAAATGCATCAGGTCGCGATGACCGAACCAGGTGCTCAGGTGCCGCTGCTCGGTCGGCCGTTCGAGACAACTGCCGATGCGCACGCAAATACTCTCGATACCGTGCTTGTCCCAATACATGCGCGCGAGTGCTTCGCCCCACACCTTGCTCAGGCCGTAGAAACCGTCCGGGCGCAGCTCACAGTCGAGACTGAGATGCCTGGAGACCGGATACATACCGATCGCATGATTGGAGCTGGCGAACACCACGCGCCGAACGCCTTGCCGACGCGCGCCTTCGTAGACCTCGACCAGCGCGCGCAGGTTGTTATCGATGATTTCCGGGAGCGGACGCTCCACGCTCGTGCCGGCGAAGTGAATCAGCACGTCGACGCCCTCCAGCAGGCGATCCACGACGGCCGGATCGCGCAGGTCGCCGTGCATCACGTCCTCGCCTTCCGCCAGCGGCACCAGGGCTCGCGAGCCCGCGGCCGAACGCAAGTTGATTCCACGCGCGATCAACGCCGCGCGCACTACCGAGCCGAGCTGGCCGCCGGCCCCACTCAGGGCAATCTTCTTCATAAGGTTCCTTAACAGCGCTGTGCGCGATTGAGCCGGAGGACGGCAAGCGGTCGAGCCGTGGTGGCATCGGGCCGGGAATGACCGACTAGTTGTACGATAACGTACTATTTACGATCTTCAGATTGATTTCAACTAGGCACTTACCCGCACCTGCTTTCGTCTCCGGGCAATTTATCTTTGATAAACAGACACGTACGGCCAATTTATTGATATGACGTCGTATAACATAAGACATGGATCATTGTGAAGTCATACGCCCGGTTGGCTCGATGGGCATTGCCGTTCGCGCGCTTATCGTCAAGCGTGCGTAGACTTGATGCGCATGCGCGTGATCGAACTGAACTTCGGCGCGCCCGCGGCAAAGTTGCCCTTCTCACCACGATCTATTTTCAGCACAGCACCTTCCCATGCCAGACGCCAACCGCTCCGTGCTTTCCGTCGCTGTGCCGGCCGAATCCAGCATAGCCCGCCTGTACGATGCCCCGGACCTCGCGGACGCGTACGCTGTCCGCTTGCCGGACAACGCAATTGACGATCCGGAATTACTCGCGCGCTTTCTGTTCGCACACCAGCCGGCATGGGTTGCGAAACTCTTGAGCTTGCGCGATGCGCTGGTCGCTCGCCTCGGACTCAAAACGGCGAAGCAGTTGCGCGCGGCAAGTTCGCACGCCTCCAGGGAACGGGTCGACTTCTTCAGAATCTACACGCGCAGCGCGCGCGAGATCATCCTCGGCGAGAACGACAGCCATCTCGACTTCCGGCTTTCGGTGTTGCAGCAAACACGCGATACGCGCGAAGGGAGCACGCGCTATTTGATCCTGTCCACCGTCGTGCACTGCCACAATGGGTTCGGGCGTTTCTATATCCTCGTCATCGCACCGTTCCACCGGCTGGTGGTTCGCTCGTCATTGCGCCGGGCGGCGCGCATCGGCTGGCCGACTGCCTGAGCGGCGCCGTCACAGGCGGGCACGGATGCGACTGACGCAAGGCAATCGCCGCACGCCGGCCGCACTCGCTACGCCAGCGTATTACGAGCTGATAAATTCCAGCAGATCGGCATTCACCTTGTCCGCCTCGACGGTGCACATGCCGTGCTGCCCGCCCGGGTAGACCTTGAGCGTGGCGTTCTTCACGATCTTCGCCGTCTTGCGGCCTGCCGCGTCGATCGGCACGATCTGGTCGTCGTCGCCATGCAGTACCAGAGTCGGCACATCGATCTTCTTCAGATCTTCCGTGTAGTCGACTTCGGAGAACTGCTTGACGCAGTCGTACAAGCCCTTGATCGAACCCACCATGCCTTGTGCCCAGAATGAATCGATCACGCCTTGCGACACCTTCGCGTTCGGACGGTTGTAGCCGTAAAACGGCAGCGCCAGATCCTTGAAAAACTGCGAGCGGTCGTCGACCACCCCCCGACGGATGCCATCGAACACATCGATCGGCGTGCCCTCGGGGTTGCCCTCGGTCTTGAGCATCAACGGCGGCACCGCACCGATCAGCACAGCCTTCGCCACGCGTTTCGTGCCGTGCCGGCCAATGTAGTGCGCGATCTCCCCGCCGCCGGTCGAATGGCCGACCATCGTGGCGTCCTGCAGGTCCAGGTGCTCGATCAGCGCGGCGAGATCATCGGCATAGGTATCCATATCGTTGCCGTCCCATGTCTGCGCCGAACGGCCATGGCTGCGTCGGTCGTGTGCAATCACGCGAAAGCCTTTGCTGCCGAGGAACAGCATCTGCGCGTCCCAGGCGTCCGCGGACAACGGCCAACCGTGCGAGAAGACAACCGGGCGGCCTTTGCCCCAGTCCTTGTAGAAGATTTCCGTACCGTCTTTCGCTGTGATCGTGCTCATCTGCTGACTCCTTTGGATGAAGTCTGCCGTCGCCGGCAGGTGGATGAAGCGTGCCTCTCAAACCATTCGGGCGCCACGAACCGTGCCGCCCGACGAAAACCGTTAACCGCGAATGCAGAACTCACTCGACGCGCGTGGATGGAGCATGGGAGAAAAACGACCGGCGATACACGGCGTGTCATGCTCACTCAAGCATGACACGGCCTGCAACACACTTTGATGACGGACCCACAAAGAACCGGACCGGTTCACGCGGTATTCGAAACAACTACCAGGAATGAAACAGCGGATGGCGATGCTGCGCTCATCCAACTCGAGCCTGCGGCGACTCTCGGAGGAACCGCCGGTTGGCAGTTTGCATGGTAGAAGCAAACTAGCCCGATGGCTAGCCGACAGGCTAATAGAAAGTCGGCACGAACGGCGTTATTGTCGGTTGGTGACGGGTGGCCCTTGATTCGCCATTCCCGCTCAACCAGCCAATGTCAAAGGAGACCTCTACCGTGCCGCGCTCAATATCGCGTCCCGCACGACCCGCACGACTCTACCCAGCCGAACAGCCAGTTGCGCCAACGCCGGTTTGACGCAGGCGCAAGTCGCCGAGCGCATGGGCACGAAAGCGCCGGCCATCACCCGGCTGGAACGGGCGCTGGCTTCGGGGCAGCACTCGCCTTCTATCGACACGTTGCGCAGATACGCGGCCGCGTGCGGCAAGCAACTGTTTATCTCGATCGCCTAACCGGCGCCCTCCTTTGCTGCAGCGCGGTCTATTGCCGCAGTTTGGTGCCGGCCACGAGAAACACACGCAAGCGCCTAATCAGAAAAACTTGATACCCATCAAGGCCTTGCCGTCTCAAAATCGAAAATTCGCGTGAAACAAGGTGGTTTTTTGACGCACGTCGCGACGCAGCAAAAAATCGTGCGTTCACCTACTCTTGCGCCATCTGCCCAGCGCAGTGCGCACCGACAACGGTCGACGCGCGTAGTCCGCCTTCGGGCACGACGCACCTTACGCACTTCACGATCATGAACTCCGCAATTTCGGCATTCGATCTCGCCCGCATTCAGTTTGCGTTCACCGTTTCGTTTCACATTGTTTTTCCGGCGCTCAGCATCGGCCTCGCCAGCTTCATCGCCGTCCTCGAATGGCGCTGGCTGAAAACCGGCAAGGCGTACTACAAAGATCTTTGCCTGTTCTGGTCGAGAATCTTCGCAGTCGCCTTCGGTATGGGCGTCGTGTCCGGCGTCGTGATGAGCTATCAGTTCGGCACCAACTGGTCGGGCTTCTCCAGCTTCGCCGGACCCATCACCGGACCGTTGTTGATGTACGAAGTCATGACCGCGTTCTTCCTCGAAGCGGGCTTCCTCGGCATCATGCTGTTCGGCTGGCAGCGCGTAAGTCCTCGCGCCCACTTCGGCGCCACGCTGATGGTAGCGATCGGCACGCTGATCTCGACCTTCTGGATTCTCGCGTCCAATAGCTGGATGCAAACGCCGCAAGGCTTTGAAGTCGTGAACGGCCGTGTCGTACCGCTCGACTGGTTCAAGATCATTTTCAATCCGTCGTTCCCGTACCGGCTCGCGCATATGGCGATCGCGGCGTTCATCGTTGCGGGGCTGGTGGTGTCGGCGGTGGGCGCATGGCATCTGCTGCGCGGCCGGCGCGATCCAGCCGTCAAGAAGATGTTCTCGATGGCGCTGTGGCTGCTCCTGATCCTCACGCCGGTTCAGGCATTCGTCGGCGATCAGCACGGTCTGAACACGCGCAAGTATCAGCCGGCCAAGATCGCCGCGATCGAGGGTCTGTGGGAAACCGAGAAAGGCGGCACCGCGCTGAATTTGTTCGGCATTCCGGATATGCGCGCGGAGACCACGCGTTATGCCGTGTCGATTCCGCACCTCGGCAGCCTGATCCTCACGCATAGCTGGGACGGCGAGATTCGCGGGCTGAAAGAATTCCCGCCGCAAGACCGGCCGAACTCGACCGTGGTGTTCTGGAGCTTCCGCATCATGGCCGGGCTCGGCGTGCTGATGATCCTGATGTCGTTCGCGGCATGGGCGCTGCGCCGCCGCGAACGCCTGTTCGAAGCGAAGTGGTTCCAGCGCGTCGCGGTCGCAATGGGCCCGAGCGGGTTCATCACGTTGCTGGCGGGTTGGGTCACCACGGAAGCCGGCCGTCAGCCGTGGGTGGTGTACGGCGTGATGCGCACGTCACAAGCGGTGTCGCCGCTCACCACGCAGCAGGTCGGCATCTCGCTGATGGCGTTCGTGGTCGTCTACTTCCTCGTGTTCGGCACCGGCATCTACTACATGCTCAAGCTGATGCGCACGGGTCCGGCACTGCCGGGTCACACACCGCACGGCGTGCCTGACCACACCCCGAATCAGACCGCGCGCCGCCCGCTGTCCGCCGCCGATCATCTGATCGACGCCGCCTAACCTCTCTGCCTGCGAGTAAGAAAATGGACGTAACCGTAGCGTGGGCCGCGATCATCGCGCTGGGCCTATTCATGTACGTGGTGCTCGACGGCTTCGATCTGGGCATCGGCATCGTCTTCCCGTTCTTCCCCGATGAGAAAGAACGCGATCTGATGATGAACACCGTCGCGCCCGTGTGGGACGGCAACGAAACCTGGCTGGTGCTGGGTGGCGCCGCGCTGTTCGCGGTGTTTCCGGTGGTCTACTCGACCGTGCTGTCCGCACTGTATCTGCCGCTGATCTTCATGCTCGTGTGCCTGATTTTCCGGGGTGTGTCGTTCGAGATTCGCGCCAAGGCCCAACGCACGAAACACCTGTGGGACCTGGCGTTCATCGGCGGCTCGGCGGGTGCAACGTTCTTCCAGGGCATTGTGCTGGGCGCGTTCCTGCAAGGCATTCCGGTGATCGACGGCGGCTATGCGGGCGACGCCTTCGGCTGGCTCACGCCGTTCAGTCTGCTGACGGGCCTCGGTCTGGTTATCACTTACGCGCTGCTCGGCTGCTGCTGGCTGGTTGCGAAAACCGAAGGCGATCTGCAACGCCGCCTGCATCGCGTGGTGTGGCCGCTGACGCTCGTGCTGCTCGGCTTCATCGCAATGGTCAGTCTGTGGACGCCGCTGCAAGATCCGACCATCGCGCAACGCTGGTTCCACGACAACCTGTTCTACCGTCTGCTGCCGGTGCCGTTCCTCGTGGCGATCTGCGCGTTCTTCATGCACCACGCGGTGCGTGCCCGGCATCACAACACGCCGTTCGTGCTGGCGCTCATGCTGGTGCTGCTCGGTTACGCCGGGCTGCTGGTGAGCTTGTGGCCGTATGCGATTCCGTCGAGCATGACGCTCTGGGAAGCCGCCGCGCCGCGCTCGAGCCAGATGTTCACGCTGGTCGGCGCAGCGGTAATTCTGCCGGTTATCATCGGCTATACGACGATGGGTTATTGGGTATTTCGTGGCAAGGTGCGACATGGCGACCAACATCACTATCACTAAGGACGCGGGCGCCAACGCCGCCCGCAACGCGTCTCACAAGCCGGCGCGCCGGCTGCCCGGCTGGTTGTGGTTCATCGCGCTGTGGTGCTTCGGCGTGGTCTCGGCCGTGTCGCTCGGTTTCGCGTTCAAGCTTCTGATGAACGCGACATTATTCGCAGTCAAATGAATCACGCATTGGCGTGATTTCATCTGGCGCGCATAACCTTCGGATTCCCGCGTGGAAGGCTTCAAAATTGTGTCACGCGGCTCGTCTACGTAACAAGCCGGAACCTATGCGCGGGAGACCAACCTTACGCATCATGCTGGTGCAGCTAACCAGCCGGCGATCATATAAATAGACTGATAATTATGCGGCGAACCGGAAGGCGCGCCGCGCCACCGATCGGCATATGATCGCGGGGTAGCCGGACATGACGCGAATCGAAAATAGAAGTAAAACGGGAAGTAATGGCAGAAGCACAGCGACGGTAGTCCACAACGCGCAGGCCCGACTCGCGGAGACATCATGAAGTTTCTTGTGGCCGACGACCATGAACTGATCCGGCAAGGCGTCAAGGGGCTGCTGCGCGGCCTCGATCCCGACGCGCAATTCGACGAAGCCGAAAGCTGGGAAACACTCGCTGCCGCCGCGCGGCCCGACGCCGACCACGACCTCGCCATCGTGGATCTGCATATGCCGGGCATGAGCGGCGCTTCGTCGCTGGAATTGCTGTTGAAGGCGAACCCTGCGCTGCCGGTGGTCGTACTCTCCGCCGAAGAATCGCCCGACGAAATGCGCGCGGTGCTGGCCGCCGGCGCGCTCGGCTTCGTGCCCAAACGGCAACCCGCCAGCGTCATGCTCAAGGCGATCGAACTGGTCCTGTCAGGCGGCGCCTATGTGCCGATGGAAGCGCTCAGCCTGCTGGGCTCGCGGGAGACGCAGACTTCTTCATCTGCGCGCGCCGAGGCGGCGGCCGAGCTTGCCGCTCAAGGCGCCACGGGGGGCGCCGCTCACGCCTCGACTCAGGGCGGCACCGCGCTGACCGAGCCGATTATGCAAATCCAGGCGCTGCAGCCGCACCAGCAACATTTGCTGGAGAACCTGTCGCCAAGACAGCAGGACATCATGCGGCTTGTCCATCGCGGCTGGACCAACAAGATGATCGCGCGCGAACTGGGCGTCGCGGAAGGAACGGTCAAGGTTCATCTGTCGGTAATCTTCCGGGCGCTCGGTGTGCACAACCGCTCCACGGCGATCGCCGTGATCAACGGCTGGCTCGAAGCCGGGAGAACCCTGTAACAAGTCGATGGGCGGCGCTCATGCCGTCCTTCAATCCACCCTTCAAGCCGCCCGCCCTTTATCCAGCTCCGCCTGCTGCCACAGCATTTCGAGGGTGCGCCGCAAGCGCGCCGGCGTGACCGGTTTGTGCAGCACCGGAATCCCCTGCAAGGCCAGCGCCGCGAGTTCCGCCGACGCCATATCGCCCGTGATCAGCAAGGTCACCACGCCTTCGTGCCCCGCCCGCGCCAGCACATTGCGCACGGCCGACAGCGCTTGCGCGCCCGTTCGGTGATTGGCCAGCTGGTAGTCGCATAACACGGCATCCGGCACGAAGCCGTCTTCCAGCGCGACGAGCGCGTCGACCTCGTCGCGCGCGCCGTGCACGATACATCCCCAGCGTCCGAGCAGACTGGTGAGGCCTTCGAGAATCGACGGTTCGTCGTCGATGCATAGCACGCGCCGACCTTGTGCCGACAGCCCGCCCGCCACCGTCTCGTTCAGGCTCGCGACAATCCCGCCAGCCTCGCCCGCCTGCACCGGAAAGCGGAATACCGAGCCGCGCCCGGGCGCCGAGCGCAGGTGCAACTCGCCACCGAGCATCTCGATCAGACGCTTCACGGTCGGCAGGCCCAACCCGTGCCCCTGACGCGCGTCGCGCTGCGGATTGGCGACCTGATAGAACTCTTCGAAAATGCGTTGATGCTCTTCGGCCGGAATGCCGATGCCGGAATCGCGCACCTCGATATAGCCGCCCGAAGAACGCCCGGCGCGGCGATAGCCCACCCAGATCGCCCCTTCCTCGGTATAGCGCACCGCGTTCGAGAGCAGGTTGCTCAGCACGCGTTCGAGCAGCACCGGATCGTCATGCAGGACCACCGAGGACGGCGCGATCCGCAGCGCCAGACCCTTGGCCGCGGCTTGCGGACGGTACTGGCTGCCGACCCGCTCGAACAGTTCCGAAAGCCGGAAATGCAACCGGATCACCTGGGTCACGCCGCTTTCGAGCCTGGCGAGATCGAGCACCTGGTTGAACAGCTGGTTCAGCGCCTCGACGTTATAGACGATGTGCTGGGCCGTTTTCACATGCTGGACCGGCGTCGCGGCCGTGTCGTTGAGCGAAGCCGCCAGCAGCCCGATTGCGTGCAGTGGCTGGCGCAAATCGTGGC
The DNA here is from genome assembly GCF_003610295.1 of Paraburkholderia sp. BL23I1N1. NCBI lineage: Bacteria > Pseudomonadati > Pseudomonadota > Betaproteobacteria > Burkholderiales > Burkholderiaceae > Paraburkholderia > Paraburkholderia sp. BL23I1N1. The sequence goes on from NZ_RAPV01000001.1 coordinate 6,040,056, forward strand.
TTGCGGCGGCAAAAAAGCGCGTTTTGGCGAGACTGGCGTCTTCGGCGACACGCTTTTGCGCCGCCAGCGATTCCGCCAGGTACTGCTGATCGACACGCGCCTGCACGACCTGCTGGAACAGCTTGCGATAGCTCAGCGCATAGACGTTGATGGCGCAGAAGAAAAACGCGAGGACGATCGCGAGAATCGTGCGATCGAACGTGTGCGTGCCGAAATGCAGCAGGATCGACGGAAATAGCAGAAACGGAATCGCGGTCGAAAAGTTGAGCAGATCGAAGCCGTTCGACATGAACACGCCCGCCGCCAGCGTGACGAGCATCACCGTGTGCAGCAGCGGCAAATCGGTTTGCGGACTTTGAAACGCGAACCACACCGCCAGACCCGGCGCGCTATACAGCAGCACGCCGCGCACCGCGTGGAGGTTGATCCAGCCGCGCGGCGTGACGAGGTGCGGGTAGCGCCGATTGCAGATCCACAGCGCGAGGCCGCCGCAATTGGCCACCGCGTAAAACCCGAAGCACGCCACGAACAGATGCGGCGACGGGACGTTCGGCCAGTAGATCGCCACCAGCACCGCGATCGAAAACCAGTGCGAAAAGAAGGCGATCGGATCTTGCGCGTAGAGCACACGCACCAGGTCTTCGTCGATTGCACGCTGGATCGGGTCGGCCCGCGTCATGCGGTCTCCTTGTCGACCGGAGTTAGCGCTTTAGCTGTCGGCCAGAGTTGGCGCTTTAGCGCTTACTCTGGCCCCATGCAAAGCACTTACTCCGGTCCCATGCAAAGCTGTGGACCGGATGGTTTACCCGGCAGTTTACCCATCAGCTACCACTTAATCCATATAGGCGAAGCCGTCGCCGGAAACCATACTGGGTTCATTCCAGCGCGGCCTACAGTTTCAATACTCCTTCCCTGCCTGCAGTCGAGGCTCTCCGCGCTCCTGGCCTTTCCCTTTATGGAGGTTTTCATGGGCGCAGTTCCGAGCCACGCGTTCGTCCGCAATCTCGACGATGCGATCCTGCCCGACCTGTGGCGCCGGCGTACCCAGTTGTCCGCCGACGAAATGGTGTCGATGGTCGATCTGGTCAAACGGGCGCTGCGCACCTATCACCCCCTTGAATTGCAGGCGCTCGGCGAAGACAAGGAAGAACTGGTTGCGCAGTTCATCTACGCGAAAGTACTGCGCCTCGCGCCCGGCCACACGGAAACCCATGCCTGCGCCGACAGCGCGCCGTCCAACGGCTACGCATTGTGCGCGTATTTTCGCCGTTACCTGATCGACTGCCTGCGCAGCGCCGGCCATCAACGCAATGTGTCGATGGAAAATGAAGGCATGGCGCAGGAAATCGACCTGCACGCGCAAGCGCTGGAAGACCCCGTGGAAAGCGTGTTGCTGCAATACGGCCTCGACGAACAACGCGTGCGGCTCGCGGCGCGCACTTTTATCGACAGCCTCGACGAGCCGGAGCGCATTGTGCTGGCCGGCAGCCTCGGCTGGTGCTCGGAAGAAAAAGGCGGCCTGTCGGCAGTCGCGACTCAGCATCGTGTGCCCTCGTATCACTATCGTGCCGTCAAACTTGGCGTCACCATGAAAAAGACGGCCGGCGCCGACGAATTTTCCAATACCAAGATCGGCCGCTGGCTGACCGACGAACTCGGCATCGAGATCGTCATCGACAATCGCGCGGTGATTCTGCTCGCGTTGAACCTGCTCGCCGCCGAATCGAGCGACAGCGAGATGAATGAAGTAGCCGCCTAATAGCGCGCCGCGCAAACTGGCGCGGGCCGGCTGCGGCTTTTTCTTCCTTCCGGACATCGGGCACGCTCCACGCACGCGCCCCGTACGATGCGCCTTTTTTTGTCTCCGCGCACCGCCTACGATAAAAAAGCTGCAGCCGCAGGCCGTCTTCCTTCCGAAGTCCGGGTTCCCCTACCCGGCACCCCCTTCCTGACGAGGTAGTTCTCATGAACCGCTTATCGAGCGCCCTGACAGCAATGCAGCCGCATTACGACGTGGTGGTGGTGGGTTCGGGATATGGCGGGGCGATTGCCGCGAGCCGCATGGCGCGCGCCGGCGGAAGCGTGTGCGTGCTGGAACGCGGGCGCGAATTCATGGCCGGCGACTATCCGCGCACGCCGCTCGAAGGCGCCGCACAGGTGCAATACAACACCGCCCTCGCGCAAATCGGCTCGCCGCTCGCGCTGCTCGAAGTACACGTGAACGAAGACGTGAATGCGGTGGTGGGCTGCGGACTGGGCGGCACGTCGCTGATCAACGCGAACGTCGCGCTCGAAGCCGAACCGCGGCTATGGGATGACAACCGCTGGCCCGAAGCACTACGCGCCGACAAGGCGGGACGCGACCAGGGCTACGAACTTGCCCGCGCCATGCTGCAGCCGTCGCCCGTATCCGGCGATTTTCTGCAATTGCCAAAACTGCAGGCGCTCAAAAAATCCGCGCAGGCGCTCGGGATGGAAGATCGCTTTTACCCGCCACCGGTCACTGTCACCTTCGAGAACCGCATCAACGCTGCGGGCGTCGAGCAGCGAGCCTGCGTCGGTTGCGGCGATTGCAATTCCGGCTGCAATTACGATGCGAAAAATTCGACGCACATGAACTATCTGCCCGATGCGGTCGCGCACGGCGCCCATATTTTCACGGGCGCAGCGGTGCATTCCGTGTTGCGCGACGCAGCCACGCAGAAGTGGACCGTGGGCTTTCAGGAGGTAAGCCTCGGCCGCGAGAGTTATGACGCACCTGATCTGTTCGTGAGCGCCGATATCGTCATCGTGTCGGCCGGCACAATTGGTTCCACCGCTCTGCTGCTGCGTTCGCGCAAGGCGGGACTCGCCGTATCGGACATGCTCGGCAAACACTTCACCGGGAACGGCGACGTCCTGGCCTTCGCCTATAACACCGAGGAGGTGATCAACGGCGTCGGTTGGGGTGTCCATGAGAAAGGCGAATTCCCGCCGGTCGGGCCGACCATTACCGGCATCATCGACCACCGCAATACCCCAAACGTGAAAGACGGCTTCGTGATCGAAGAGGGCTCGCTCGCCGGGCCGGTCGGCGCCGCAATGGTTGCCCTGCTCGGCGGCGCCGCGCCGCTCGAAGGCGTCGACATTCCCGCGCCGCGCGACGCTGACGAACCCCTCGGCTACGACGCGCGCGTGATCGAGGGCCTTCTGCGCGGGCCCTATTACGGCGCCCTCAACCACACGCAAACCTACCTGGTGATGGCGCACGACGACGAAAGCGGCCAGATCAGCGTGAATGACGCAGGCAGGCCGCGCATCGACTGGCCAAACGCCGGCAAGCAGCCGATCTTCAGCACCGTCGAAGCGACGCTCGAGAAGGCGCAGGCGCCGCTCGGCGGCAAATCCGTGCGCAACCCGATTTCGACCAGGATGCTCAAAAACCGCACCGTCACCGTGCACCCGCTCGGCGGCTGCGGGATGGGTGAAGACGCGGCGCGCGGCGTCGTCGATCATCAGGGCCGGGTTTTCAGCAGCACGAACGGAAATGCGGTGCACGAAGGCCTGTATGTGATGGACGGCGCGGTCATGCCGATGTCGCTCGGCGTCAATCCGCTGCTGACGATTTCCGCGCTGGCGGAGCGCAATTGCGCGCTGCTCGCAAACGCACGAGGCTGGAAGATCGACTACCTGGCCAAGGGCACGGCCGCGACGCCGGCACCCCAACAGATCGGCCTGCGCTTCACCGAGACGATGATCGGCACGTATACGCCGGCCGTGGTGGGCGAAGCCGCCACCAGTCCGATCGAATTCACGCTGACCGTGGAATCGGACGACCTGGCCGATATGCTAAGCAATCCGCAGCATCTGGCCCACACCTCCGGCACCCTGACTTGCCCCGCCCTCTCCGCGCAACCCATGACGATCACCGAGGGCACATTCAACCTGTTCGTGGTCGATGAGTCGGATGTGGACGAGCGCAACATGAATTACCGCATGACGCTCAATGCCACCGAAGGCAAGACGTACTACCTGAGCGGACAGAAGATCATCACGCGGACGTCGCCGATCAATCTATGGGAACAGACCAACACGCTCTACGCGGAAATCCGCGAGTCGGCGCAAGCGGACGCGCCGGCGATCGGCAAAGCAACGCTGATCATCACGCCCGAGAATTTCCTCAAACAGCAACGCACACTCGAAGTCACCAACGCGCCCGATCTTGAAACGCGCCTCGAATGGACCCTGAAGTTCGGCAAGTTTTTCGCGGGCGTGCTGTTCACCGAATACGGCAGCGTGGCCGCGCCCTTGCAGTTTTTTGATCCGAAGGCGGCGCCGCGCCTGAAGCGCGTGCTGCGCGCACCCGCGCCGCAAGTGGTTTTCTTCGACACGCCCGACGGGACCACCCTGCGGTTCACGCGCTACGCCGGATCGCCCAGCAAACCGCTGCGCCCCGTGCTGCTGATCCACGGTTCGGGCGTGTCGAGCCGGATCTTTTCCACCGATCTGATCACGACCAACCTGGTGGAATATCTCTGTGCGGACGGCTACGACGTGTGGCTCGTCGATCTGCGCGTCAGCATCGAAATGCCGAGCGTGCTGGTGCCGACCAACGTGGACAAAGTCGCTCGCGAGGACATTCCGGCCGCGGTCGCTAAAGTGCGAGCGTTGACCGGCGCGCCGGATATTCAGGTGGTGGGCCATTGCATGGGTGGGTTGGCGTTGACCATGTCGCTGCTATCCGGCCTCGAGGGCGTGCGCTCCGCGGTCATCTCGCAGGTCTCGGCGCATCCGGTGCCGGGCACGCTGGAAAAGATCAAGTGCGGGTTGCATATCCCGGACATCATGGCGCATCTCGGCGTGCTGGATCTGACCGCTTTTACGGAGCACAGGTCGTGGCCCCATAACCTGCTCGATGAAGCGTTGCGGTTCTACCCGCTCAATCACAAAGAAGGTTGCGGCAGCCCGATCTGCCACCGGGCGACCTTCCTCTACGGCCTGCTCTACGAGCATGAACAATTGAGCGAGACGCTTCACTCGAACCTGCAGGAGTTGTTCGGCGTGCACGACATCGAGGTATTCAAACATCTGGCCGCCATGGTACGGGCGGGCAAGGTTGTCGATGCCGAGGGCAAAGACGTTTACCTGACGGGTATGGACGGCATGAAAGGCCTGGAAGGCATGCGCCTGCCAATTGGTTTTATCCACGGCGTTAGAAACGAAACCTATCTGCCGAGGAGTACCGAACTCACGTACGACATGCTGGTCAAGCGGTTTCCTGAGCAGCCGTATGAGCGGCATCTGATTCCCGGCTACGGGCATATTGACTGCATTTTCGGCAAGAACGCGGTAGTGGATGTTTATCCGGTGATTGCCAGGTATCTGGATGCACATTGAGGCACACTCGAGGCACGCTTGCCGGAACACTCTTTTACGTTCGATTCGCAAAGCGGCATAGAATCTGCCCGGCGGGATGACAACCTAAACGAACAATACGAGTGATTCGACATGCGGCAGATGAGTTTCGGCGAGTGCGCCGGTAAATCGTGGTTGGGTACATGGCAAATCGTAACAACGATGCCGTTTTTCTTGCTGAGCTTTATGGCGGCCCTAGCCTGTACGTTCGCTTTTCCCGATATTCTCACCGCTGCAGCGGCACCGGATGCAGGCGCTCACGAGGCGATACGCGCTGCGCCCGGGTCGAGCGTGATGAACCTGGCGCGCGTGTTCATCGGCGCCCTGCTATCCGTCAAGATTCATCGCACGGTGCTGCTAGGTGAAGGAGAAAAGCCGCTGTTTCCAGCCCAGCGCCGCGTGGTGCCACGGTATGTTGGCCTCTACATGCTGATCGGCGTAGCGACGCTGTTGTTTGCCATCGCCATCATGCTGACAGGAAAGTTCGTATTCAATCTGCCGGTTGCTTCGCCAGCCACACTCCTGCTTTCATTCGCCGTCGGCCTGTTTATCGCCGTACGGCTCAGCCTGCTGTTCCCCGCCCTGTCGCTTGGCAGCCGCTTTGCGTTGAAGGCCGCGTGGCGCGACAGTCGAAAGCATTTCTGGCAGATAGGCGGCATGATGTTCTTCGTGTCAGCGCCGCTGATGGTGATCGGCATTGCCGCCGCGCTCGCCTTGAAACCGCTCCTTGAAGGATTGCATCCGGTGCAGCAGCTCATGCTCATTGCAGCGGGCCAGGCGTTTTTGAGCACGCTGTTCTCGGTGCTGAGTGCCGTCACGCTGTCTTGGCTTTACGCCCGTTTCGCCGGCGAACTGCGCGCGCTTGTCAGCGACCAGCCGGTCGGCGAGCTCGCGCCCTGAACGGGTCACGCACGCGCCGCCTCGCTTATTAGAACAGCTTGCCCGGATTCAGAATCCCGTGCGGGTCCAACGCGTGTTTGATGGCGGCCATGGCGGCCAATTCAGCGGGTGAGCGCGAGATCGGCAAGAACTCGCGCTTGAGCAAGCCGATCCCATGTTCCGCCGACACCGAGCCGTGCAAGGACCTCAGCATCTCATAGACGAACGCATACACGGCATGGTGATCGACGCCGGGGATCGAATGTCCGTCGACGGTGACATGCAGATTCGAATCGCCGATATGGCCGAAGAAATACGACGCGTTGCCGGGCCAGCGCTGATCGAGCGCCGCTCGGCAACGGTCCACGAAAGCGCCGATCTCACCGATCGGCAAGCTCACGTCGAAGTTGATCGCATCCAGCCGCACCGGAAACTCGGCGGTGCATTCGCGAATCGCCCATAACGCGCGTACGTCGGCCACCGATTGAGCGATCACCGCGTCGCGGATCGCCTTTGCTTCGAGCGCTTCGGTGAGTGCGGCAGAGAAGCGTTCGCCGTCGTCGCCCACGTCGAAGCTCGCATGTTCGATCAATGCATAAAGCGGATGCGAGTCGGCGAAGGGCGAGCGCGTGCCGGTCAGCTTCACGCCGAAATCGTAGAAATCCGGCCACATAATCTCGAACGCGCCGATGTCGTTGCCAAAGCGCGTCGACAGGCGGCGCAGCAGGTTCACGGCTGCCTCGTAACCGTCGAGTGCGACGAGCGCCGTATGGCGCGCCGCGCGTGGCGGATGGAGCCGCAGCACCGCGCGCGTGATTACGCCGAGAGTGCCTTCCGAGCCGATGAACCAGTGTTTCAGGTCGTAGCCGGTATTGTTCTTGACCATCTTGCCGAGCGAAGTCAGTACGTCGCCATTGGCGAGCACGACTTCGAGGCCGAGCACCTGATCGCGCGCGGTGCCTGACTGGATCACGCGATTGCCGCCCGCGTTGGTCGCCAGATTGCCGCCGATCTGGCACGAGCCGCGTGCGCCGAGATCGAGGGCGAGTTCGAAGCCGGCTTCGGCGGCGGCCTCCTGTGCGGTTTGCAAGGTGGTGCCGGCGCGCACGGTTAGCGTGCCCGAGGCGGTGTCGATTTCTTCGACGCCCGTGAGCCGTTCGAGCGACAGCGCGACATCCGTCGAGCGGGCAATCGCGCCGCCCGCGAGGCCGGTCATGCCGCCCTGCGGCACCACCGGTTGATGCGCTGCGTGACAAATCGCCAAGGCGCGCGAGACTTCTTCCGTGCTGCGCGGCAAGAGCAGCGCGGCGGGACGCGTCGGATCGTGGCGTGTCCAGTCGGTCATCGCGTGTTCGCCGATCTGATCGCCGGTACGCACCGCGTCGGCGCCGAGCGCGGCACGTAGCGCATCGAGCGTTGTAGAAAGGGGTGCGGCGCTGCGGGTTGCGTTGCCTGCGTTTCCCGCCACGTCACTCGCCAAACGGTCATCTGTCATGCAGGAGTTCCTTGCGTGCCTTCAACGGCCGCTTTCTTTCGATAACCCATCGAATCATTGATCCGCCCAAGGATGTAATCGCCCGCGGAGACCGGTTGGTACCTGAGATCGGAGTCGCTCGTACCAAGCTCACGCGGATCGACCATCGCGCCGTAAGTGGGATCATAAAACGTCGCGATCGAATAGCGCTCGCGCCCCGACGTATTGATCACGCGATGCAAGGTGGAACGGAAACGGTCATTGGTCCAGCGCGCCAGCAGATCGCCGACGTTCACCACGAAGCTGCCCTCGATCGGAGGCGCATCGACCCACGTATCGTTGGCGATCTCACGCACCTGCAAGCCGCCTACCTGGTCCTGCCACAGCAAGGTAATGCACCCGTAGTCGGTATGCGGCGCGACGCCGAACTGATCCGCGTCCGGCTGGGGCGGCTGCGGCGGATAGTAGACCATCTGCGTGCGCTGCATCCGCTTCGTATAGCGCGGCGCGAAGAAGTGCTCGTCGACGCCGAGACTCATTGCCACCGCCCGCAGCAGATCGGCGCCGCATGCCGCAACCGCTTCGTAATAACCGTAAAGCGCGGGCCGCAATTCCGGCATGAAATCCGGCCAGTTGTTCGGCCCACGCAGCGCCTGGCCCGCACGCACGTCGGGATCGTCCTCCGGCAACTCGAGGCCGATGCTGAAGAACTCCTTGTAGTCGGGACGCTTCGCCTGATACATGGTGGCGTCGCCGAGCGCGTTGAAACCGCGATGCCGTTGATTGACCGCCGCGCGCCGCTTCGTCTCAACGGGAAACGCAAAGAACGTGCGCGCGGCCTGTTCGGCGGTATCGATGACCGTTTGCGGCACGCCGTGATTGACGATATAGAAGAAGCCGATCGTCGTGCACGCTTCGCGGATTTCGTCCGCCACGCGCGTCAAAGCCTGCGGGTCGCACGCGCGAACGCCGGCAAGATCGATGATCGGAATGCGGGTCACGGGCATTGCGCTGCTCCCTGGAAGGCGGACCAATTCAACTGATGAAAGAGGCATGCGAACCGGCTTGCGAACCGGCTTGCGAAGCACGCGTGACAAGCTCGCACGCCCCAACCATTCTCGTTGTATATACCGCCAAAAGCACACCCGCAAGTTCCTTCTCGGAGCTTCACGTAAGGGCTTTTCTCTAGTCACGCGAATATTTATTTTGCACGGAAACTGCGGTATATACTGCCTCGCATAACTCGCGCAAGGCCCGCTGACGAACCGCTTTCGCACGAGACCGCTTTGCCAACCGGAGAATCCCATGAGCATCCTTGCAGGCTGGAAGTGTCGTTTGATCATGCTGGCGTTGTGCGCGGCAAGCGTCACCGCCCACGCGGAAGACCAGCTCGCCAAAGTGAAGAAAGCCGGTGAACTGGTAGTCGGCACCGAGATGCAGTTCGCCCCCTTCGACTTCCTTGAAAACGGCCAGCAGGCCGGCTTCAATAAGGATCTGTTCGCCGAGGTCGGCAAGGAAATGGGCGTGAAGGTACGCTTCATCGATTTGCCGTGGCCGAGCGTGCTGCCGGGTCTCGAAGCCGGCAAGTTCGACATGGTGGGCGGCCCGCTGACGGTCACCAAGGCGCGCATGGAACGCTACACGTACACCCTGCCGATCGCGGACGCCACCGACGCCCTGCTCAAGCGCGCCAACGACGCCTCCGTCAAGCAATCGTCGGATATCGCCGGCAAGACTGTGGGCGCGGGCAAAGGCTCGGCCCAGCTCGACCAGTTGAAGACCTATGTCGCCACCTTGCCGAAGCCGCCTGAAATCCGCGAATACGTCGACAACAATCAGGCCTACGCCGACCTCGCCGCCGGCCGCATTGCGGCGGTCGCGAACTCGATGACCAACATCGCGTACGTCGCCAAGCAACGCCCCGAAACCTTCGCCGTCGTGCAGCCGCCGTTCGGCGCGAAAGTGTACTTTGCTTACTGCCTGCGTAAAGACGCGGATAGCAAGCCGCTCGCCGACGCCTTCGACGCGGCGCTCGTGAAAATGCACAGCGACGGGCGTCTCGCGACCTTGCAGAAAAAGTGGTTCGGCGTCGCAATGGATGCGCCGACTACGATGCCGGCGCCGAACTACTAATGCATTGATGGCTTGATGTGCCGCAACACGTGTTCCTGGTGTACGCGATGCGCGCTCTTCGACGAGCCGCATCGCCCTCTCCGTTCTAGCGAGTGCGACGCTTATGTTCAGCACAACCGTCTTCGTCCAGGGTTTGCCGCTGCTGCTGCATGCGGCGCTCGCCACCGTCGGCATTTCGCTGACCGGTCTCCTGATCGGTTTCTTCGTCGCGATCGGCGTGTGTGCCGCGCGCCTCTCGCCGAAGCGCGCCGCGCGCATGTTCGGCGGCGCTTACGTGTTCTTCTTTCGCGGCGTGCCGATGCTGGTGCAATTGCTGCTGGTGTACTACCTGCTGCCGTTCGCCGGCATTAACGTATCGCCCATCGTCGCGGCGCTCAGCGCCGTGTCGCTGTGTTCCGCTTCCTATATCGCCGAGATTCTGCGCGGCGGTTTCCTCAGCATTCCGCCGGGTCATCTCGAAGCCGCACGCATGCTCGGGCTTTCACCGTTCGATATGCTGCGCCGCATTCTGGTGCCACAAGCGTTCCAGTTGACGCTGCCCTCGCTCGTCAATGAAATGGTGCTGCTGATCAAGGCTTCGTCGCTGATCTCGGTGGTAGGGGTGGCCGAGTTGACACGCACCGCGCAGAATATTGCGGCGAGTACATATCGGCCGCTCGAAGCCTACCTCGCCGCCGGGTTGATTTACTTCGTGATCTGCGGCAGCCTCGCGCTCGTCGCGCATGCCGCAGAATATCGTTTGCAGCACGCCTGAGCAACCCTGAGCTCGAGATCGAATAAGCCATGCAAACGCTCGACCCCACTGTCATCACCCACAATCTGCAGCCGATTGCCGCCGGTCTCGCGACTACCCTCGGCACCTGGATCGCGGGCGTGGCGATCGGCATCCTGATCGGCTTTCTGATCGCCGTGCTGCAGCTCTTTTGCGGACGCTGGGTGCGCGGCGGTTTGCGCGTCTATATCGAACTATTCCGCGGCACGCCATTTCTGGTGCAACTGTTTTTGCTGTACTACGGCGGCCCTTCCATCGGCCTCACGCTCGAACCGATGACGGCCGGTGTGCTCGGCCTGGGCCTCTACGGCAGTGCGTATTTCGCGGAAGCATTCCGCTCAGGCTTTCAATCGGTGCCGCCGGGCCATCTCGAAGCGGCCTCCTGTCTCGGACTCACTCGCTGGCAAGCTGTCTTGCGCATTCAGGTCCCGCAAATGCTGGTGCTGATCGTGCCCGCGCTGACCAATCTGATTATCGTGCTGAGCAAGGAAACCGCGGTGCTGTCGATCGTCACCGTCCCCGAACTCACGTTCGTGCTGACCGGCATCGGATCGGCCACCTTCGCTTTCGTCGAAACGCTGCTGGTGCTGTGCGTGTGCTATCTCGCTCTGGTTGAACTGACCTCGCGTGTGGGCATGTGGGCCGAAACCCGCATCGCGCGCTTCATGGCATGAACGGAAATCCAGACCACCTTATGAACGCCATCGCCGACATGCCCTCCTCCGCGTCCGCCGCCGCCTTCGGTACGCCGCCCGGTGCGCCGCTGATCGAAGTACGCGACCTGAAGAAACGATTCGGCGAAGTCGAAGTGCTGCGCGGCATCGATCTCGAGATCGCCCGCTCCGAAGTGGTCTGCATCATCGGCCCGTCGGGCTCGGGCAAGAGCACGCTATTGCGCTGCCTCGCCGCGCTCGAAACTTACGATCAGGGCGACGTGCGTATCGAAGGCGAACTGCTCGGCTATAGCGAGCGCAATGGAAAACGCGTGCGAGCGACGCAGGGCGAGATCAATCGCGTGCGGCGCAACGTCGGCATGGTGTTTCAGCAATTCAATCTGTGGCCGCACATGACGGCGCTCGGCAATGTGATGGAAGCCTTGCTGCGCGTGCGCCATCTGTCGGGTGACGAAGCGCGCCGCCGCGCCAATGCGATGCTTGAAACCGTGGGCCTCGCGCACAAAGGCGACGCCTACCCGTCGAAACTCTCGGGCGGCCAGCAGCAGCGCGTGGCCATCGCCCGCGCGCTGGCGATGGAGCCGCACATCATGCTGTTCGACGAGCCGACCTCGGCGCTCGATCCCGAGCTGGTCGGCGAAGTATTGCAAGTGATGAAGCAGCTTGCGCGCGACGGCATGACGATGGCCGTGGTCACGCACGAAATGGGCTTTGCCGCACAGGTCGCCGACAAGGTCATGTTCATCGACCAGGGACGCATCGCGGTGCAAGGCAAGCCGCGCGAAGTCTTTCACGATGCGGGGCAGCCACGTTTGCGGCAGTTCCTGCAAAACTATTTCGACCGCAATGCGTTCTGGGCGCGCGGTCCTGACGATGTAGAGCCGCAATGAAAACCGCGCGCGTGACCACCGAGGCACCGGCCGCCCGCTACGAACAGGTCAAGAACCACATCCGCCAGATCATCGAATCGGGCGGGCGGCAGGCGGGCGAGCGTCTGCCGTCCGAGCTGGAGCTGGTCGCGACGCTCGGCGTGTCACGCATGACGGCGAACCGCGCGCTGCGCGAACTCGCCGATGAAGGCCTCGTCACCCGTGTGTCGGGCGTCGGCACCTTCGTCGCGCAAAGCAAGCCGCAATCCACCCTGCTGATGATCGCCCATATCGGCGACGAGATCCGCTCACGGGGTCACGAATACAGCTATGACACGGTCCTTTCACAACGCGAAACCGCGCCGGTGACGGTGTCGAACGCCTTAGGGCTCGCGCCTGGCGCTTCCGTATTTCATGTGATTTGCGTGCATCGCGAGAACGGTTTGCCGGTGCAACTCGAAGACCGCTACGTCAATCCGGCAACCGCACCTGACTTTCTGAAGCAGGATTTCTCCACGACGCGGCCGTCCGAGTATCTGTACGTGACCGTCCCGGCGCACGACGTCGAGCATGTCGTCGACGCGGGCCTGCCGACGCGCGCCGAAGCCGAGTTACTGGAAATTCGCGCCGACGAGCCGTGCCTGACGCTGATGCGCCGCACATGGACGAGCGGCGTTGCGGTCACGTTCGCGCGTTTCGTGCATCCGGGCTCGCGCTATCGACTGGGTTGCCGCTTCACGCCGGATCTGTCGCAGCGCCAGGGCTAGCGACGCGCACGCCGCGCCCTCGCCGGCGTCTTACCGGCGTCTTACCCGCGGGGCTTGCCGCTCAGACGTTGCCGGCCAGATGAAAACGCGAGGCCGGATGCCACAACTGCACCGACGTCGCCACATCGTCGCCCACCCACGTGCGGCGCCATAGCTGCAAGCAGGGTTCGCCGATCTCCATCGTCAGATGCCGCCGGACATACGCGTCGGGCTTCTGCGCATAAATGCGAAACTCAGCGCGCTGGATCGGTGCGAGCCGCACCATGTAGTGATTCGGCGTCTCGACGGTGAAGTCCTGTTGCAGGTAGTCGGGGAACACCTTCGGATTGACGTAGCGGTCTTCGTACTGGATCGGCTCACCCTCTTCGCTGTGCACGATGCACGAGTGAAAAGCCGGGCCGCTGGCGAGACCGAGCGATTCGAGCGCGTGCGGATCGTCGCTGGGTTCGAGCGTCAGGACGCGCGCTGAATGGCGGTGGCCGCGCGCGGCGATTTCGTCGGCAATATTGCGGATTTCCAGCACTGTCGATTCGTAGCGCCGCGGCGCGACGAACGTGCCGGAACCTTGCACCCGCGTCAGCACGCGTTCGGTGGTGAGTTCACGCAGCGCGCGCGATACTGTCATGCGCGCAACGCCAAATTCCTTGACCAATTCCGTCTCGGATGGGATCAGGCCGCCGGGCTTCCAGTGCCCTTCGCTGATGCGCCTGATCACGTAGCGCTTGATCTGCTCATAGGCGGGCATCGCCTTGGCGGGTGTCTCCTGGGTAAGGCCAGGACGGTCCTGCGTGTCTACGGTTTGCGCGTTTGTAATAGTGTTCACGTCGACCTCGTGGGTGGTACGCGGGGTGCACGGGTGGTGCACGGATCGTCCACATTCGCGCCGGTTCACCGGCGGGTAAGCCCGTTTACCGGCTCTGTCTCCATCAATACCGTTCCATCAATCCGGTTCCATCAACTCCAACGCTACACCCGAGTCCCTTAACTCGCGTGGGCCGTCGCCCGGCCATCGTTGGCCGCCGAATCGGTACCGAGCTTGGCCGCCGCGGCAACGCTCGTCACGCTCGCCAATTCGGCAAGACCCGCGCCGCCGATTGAAGCATCCGGCCCGGGCCGAATATTACCCGGGTTTGGCAGCGGCGGCGGCATTCCGTCGGCGATCAGACGAAACGCAATCGACATGTCGTCCGCGAGCGGCCGGTCGTCGCGATAAGTCGGCACGGCGCGGCGTACAAGTTGCCACAGCGAGTCAGTGTGCGGTGCGCGCGGCGCGTCGATGCTTTGCAGGTCATAGGCCTGGGCCGCCGCCAGCAATTCGATCGCGACGATACGCCCGGCGTTGTCGACGATCTCCAGCGCTTTCAGCGCGGCGGGCGTGGCGTGGCACAGATGGTCTTCCTGCAGGCCAGACGTGATGCCGCCGTCGAGACTCGCGGGCATCGCAAGGCGCCGGTTCTGCGCCACCAGCGAGGCCGCGGTGTACTGCGCGATCATGAAGCCGGAACAGGTGCCGCCCGGCTCCGCGAGAAACGCCGGCAAACCGCTCACGAGCGGATTGACCAGACGATCCAGACGCCGCTCGGCCATCGCAGCAACTTGTGCGATCGCGGTGGCGAGGCTGTCCATTGCCAATGCGATCGACGCCCCCACTGCATGCGCCTGCGAATAGACACGTGGATTCTCCGGCGTGCCGGCGACGATCGGGTTGTCGGTAATCGATGCGAGCTCGCGATTGAGCACCTCGGCGGTCGCGGCCAGCACGTCGCGCGCGGCACCGTGCACGTGCGGAATGGTCCGCAAGCTCAACGGGTCTTGCGTGCGCTGGCCGGCCACCGCAGCGAGGATGCCGCTGTCGGCGAGCGCCAGGCGCATCCGTTCGCCGACAAGGCTCAGGCCGGGCGAGAAGCGCAATGCCAGCGATTCAGCATCGAACGCGGCGAGCTGACCGCGCAGATTCTCGAAGCTCATCGCGGCGACCATGTCGGTCCAGTCGAGCAGGCGCTCGGCGCGGGCCAATGCCAACGCCGCGAGACCTGTCACGCACGGCGTGCCGTTGACGAGGCTCAGGCCTTCCTTGGCCTGGAGCACCAGCGGTTCGAGCCCGAGCATCTGCAACGCGTCGCGCCCTTTGAGCCGTTCGCCGCGATAGCGCACATGGCCTTCGCCGATGCATACCAGCGCAATATGCGCCATATGGCTCAGATAACCGACCGAGCCGAACGCCGGCACTTCGGGCAGGCAATCTGCGTTGATCAACGCAACGAGCCGGTCGGCGACTTCAAGACGAATCCCCGAATGTCCGTGTGCGTAGTTGTTGACGGCCGCCACCATGATCGCGCGTGTTTCAGCGCTACCGAGCGGCACGCCAACGCCGACGGCATGGCTCATCAGAATGTTGCGCGACAGCGTGTGCTGCTCGGAAGGCGAGACGATGACGTCGCACAATGCGCCGACGCCTGTATTCACGCCATAAGCGCGAATACCGCGCGCGACGATCTGCTCGACCAGTTCGCGCGACGCGGCGATCCGTGCACGCGCATCGGCGGAAAGCTCAAGCGGCTCGCCAGCGGCAACCGCTGCGACCTGCTGCCAGTTGAGAGAACGATCGGAACGGATGACGGTCATGATAGTGCTCTGCCCGGTGAAATGACGAGATGGTCGAGCCGCTATTGCAGGTCGATTAGTTAGTCGTGCGATCCTGGTGGCTCGACACGAATTGACGGAAACGGTCCGACTTGCATTCGACGAATACTTCGTCCGGCGTGCCGTCGGCTTCGACCTGACCTTGATGCAGGAACATCACGCGATTCGACACATGACGCGCGAAACCCATCTCGTGCGTGACCACCAGCATTGTGCGGCCCTCTTCGGCAAGCGAGCGCATCACGCGCAGCACTTCGCCAACCAGCTCAGGGTCGAGCGCCGAAGTCGGTTCGTCGAACAGCATCACCTTCGGATGCATCGCCAAAGCGCGGGCGATCGCCACACGCTGCTGCTGACCACCGGACAAATGCGCCGGATAGTGACCGCGTTTCTCCGCGAGGCCGACTTTCGCGAGCAGCGCTTCTGCTTCTTCAACCGATTCAGCGCGGCTGCGCTTCTGTACGCGCATCGGCCCTTCGATCAGATTCTCCAGCACGGTCATATGCGACCACAGGTTGAAGTTCTGAAACACCATGCCGAGTTGCGAGCGCACCCGGTCTACCTGACGGCGGTCGCTCGGTTGCAGCTTGCCGTCGCCGCGCCGCTTCATTTTCAGCTCTTCGCCGCCGAGCGCCACCGAGCCGTCATCGGGCGTTTCGAGCAGATTCAGGCAACGCAGGAACGTGCTCTTGCCGGAGCCGCTCGCGCCAAGAATCGAAATCACGTCGCCTTGATGGGCGTCGAGCGAAATGCCTTTGAGCACGTGGTGGTCGCCGAACGATTTGTGAATGTTCTTGACCGACAGTGCAACAGGTGCGGTAGCGTTCATGGAGTTCTCCAGATTCTGAAAATGGTGCGATCGTTCAGGGTGCGGCGCGGCGTGCTTCGGTCGTGGTCGAAACCGGCCGCTTCGGCGAGCTTTGCGTGGGCGCCGCACGCAGGTGGCGCGACAGACGCGTCTCGAGGAAGCCGAGCAAACGCACGATGACGAAATTCAGGAACAGGTAGATCAGCGCGGCGCAGATGAATACTTCAGTGGTGCGATACGTTTGCTGAATGATCTGCTGCGCGACGCCCGTCACTTCCCACACGGTGACAAGACTGGCGAGCGCGGTGGATTTGACGAGTAGCACGGCCTCGGTCGAGTACGCGGGCAGACACTGACGCAAGGCAATCGGACCGATCACACGGCGCAGCAGTGCGAAACCCGACAAGCCGATCGAATAGCCCGCTTCGATCTGACCGACCGGCACGGCCATCAACCCGCCGCGGATAATCTCGGCGGTATATCCGGCGGTGCACAGCGCCAGGGATAAAACCGCGCACATGTACGGTTCGCGCAACACCGGCCACAGGAAGCTCTCGCGAATCACGCCGAACTGGCCCATGCCGTAGTAGACGAGGAACATCTGGATCAACAGCGGCGAGCCGCGGAACACGAGGATATAAGCGCGGGCGAAGCGATTCGGCAGCCAGTGCGGCGATACGCGCATCGTGACGATCACGAGCGAAAGCAGGCCGCCCAGAATCAACGAGCAGAAGAACAGCCCGAGCGTGGTCGGCACGGCCGCGAGCAGTTGCCGCAGCGTGTCGAGCAGGAAATCGAAGTCGAAATGCATGATGTCCGGTCCTCGTCAGTTGCGCGCGAAGTTGCGCTTGAAGGATCGGCCCACGCGCGCTTCGGCGCGGTTGAAGATCCGGTTCGAGATGCTGGTCATCAGCAGATACAGCGCGCCGCCCACCACGAAGAACGTGAAGTACTGATGCGTCGAACCTGCCGCCACCTGGCTGGCGCGCAGCAGTTCGGCGAGCCCCGTGACGGAAATCAGCGCCGAGTCTTTCAGGCTCAATTGCCAGACGTTGCCGATGCCCGGCAACGCAAAACGCAACACTTGCGGAATAAGAATGCGGCGCGCCATGGTCATGGTGGGCATGCCGATCGAACGCGCCGCTTCGAGTTCGCCGCGCGAAACCGCGAGCACCGCCGAGCGATACACCTCGGCCTGATACGCGCCGGAAATCATCCCGACGGCGAGCGCGCCGATCACGAACGGCGGCACGCCGACAAAGCCTTCTGCGCCGAACCATTGACCGATCGTGGTCACGAGCGTCGAGCCGCCAAAATAGAACAGATAGATGACGAGCAGTTCAGGCACGCCGCGAAACACGGTGGTGTACACATCGCCGATCACGCGCAGCGTGCGATATCGCGACAGCTTGGCCGCCGCGATCAGCGCGCCGAACACTGCGCCGACTGCGAGCGCGGCCAGCGTGAGCACGACCGTCATCAATGCCGCGAGCAGCAATACGCCGCCCCAGCCTTCCGGCCCGAAGCCGAGCATCTCTATCAGAGCCATTCCCTATCCCTCATCCATGACGGCGGATCGAACCGCCGGCCTGCGCGGCGTGACGCCGCGCGGGGCCGTTACAGCTGAACGCTCAGGCGAATCAAGGCGTGACGTCGGTGTTGAACCACTTGGTGGAGAGTTTCCTGACGGTGCCATCGGCAATCGCGGCACTCAGCGCGGTATCGAACTTCGCTTTCAGGTCGGCGTCCTGCTTGCGGAATGCGATGCCTTCACCCGGACCCCAGATCGGGCCGCCGATCTTCGGGCCGGCCAGAAAGACCGACGTGGCATTTTTCTTGTCGATGTTGGCGGCGTAATAGGTCACGTCGTCGAACGAGGCGTCGATACGGCCGTTAGCCAGATCGAGGTCGCGCTCAGGCGAGGTTTTGTAGACGCGGATCGTGGCGACGTCCTTGAAACTGTCGTTGATGAATTTGGTGTAGACCGTGCCCGACTGAATGCCAATGGTCTTGCCCTTCAGCTGCTTGCGCAATACGTCGACGGTGGGTTGATCGGTTTTCGGATCGCCCGACAGCTTGACGACGGCCGCGGTCGGCACGGCCTTGGGCAGCACTTTCACGTCAGTCACGGCGAACGTGGCCGGCGTGGCGGCGTACGGCTTCGAGAACGCGATGATTTTTTCGCGCTCCGGCGTGATCGAGATCGCGTCCATCAGCACGTCGAACTTGCCCGCTTGCAGGCCTGGGATCATACCGTCCCAGTCTTGTGCAACCAGGTTGCACTGCAGCTTGATGCGCTCGCACAGATTAGCGACCAGTTCAGGTTCGAAGCCGCCCAGCTTGCCGCCCGGCAAGGTCAGGTTCCACGGTGCGTAACCGCCTTCCAGCGCGATCGTCACCGACTTCCAGTCTTTAGCCTGCACCGGTGCCGCGAAAATTGTCGCGGCGCCGAGAACGGCGCCCATCAATGCTTTTGCTAACGTCGTGCGCTTCACTTTCACGTCGAAACTCCTTGGATTGAGGAAACCGTCGAGGCGGGTTGTTTAACTGACACCGGATTTGTATAGACAAGTCTGCATCAGTCAAAAAGCCCTCGCAAGAGGATTTGTTCAAAATCGCGGGAATCATCGGGTAAGCCCCTATAAGATGCGGCGCAGCAAGGCTTTTAAGGGAGTCTTGAAAGTGCAAAGGCAACGCGCCGGTCGAATCCGGACGCATCAGCGTGGTGCGTTTTGTCTAGACAGGTTGGTGCGTGAAGCGTCGACGCGCATCGAGTTGGCGCATTGCGCGCCCTACCAGATGAACGGCACGAAGCGATAACGTACGCGTGAGGTGTAGTCGGTATAGCCGTCGAGTTGCGCGGCGAGGACGCGCTCCTCGCGTACCGCGCGCCAGCCGATGCCGATCACCAGCAGCGGCACGCAGGCGAGCCCCCACCATGAGCCAAGCAGCAAAGGCGTGCCGACGAACATCAGCAATGCGGCCGAGTACATCGGATGGCGAACGAGGGCATACGGGCCGGTATCGATGACTTTATGGCCGCGGCTCGCCTGAATCTTCACGACCGGCGCGGCATAGCTATTGGCCCGGAAGACGATCAGGCACATGAAAATACACAGGAAGATGCAGAGCGAGCCGAGGCTCACCAGCCAGACCGGCAACGGCGCCGACCAGCGATAGCGCATAGCGTCGAGTGCCATCAGGACGAGCCAGGCGCACCACATCACCGCCACACCCACCATAAAGAAGCGGTCCCAACGGCTCTGTTGCGCCTGAATGATTGGCGCGAGACGTTCGGCAAGCAGACCGGGATCGTGGCGAGCCAGCCAGAAACCGACCCATAAACTCAGCCCGCCTGTCTCGATCAGATACCACCACCCCGCCGGCCAGGCGAACGTACCCGCGGCGCCGAACAGCAGTGCGCCCATGCATGCCAGCCAGACCACCGTTTGCAGGATGAGGCGTGTGATCATAGTCGGGTCGTGGCGCTCGTTTCTAGTCGTTGGCGGTTGTAGGTACGTGTCACGCTTTGGTCTCAGGCGGAAGCCGCCGCGGGTGAGCGCACGCGCCAGAACACGTCTGCCATATCGATGTCGCCCGTGTTCAGACCGAATTGATCGCGCAGGCAGGTTGCGAGTTCGTCCGCGGTCTTCAGTTGGCGCTCGCCGATAACCTGACCATCCGCCGAGCGTTCATTCAGTTGATCGTTCAGCAACGTGAGGCGCGATTCCGACAGAACCCGGCAGACAATCAGGTTGTTCAGGAAGATGGAATCCGGTGCGGTCGAGGTGTACCAGTTCGAGGTCTCATAGTCGATCCATTCGACCGGGTGCAAGTCGAAACGGTAGATGCGAGCCCAGGTTTCGTCGCGCGATTGCACTTCGAGGTAGAACGCCCCGTGCGATGCGTCGGCCAGACGGAACGTGCCGAGTTGCGTGTGCTTCGCGGTGCCGGCGATCAGGCGCAGCGGTGCCGTTAGCGTCACGCTGCCGAACCCGACGTCGGCAATCCATGCTTCGTTTTTAATGTCGACACGCAAGACCATGTGCGTGCGAGGAGGGATTGTGCCGGATTCGCGGCCCCACAAGACTCGCCCGATCAGGGGCGTTACGTTGAAGCCCAACTGCGTCAGGACGTTCGCGAAGAGTGCGTTCTGTTCGAAGCAGTAGCCGCCGCGTTTTTGCGTGATCAGCTTGTGTTCGACTGATTCGAGATCGAGTTTTACCGCGCGGCGCGTGAGCGGATTCAGATTCTCGAAGGGGATCGATCGGGGGTGCAGCTGATGGATTTCCTGGAGGACTTCCAGCGTCGCCGCGCGGGGCCCTTCGTAGCCTATGCGGGTGAAGTAATTATCCAGATTCACGGTGTGTGGCATCGGTGTCGTCCCGGTTTGGTTTGGGGGCTGGGCACTCAAGGGCTTCGCGCAACGGCGCGGCATCGGAAGACGATCATAGCTGCTTTTGTTGCCCGCCCAGCACGCGGGTCTTTCTTGTTTGCGTAGTGACCGATATTGGGTCTATTGGCGCCGCCCCATTGCGAGGCGGCACCACCTTCAGAAAGCGCTCATTACTGCCCACCCTTCAACGCCGCGGTCGCGATCGACGGCACGCTGATTCCATGACTCGACGCGAACTGTACTGCCGAGCTCAGCGTCGACATCAACGATTGCAACTGGCCGGGCGCCGATTGCGCGATATAGGACGCGCTCTGCGCCGTCTGCGGATTCATCCCCGCCTGCAACAGCGACGACGGATTCATCTGGCCGAGACTGCCCAGCCCCGACTGCAAACTCGAATACTGGCTCACGCCCTTCCCCAACGAGGACAATCCATCCGTGAACGCCTGCTTGTTCACCGGCGTTGCCGACGCGCCGCCACTCGCGCGGCTCGCGAATGCCTGGGTCAACGACTGCGATAACGACTGCTGCGTGCTGCCCACCTGTGTCAACTGACTTACCGAGGGCGTTCCGCCGCTCAGCAATCCCGCCGCTTGCTGCGCCTGCCCCGCGGCGCTCGTCATGCCCATTGCCGATGCAAGACTCGATTGGCCGCTCAGCACCTGCTGGTTCGCGCCCACGTAGGTCTGCAACAACTGCGATACGCCGCCCGACGAAGCCGTCGCGCCTGCATCCGCCGAACTATTGCCGCCGCCTATGCCGAACTGCTTCAGATTCAGTTGCGCGTTCGATACGCCGCTCACCAGCAAACCGGCGCTCGCCAGCAACGAAAGCAAAAGGATGCGTTTGTTCATCTCTATCTCCTGACATTGGCCTTTCGGGGTACTCGTGCCCTTCGACACCACTCACCGGGACCGGTTCGATATGACCACATTCATGCCAAAACATTACGTTTTAATTCCATTTAACTTTCACTCAAACAACCTTTAGCGGCAGTACGTAAAACTCAAAATTACACATTGGAAATATTGATACGAATCGTTCTCATTTGTGTTGACGCACCCATTCCGCATGCGTACGATCTCGCCATCTGCTGCATCTGGCGTCGCGAACCGATGCGGCAAATCGCAGGCACACGACAACGTCATGCTGCGATCGTTAGATGAGTCGATACAACACAAATAAGGATTTCGATGAAGTTCGCCCAATCAACTGAATTCGCGGGCCGGGCACCTTCGCTTCGCGACTCCGCTGCCCGCGCCGTGCGTCGTTCGCGCTTGCCTTCCATGCGGCGCACCGCGCTCTGCACGGCTTTCGCCTGGGCCTCCTTGACCGCCGGCGCAGCCATGGCCGACGCCAATCCCGATGCCACACCGGAAGCGCCGGAAGCCGACCTGAACATCAAGGCGACGCAAACGAATCAATGGACCGGCTTCTGGAATCGCCCGACCATGCTCGGCGACATCGGCGGCCTGCGTCCGTGGCTCGGCAAGTATGGCGTGACTTTCGCGCTCACCGAAACCAGCGAAGTGCTCGCCAACGTTCGTGGCGGTCTGGCGCGCGGCGCTGACTACGACGGCCTGACAACAGCGACCGTGCAAATGGACACGCAAAAGGCGTTCGGTTTGCCGGGCGGCCTGTTCAACGTCAGCGCCTTGCAGATCCACGGCGCCAATCTCAGCGCCAACAAGCTGGGCACGCTGAATACGGCGAGCGGTATCGAAGCCCAGGATACCACCCGCCTGTGGGAACTGTGGTATCAGCAATCGTTCCTGAACAAGCGCATCGACGTCAAAATTGGTCAGCAAAGTATCGACCAGGAATTCATCGCCAGCACGAAACTCGGCGCTGTTCGTGAATACGATGTTCGGCTGGCCTGCCCTGCCGTCCTACGACATGCCCTCCGGCGGTCCCGCTTATCCGCTGGCCGACCTCGGCGTGCGTGTGCGCGGCCAGATCACGCCTTCGTTGACGGCGCTCGCGGGTGTGTTCGATGGCGATCCGCTTGGCAACAACCCGAACAACCTGAGCGGGACCAACTTCAACCTGCACAACGGCACACTGTTCATCGGCGAGCTGCAGTACGCGATCAACCAGCCGGCCGACGGCGAAATGGTCGGTGCGGGCGGCGGCGGTTTGCCGGGCACCTACAAAGTCGGCGTCTGGTACAACAACGGCAGCTTTGCTGACCAGCGTTTCGACAACACCGGTCTCTCGCTTGCGAACCCGGCGAGTACCGGCGTTGCGCAGAATCATCGCGGCGACTACAGCCTTTACGCGGTCGCCGACCAGATGATCTGGCGCCCGGATCCGGACGAGCCACGCAGCCTCAATGTCTTCGCGCGTGTGATGGGCGCGCCGGGCGACCGCAACCTGGTGAGCCTCGCCGCCAACCTCGGCATCGTGATGAAAGCGCCGTTCGCCGGCCGCGACAACGACAGCGCCGGTATCGCGCTCACGTACATCAAGATCGGCAACCACGTGAATGGTCTCGATCAGGATAACCGGGCATTCAGCGGTGGCCCCTACGGCGTGCGCACCAGCGAAACCACGCTCGAAGCGACCTACCAGTATCAGGTCAACCCGTGGTGGCAACTGCAAGCCGATGCGCAATACACGTTCAATGCCGGCGCCGGCCAGAACCCGAGCGATCCGACGCAACCGCTGCGCAACACGTTCGTCATCGGCGTGCGGACCAACATCACGTTCTGATGCCGTTCGCCATGACACCAACAGCACACTCGTACGCAAATCTGCACGCTCAAGATAAATCGAATCCCATGCTTTCGATCATGACCGCAACTACCGCTTTGTGCGCAGGCACGGAGGCTCATTCATGAACAACCCCACGCGCTCCATTTCGCCGCGCGCCGCGCGGGCCCTGATTGCCGCAACCGTCAGCGCCGCCGCATTCGCGACGGCCGGCGTCGCGCACGCCGACCCGCAAGGTTTCCTCGAGACCGTCAAGCATCACACCACGCTGATCAACACCGTGCCGGAAAACGGCGACCAGAATCCGTATGCGGTGGTGGTCGCGCCGGTCACGGCAGGCACCGTCAAAAAGGGTGACGTGCTGGTCGGCAACTTCAATAACTCGACCAATCTGCAAGGCACCGGCAGCACGATCATCAATTATCATCCGGACACCAAACAGATGACGGTGTTCGCGACGGTGCCGCGCGATCTGAAGGAATGCCCGGGCGGCATCGGCCTCTCGACCGCGATGACGATGCTCAAGTCGGGTTATGTGATCGTCGGCAGCACGCCGAGCAATGACGGCACCACCGGCACCAAGGGTGCCGGCTGCCTGATCGTGATCGATCCGAACGGCAAGATCGCGTCGACCATCAACAGCCCGAACATCAACGATCCGTGGGGCAACCTGGCGGTCGTCGACAACGGCACGAGCGCGACGCTGTTCGTCAGCAACGCCGGCTTCGGCGTGGGCGGTGCGAACGGCAATCCGCCGGTGTTCAAGCAGGCCACCGTGCTGCGTCTGGACCTGGACGTGCCGACCGGTAAGCCGCCGGTCGTGAAGAAGGAAACCGTGATCGGCAGCGGCTTTGGCGCGCAAGCGGACAAGGGCGTGTTCCTCGTCGGTCCGACCGGCCTCGCGCTCTCGGGCGATCAGAAACTGCTGTACGTGTCCGACGCAATCGGCAACCGCATCACCGAAATCGACGATCCGATGACGCGCGACACGAGCGCGGGTGTGGGTCGCCAACTGACCGCCGACGGCCTGCTGCATCGCCCGCTCGCCATGGTCACCGCACCGAACGGCCACCTGCTCGTCACCAACGCACTGAACGGCCAGATCGTCGAGATCGACCCTGCCAGCGGCAAGCAGATCTACGCGCGCTGGATCGATACCGACAAGGCGCAATCGCCCCCGGGCAACGGCGACCTCTTCGGTCTTGCGATGACACCCGAAGGCGACGGCTTCTATTACGTGCAAGACGACGTAAACACGCTGGTCCTTGCGAAGTAAAAACCAGGCGCGCAAATCTGGCCCCCAGGCCGAAGGCGCTTCCTGCACACCCCACGGCCACAAGAAGGTGAAGTAACCATGGCAATCGATCAACCCCCGCGGCCCTCACGGCGCGGTCTTCTGAAGGCCGGCAGTGCGGCGGTCGCAGCGGGCGCGAGCCTTGGTGCGACCGCCGCCGCCCAGGCCGCGCTCGGCAAGACGCCGGCGCACAACGCCGACCCGCAGATGGCGGTCGAGCCGTTCTACGGCTTGCATCAAGGCGGCGTCGTTACACCGCAGCAAAGTCACACGTACGTGGCCGCGCTCGATCTGACGACCGACAAACGCGACGACGTGATCGCCCTGCTGCGTGCCTGGACCGACGCTGCCGCGCGCCTGGCGCAAGGCGCCACGGCCGCACCGCTGCCCACAGGCGACACGGGCAATAACAAAGCCGCACCCGATTCCGGCGACGTGCTCGGCCTCGGCCCCTGCGGCCTGACGATCACCTTCGGCTTCGGCCCCGGCCTCTTCACGCATGAAGGTAAGGACCGCTACGGGCTGGCCGCGCGCCGCCCGGCCGCGCTTGTCGACCTGCCGCGCTTCAACGGCGACCAGCTGATCGCCGAGAAGACCGGCGGCGACCTGTTCATTCAGGCTTGCGCGAACGACCAGCAGGTTGCGTTTCACGCGGTGCGTCAACTGTCGCGCCTCGCTTACGGCGTCGCGGCAATGCGTTGGGGCCAGTCCGGCTTCCTGTCCGGTCCGCGCGGTCAGACGCCGCGCAATCTGATGGGTTTCAAGGACGGCACCAACAATCCGTCGACCGCGAAGCCGCAGTTGATGAACGAATTCGTCTGGGCCGGCGCCACCGCCGACGCGCCGTGGATGGAAGGCGGCACCTACACCGTCGTGCGGCGCATTCGCATTACGCTGGAACACTGGGACAACACCGAAGTCGATTTCCAGGAACAGGTGTTTGGCCGTCACAAATACAGCGGCGCGCCGATCGGCAAGAAGAACGAGTTCGACGCCGTAGACCTGAAGGAAGAAGACAAGGACGGCAATCCGGTGATCCCGGAGAACTCGCACGTGCGTCTGTCGAATCAGGCCAGCAACAACGGTGCGCAGATTTTGCGCCGTTCCTATTCGTACAACGACGGCACGAACTTCTATATCGAGCGCTGGCCGCCATGGCGTCAGGAAACCGAATACGACGCGGGGCTGATTTTTGTGGCTCACCAGAGCGACCCGCGTACCGGCTTCATTCCGATCAACGATAAACTCGCGAAGTTCGACATGATGAACCAGTTCACGACGCACGTCGGCAGCGCGGTGTTCGCTGTGCCGCCGGGCGCGAAACCGGGTTCGTATATCGGCGCGGGCCTGTTCGAGACGTAAGGCAAGCCGCGAAGGAAGCCACCATGCCGCGAGGCATGGCGGCGCATCAAAGACCAACGACAACATCATCAACGGATTTTAGGATCATGGCTCATTCCTGGTTTGGCTCCCGCCTGCGCCTCGTCAGCAGCGCTGCCGCCCTCACGCTGGCTGCGTTCGCGACCGTGCCGTCGACGGCGCACGCCGCGTCGATCACGCTGTACAACGCGCAGCACGAACAGGTCGTCAATCTGCTCGCCAAAGACTTCGAAAAGCAGTCGGGCATTTCGGTGAAGATCCGCAACGGCGAAGGCCCGGCAATGGCCGCGCAAATCGTCGCGGAAGGCGCGGCAACGCCCGCCGACGTGTACTTCACGGAAAATTCGCCCGAGCTGATGCTGCTCGAAGAGAAAGGCCTGTTGAACAAGGTGGACGGCTCGACGCTCGCCACCGTGCCGGCGCGCTTTAGCTCGCCGACCGGCGCATGGGTGGGCGTGACCGCGCGCGAAAGCGTGCTGGCCTATAACACGACCAAGCTGCAGACATCGCAACTGCCGCAGTCGCTGTTCGATCTCGCCAAGCCGGAATGGAAAGGCAAGGTTGGCATCGCACCGAGCGACAGCGACTTCCTGCCGCTGGTGAGCGCCGTGCTCGCGCTGAAGGGCGAAGCACAAACCGTCGCATGGCTGAAGGGCCTGAAAGCCAACGCGCAGATTTTCGACGACGACGAAGGCGTGGTGGCAGCCGTCAATCGCGGCGGCGTCGCGACCGGCATCATCAACAACTACTACTGGGCGCGTCTGCACGCCGAACTCGGCGATGCGAAAACCCGCAGCGCGATCTATCACTTCGGCAAAGGCGACGCCGGCGCGATGGTGAACGTGTCGGGCGCAGCGGTGCTGAAGTCGGCTCACAACACGGATGGCGCGCAGAAGTTTCTGGCCTATCTGGTCAGCGAGCGCGCCCAGCAGCTGATGGCGAACAGCCACGTCATGTTCGAATATCCGCTGCATGCAGGCGTGGCACCGGCCCCGATCCTCAAGCCCCTCGCTGAACTGAGCCCGCCGGCGCTGACCATCCAGCAACTCGGCGACGACAGCCAGGCCGGCAAGCTGTTGCGCCAGGCAGGTTTGCTGTAAATGAGCGATGCCGTGTCAGCCGGGCCTCCGGCTGGAACCCCCGCCCCGGTGCGCGCCCGTTCGCGCGCGCCGCGCGGGTTGTTTGCGGCAGCAGCACTCAGCGCTTTGCTGGTGTTGCTGCCGATTGCGTTTACCTTCTGGCGTGCCGCGAGCTTCGGTATCGGCGAAGCGGTTGATCTGATCTTCCGTCCGCTCGTCGGCGAACTGCTCATCAATACGGTACTGATCACCGTATCGACAACGCTCGTCTGCGCTGTCGTCGGCACGGCCGCCGCATGGTTTGTCGAACGCACGAATCTGCCGGGGCGTCGAATCTGGGCGGTGCTCGCTGCGGCGCCGCTCGCCATGCCGGCGTTCATCTCAAGCTATGCGTGGGTGTCGCTGAGCCTGGATCTGCAGGACTTCAACGGCGCGTTACTGGTGCTGAGTTCCGCGTATTTCCCGCTCGTCTATCTGCCCGTGGCCGCGGCGTTGCGCAGCATGGACCCCGCGCTCGAAGAAAGCGCGCGCGCGCTCGGCTGCAACCGCTGGACCACGTTCATTCGCGTCGTGCTCCCGCAACTGCGTCCGGCACTGCTCGGCGGCATGCTGCTGGTGGCGCTGGGCGTACTGTCCGAATTCGGTGCGTTTACGCTGCTGCGCTTTCGAACCTTCACCACGCAAATCTACGCGGAATACCGCACCAGTTTCGACGGCGGCGGCGCTTCACTGCTCGCGTGCCTGCTGATCGTCATCTGCCTGGTTGTACTGGCATTCGAGTTTCGCGTGCGCGGTGCGGCGCGTTATGAACGCGTCGATCGCGGCACACGTCGCGCAGTGTTGCGCTACGACCTCGGCGCATGGCGCTGGGTCGTCGTCGCCGGCTTCGCCGCCCTGGCGATCGCCACGCTCGGCGTGCCGCTCGGTATGATCGGCTACTGGCTCACACAACCGGGCGCGGCAGCCGTCACACCAGCCGACGTCTCACCCGAACTGCTGTTCAACGCAACGATCTCGTCGCTCGGCTTCGGGCTCGCCGCCGCGCTGCTGACCACACTGCTCGTCGTGCCGCTGGCGTTCCTGCTGGTGCGCTATCCGACACGTTTCGCGACGCTGTTCGAACGCACCGTGTTTCTGGCGCAAGGCATACCGGGGTTGGTAATCGCGCTGGCCATCGTGTCGCTCGCGGTGCATGCGCTGCAACCGCTTTATCAAAGCGCGACGCTGCTGGTGATCGCGTACGCGATGCTGTTCATGCCGATCGCGCTGGTGAGCGTGCGCGCCGCGTTCATGCAGGCGCAGCCGCGTCTCGAAGAGACGGCGCGCGCGCTCGGCCTGACCTGGACGCAGACCCTGTTTCGCGTGGTGTTGCCGCTGGCGGGCCCAGGGCTCGGCGCGGCAGCGGCGATGGTGTTCATCTCGGTCGTCACCGAGCTCAACGCAACGCTGCTGCTCTCCCCGATCGACACCCAAACTCTTGCGACCCAGGTCTGGGCCGACACGTCGACGATGGCGTTTGCCGCCGCAGCGCCCTATGCGGCACTGCTCACCGGCATCTCGCTGTTCGCCTCCGGCCTCCTGTTCGCGTTGCTCGGCAAATCGGCGTTACTTGGCGAGCGCAGCTGAACGCCGCGCGCCATCGCCTGCTTTTTCCATCGGATTTTCATGAGCGAACTTCGTATCCGCGGACTGCAAAAATCGTTCGACGGCCATCCGGTGCTGCACGGCATCGATCTCTCCGTCGAGCGCGGCACACTGCTCGCGCTGCTCGGACCGTCCGGCAGCGGCAAGACCACCTTGCTGCGCCTGTTGTGCGGCTTCGAACGCGCGGATAGCGGCAGCGTCGAGATCGACGGCCGGCGCGTGGCCGGCGACAACCTGCATGTGCCATCCGAGCAGCGCCGCATCGGCTATGTGCCGCAGGAAGGCGCGCTGTTTCCGCATCTTTCCGTGGCGGACAACATCGTGTTCGGCTTGCCGCGCACGCAGCGCCGCGCGCGTCATCGGGTGGCCGAATTGCTGGAGCTTGTCGGCTTGCCGGCGAACTTCGGCGCGCGCGCGCCGCAGCAGTTGTCGGGTGGCCAGCAGCAGCGTGTCGCACTGGCTCGCGCACTCGCCCCCTCGCCGACCCTGGTGATGCTCGATGAGCCCTTCTCGTCGCTCGACGCCGCATTGCGGCTCGAAACGCGCCAGGCGGTGGCCAGTGCTTTGGCCGCAGCCGGCGCGACTGCCGTGCTCGTCACGCACGATCAATCGGAAGCGCTGTCGCTCGGCCATGA
The DNA here is from genome assembly GCF_003610295.1 of Paraburkholderia sp. BL23I1N1. NCBI lineage: Bacteria > Pseudomonadati > Pseudomonadota > Betaproteobacteria > Burkholderiales > Burkholderiaceae > Paraburkholderia > Paraburkholderia sp. BL23I1N1. Next base: position 6,069,609 of record NZ_RAPV01000001.1, read on the forward strand.
GGTCGCGGTGCTGTGGAACGGCCGGCTGATCCAGACCGCGACACCGGAGACGCTGTACCGCCGTCCGGTGACGCGCGAGCTTGCGTCGTTCGTCGGTGAAGCGGTGCTGTTGCCGGGCGTGGTCAAGCAGAATCGCGTCGACTGCGAACTCGGTGATTTGCCGCTGTGCGAGCCGATGGGCAACGGCGCGGTCGACGTCATGGTGCGGCCTGAACAGATCCGTCTGTTGCGTGCCGACGAAACGATCCCGAATGGCGCTGCGGCCCATGATGCCGTCGTGCAGGAGGTGATCTTTCAGGGACAGGACGCGGGTGTCACGCTGCAATTGCAGTCCGGCGCGCGGACGGTGGTGCGCGCTCGCGTGCCGGGGTATC